>JAHDCI010000141.1 GCA_020629955.1 Myxococcota bacterium | reverse complement strand
GCGGTGTTTCCGTTATGAAACCGACTACCGCGCCACTGACGTACGTTCGAAGAGTTCGACAAAATCGCGAAACCCTGGGGTTTCTCCGGGCTCATCTCCGCTGTCCTGAAAGACGATCGCGTAGAGGTCTTCTCCGATGGCGAACGTCCCGATCAACTGCTCGAAGCTCTCTTGCAGGAGCGTTACCCGCAACCGAAGAAACTCCACCCGCTGACCCGCGACGGTGATCGTCTTGGGCTGCAGCTCGGTCATTTCCGCGTTCCTCATCCGTGACTGCATCGCGTTCATCACCGCGCGCACGAACTGTGCTTGGTCCGCCCCCGCGCCCCCAGGAACGGTTGTGATCATGACGAACCCATCGGCATTCTCGATGTGCCAGGTGTCCCCTTCCGGAGTTTCTTCCACCTCGACCGAACACCCCTGAGGAACATGAAAATGGAGGCGGTTTGCTCGGATCTCTTGTGTGCTCGCAAGTCGAATATTGACCTGATGACCGCATCCGGGGAGTTCGAACGTTTCGCCTTCTGTGACGCGATAGTGCCGGCCGTCGATCTCGAGCACGAGTTGGTTTCGCGGTCCCTCCGGCAACGCGGGTTCAGACGTCGGATCCAGTGCAAGTTCCGCGGGTTCCAGCTCGGGAAGCGCCGGGCGCGGGTGATCGGAAGTTAAGCATGATTGAACTGGCGGGGATCCTCCGCAGCCAAGCGAGATGGCCAACCCGATGAGAACAAATCCGTAACGCAGCCCAACTGAACCTATCCTTTGATGCACTATCCCCCCTTTTTCGAATCTTGGCTTTTATGAGTTCAGCTTGAGTTCCCAGGCATGGGAAGAGCTTGGCCGCCGCCGAATCGGAGTGCTGAGCATTCGCTCAAAATCTGGGCGGACAGCCGCGTAACTCGCGCCGAGAGATACAACGTGCATGGGGTCGATATCCACGCGAGGCCGTTTCCCGAAAAGCTCGCGAACGGTCGATTGTAGCCCCGCAAGGTTGCTGGAGCCTCCGGCAAGGAAGACTGCGTCGATCTCTTTGATCGTAACCTCCGCCTGCTCAAGGACGGCTTTGCAGAGGCTGAGGGTACGATTTACGAAAGGCTCTGCGAGGTCCACGATTCGCGAGCGCGGCAAGTCGAAATCGGGAAGCTCAGGTGCAGCTTCGTCGATCTCGGAGAGCGAGAGCGTCGTCACGGATCGATGCGCGACCTGCGTCTTCGCACGTTCGCACGCGTCGACCAATCTCTCAAAGGTCGTTCGTTCGCTTCGAAGATCCCAGCGATGTTCCCGTAGGACTGTCTCTGCGACGTAGTCGGCGATCGCCCGATCGATATCATCGCCTCCGAGGTCTGCCTCGCCAAGATGTGCGCGAACGCGGAACGGATAGGTCTCGCAATCGAGCAGCGCTGCATCGAAGGTCCCGCCGCCGAAGTCGTAGATGAGGGCATATCGGAGGCTGCTCCGCTGGAGATACGCCAGCGCAGTGGCGACGGGTTCGTCGATGACGCCTACCCGGCGGAATCCAACGGTTCGCATTGCGCTGATCGTCGCTCGCCTTGCGCGCTCGTCGAAAGATGCCGGAACAGAAACAACTGCGCGGCCGATCTCCTCGGGAGAGACGCGGGCACGAGTGCACGCATAATCGATGACATGTGCCGCGGTTCGAATCGGGGTGACCGCGCCCGCGCGCGTCATAAGGGCAAAGCTCCCGTCGGTCGTCTTTACGAGTTTCGGCGCAAAGAAAGGCTGCAGCCGCTCAAGAGCGTTCGGAGAGTAGGGGACGCCAATGAGACGCTTGGCGCTTACAATTGTATTCGAGGGATCGATGGCGCGCCGACGTCGCGCTCGCGCGCCGACGAGCACGCTATTGTCCGGCAGGTACGCGATCGCCGAAGGCACCGTAGGTGCGTCTGCCGAACCGCTGAGAATCGTTCCTGCGCGACCGACCACGGTATGCGTCGTCCCCAGATCGATCCCAATTGACTTCTCCTCCACGAAGAGACCTTACCACTCTCAGAGGTGTGTGCCTACGCCTTCGCGATACCGTTTGTTTTCGAGATGCCTTCGCTATCCTCGAAGGGCGCTCCCCAGGATCCCGGTAAGGGTAGTCGGACGATCCCTACGGGCCGACGGCTTTGCCCGGGGAGGGAGAAATACCTCTATTCCCCCTCGAGTAGTACCCCGCATGTCTCACCTTCCACAGCAGCGCCAACCTGCCCATCGACGCCCCACGCTTCCGCTCGCTCAGCGAGAATCTCCACGAGCGCGTTCACGTTTGCCCAGTTGCGAACCATGATGCTGTAGTTCCAAGAGTCGTACTCGCCGGTATCGCCACAGGGACCGCGGCCAACGCCGAGAATCTGGAGGTTGGCTTGCTCTGCGCGTTGGAAAGCATCTTGAAAGAAGGCGTTTGCGTCGATCCATTCGCAGTCCGATTGCCCGGCGTGGCTGCACCCGGTGGCCGGCTGCCCTTGGGGCATTCGAAGCTCGTATTGGCCGCTGTGGCGAATCGGAATGTAGGAGCCGTTTTCGGTTTCGCAGACCTCAGGAGCTCCAATCTCCGCGCTGTGCAGAGTCTGTCCTGCCAGGGTGAACATTGAAGGCTCTCCCAGGGCCTCCGGATCGCACTCGCCCATTCCTTCGTCACTGGCGAGAGGTTCGGAGAGCGTCACCTCCGACGGGGTGGCTATTGAAGGCGTCGCGCTTCCGCACGCGATGAGCGAACTCGAAAGGGCAAGTGCCGAAGGAAGTGAGCGAAGGAAAGTCGTCATCCGCTCAGATTCGTGGGTTTCCGCGAACGGGTCAAATCGATCTCTTGGCCGCCTGCCTTCGGTATGGCGCTTCGACGGGGCGCTCGATCAACTCGATCAGCTCGTGGGCCTCCTTTGCGGTGTCCGTGACGCAGAGCAGCTCTTCCACATTGACGCTCTGCGGATCACGAATTTGGACCGTTACCTGGCAGTCGTATTTTCGCACGGAGATGATCCAACTCAACGGGACTTCCCGAACCGGGAGGTTTTCCGAACGAATCTGAAGCTGCGTTCCCTCCACATTTAGATTCACCTGGTCCGGCGCGAACCAAACAAGAATGAGGGCGATGAGTGCAACCACCCCCAGTGAGATCGCGACCCCCGCAAGACCTGCGTCGTCCGCGATCATCTGATGAATCTCTTGCACGAAACCGCTCCGAAACGCGTCCCCCCGAAAGAACGACACAGGTTGATCCGGTTTCCCGAGAAAGGGGCGCATCAGCCATGAAAGCTGCGAGCCCGCCAGAAGTTGGACTCCGAGCGAAATGAAGAGGACCCGAAAGGCGAGCTGCCGATTGCGCAGTAGCCGTCGTAGATTGGTGCGGAGAAGAAGTGTCCCGGCCATTCCCGCTGCAGCGATCGCGACGATGTGAACGCTTAGCAAACGCGTCCCGACAAACATCGCCTCGGCCAGCTGCTCAGGAGTCGCTCCCGGTCCGGGAGGCGGCGTCACGGAGTACGCAAAGAACGTGAAGACTGGGCTGATGCTGCCAAGAATAAGGGCCGCGCTTGTGAGGGGCCAAAGCGTCATCACCAAGCTCTGGCGTAGGCTGAGTCTTGCGCCAAGTGCCATAGAAAGGGCCGCGATCGAGATGGCCGAGAGCAGCGCGGTTCCCGCAAGAAAGAGCGGAAGCTTGATCGCCGCGAAGCACGCTTGAAGCGGTCCGCGCCAGATCCCGAGAGACGCGCCGTAGAGGCCGCCGAAAAATAGGATCGTGACCAGCATCGACTTTGCCGAACGCGCCAGATCCCGATCCTCGCGGAGCGCTCGCGTCCAGTCGCCTTGTGGGGAGAGGGCGTCACTCGAGAAGAGCATGGGATATGACCTACGACGCCCAGTGCTCGATGAAGAAGAGCTTGCCGCTGAGGAGCTCCCCTTCGTACGGACCAACAAGAGGCCGGAGGCTGGTCGACATTTGAAGGAGCACCACGACAAAGAGAAGCCCCCACAGGCGCACCGATGCGGCGGAGCCGCCTGCTCGCTCCATCGCTGCACGAGTCACCCGCAATCCGATGAAGGTACTTAAAATCAGGAGAACGCCTTGAATGGTCCCCATCACGTGAATGCTCGAGGTCGCCTGCCCAAAGACCCACGCGATCGGTGCGAAGCTCACCATCAATATCGCCATCAGCGAGATCCCCATCCACAGCGCTCCCCATGTTTCGCGAAGTTCGACCCGCGCTCCGAAGAGAGAGGAGAGTACGTGCAAGCTTGGCATGCAGAGCACCGCGCAGAAGAACGCTCCGAGCGTTACTTTGATCGGTACCAGAAACAGCTGTGCGCCACCCGAGAAAGTCGCCGAGGCGATCCCCGAAACAAGAAGGGCCAGCGCCGCACACATCATAAGGCGACGCGTGATTCTCGGATCTGCGCGAAGGTGGTCCGCGATCGCGCCGGGTCGCTTCAGCAAAGCCTCGATCGTCTCAGGGAGATTCTTCGGGGGTTCACTCGCTGTTCGCCAGTCCTGGATGCGCTGAGCCGGACGGGAGCTCATCGGATAGCCGTGGGTGGCCAGCGCAGCATTTGCCGGGCCTGTGCTTACTGGGCCTGTGCTTACCGAGCCTGTGTGTACCGAGCCCGTGCTTACCGAGCCCGTGCTTACCGAGCCTGTGCTTACCGAGCCTGTGCTTGCCGGTTGCGCGGATCGTGTGCTCGTTGACGTCGCACTTGCCGGTTCTGAAATCGCAAGACTATCGCCCTCAGTGGATGGCGGGTTCTCGCTGGAACCGGTTTCGGAAGGCGCTCCATTTGGAGTGCCGGCGGAGGGGGGCTGGTCGTTCATCCTCGAAAAGACGAATCACCCAAACCTCTCCATTCCCCAAAGTTATGACGATTCGATGACTATTGATCGTTCTGCAGCGCGTGGAGGCGAGCGTAGACGCCATCTTGGGTGAGGAGCTCCTCGTGGGATCCTGATTCCACGAGCTTTCCTCGGTGCATGACGAGGATTCGGTCCGAGCGTTCGATCGTGGATAGGCGGTGCGCAATCGTCAGAGAGGTCCGGGAAGAAAGGAGCTTTTCGGCGGCTTCCTGAAGCTCCGCTTCGGTCTCCGAATCAACATTCGCCGTCGCCTCGTCAAGAAGTAGAATCGGCGCGTCACGGAGTAGCGCTCGCGCGAACGCGAGCAGCTGCTTTTCGCCAGCGCTGAAGTTTGAACCTCGGTCGTCAACCTTCGCAGCGAGGCCGCCCCGTGCCCTAACTAGCTCCGCCGCTCCCACCTGCTCAAGGGCGGCCCAGATCCGATCGTCGTTTGCGCTCCTGGAACTCTCGTCCAGCAACAAGTTTTCTCGAAGTTCACCGGCGAAGAGGAATACGTCCTGCGGAACGACTGAGAAGCGCCGGCGGAGAGCTTCTCGAGTCAGGGAGCGGAGCTCCTCGCCTTGGACTCGAATTTCGCCCGGCCAGCTCGCTTCATCTTTGGGATCGCCGAGTTCGTATAGGCGCAAAAGGAGAGAGAGAAGGGTGGTTTTTCCAGACCCCGTCGCGCCAACCACCGCCACACGTTCTCCGGGCTGGATCGAAAAGCTCACGTCTTCAAGAACGGGACGGCCTTCGTGATACCCAAAGCTCAGGTTCGAGAATGTGATCGCGCTCTTATCGTTCTCGTCTTTGGCGATCGGGTACGTCTTGGGAGCGTCGAGCTCCTCCGTATCCAGCAACGAAAAGACGCGCTCGGCAGAAGCCAGAGACGATTGGATAATCGTGTACTTGGTCGCGAGATCGCGCACCGGGATAAAGAAGCGCTCGATATAGTCGTAGAAGGCCACGACGGTTCCGACGTAGAGCGCGCTCTCTGCGCCGCCTTCGATCCATCCGAGCCGAACCGCCGCGAAATAGAGAACAAGCGCGACGCACGCCGCACTGACCGACTGCACGACCGAGTAGAGAAGTGCGTCGTAACGAATGGAGCGGTAGTTCGCGTCGCGATAGGCGGCGTTGATCTCGGCATACTCATCGGCGCAGTCGTCTTGGCGTCCATATGCCTGGACGATCGCCACGCCGGAAACCTGCTCCGCGAGGTAGGCATTGAGCTGCGCGATCGTGAGTCGAATATCCTGGAACGCGACCCTCGCCCATCGGCGGAAGAGATTCACTGCGATGGCAAGCGGCGGCAGTGCGCAGAAGGTGATGAGACTCAGCTGCCAATCGATCACCAGCATGAAGATGATGATCCCAGCGAGGGTGATGATGTCCATGAACGCGGTGACCGCGCCGGATGCAAAGAGCTCCGTCAGAGAGTCGATATCGTTTGTTACGCGCGTGACCACGCGCCCGACGGGGGTTCGGTCGAAATAGCGAAGCCCGAGCCGCTGAATATGCGCAAAAACATAGGAGCGGAGTCCGGCTACGGTTCGCTGACCGCCGAGTTGCATGATGTAGGTCTGTGAAAAGCGGAGCGTGAACTCAACCGCGATCGCACCGGCGTAGAGCATGACGACGTTTGAGAGCGCGTCGGGACTACGTTGCACGACGACCGAGTCGACCGCCTTTTTTACGAGCCACGGCTGTATCAGCCCCGCGAGTGATGCGAGCGGCATCATGATAAGCGCGATCACAAAGAGCCGCGTATGGGGCTTCATGAAGGGGATGAGTCGCTTCAGGAGCGCGATATCGCGCTGCTCTTCGCCAACACTCTCGGCGTTCTGAGCGACGAAGAGCCGTGAGACCTTCTTCTTCTTAAAGACATCCGTGCTCATAGCGTGCTGAGCTCCGTTTCGATCGATTGCCGCCGGGCCATCGATGCGTAGACGCCATCGATCTGGACCAGTTCTTCGTGCGTTCCGCTCTCGAGGATATGACCTCGGTCGAGCACGATGATTTGGTCGGCGCGCGAGGCTGCGGCGATACGGTGCGTGACCAGGATGAGCGTCCGTCCTTCTTTGGCGCGATCGATCGCCTCGAGGATTGTCGCTTCGGTCTTTGCATCCACCGCGCTCATCGGGTCGTCGAGGACGAGAACTTTCGGCTCCGAAAGCAGGGCCCGCGCTAGCGCGATTCGTTGCTTCTGACCGCCAGAGAGCTGCACGCCCCGTTCGCCAACGAGAGTCTCAAGCTTCTTAGGTAGGAGCTGAATCTCGTCCCATACGCAGGCTTCTCGACAGGCCCGTTCGATGCGTTCTTCGGCGTCGGAGGCGCCGGGATCTTCCATCGAGAATGCGATGTTCTGTCGGACGGTCGTAGAGAAGAGGAAGGGCTCCTGCTGCGCATAGGCGATCGCATCGCGGAGCTCGCCAAGCCTTGCCTCCGTCACATCGACGCTGTCCAAAAAGACACTCTCCTTCGGAGCGTCGATCAGGCGCGGCAGCAGGGCGGCGAGCGTACTCTTTCCGGAGCCGACGGTGCCCATGATCGCCAGCGATCCTTCGGCCGGTACGTGAAACGAGACATCCTTCAAAATGGGCGTCTCCCCGTAGGCAAAGTTCAGCGAGCGGACTTCGATATCACCTCTGCCCGCGATGGACTTTGGTGCCGCCGACTCTTCGATTTCATCTTCTGCGTCGAGAATCTCGGTCACGCGCTCAAAACTCGCGCGGCCGCGCTGAATGATGCTGAGCAGATAGCCGAAAGCGAGGGTCGGCCATACGAGCTGCGCGAGGTAGGCATTAAACGCGGCGAACTTACCGATGGTCAGCTCGTCGTTGAGTACCATCTCGCCACCCTTCCAGATCACGATGAGTGTTCCGATGGAGGCGACGAGCATGAAGACGGGCCACATCACGCCGCGGAGGACGACCAGGCGCATATTCGCATCGACAGCGCGTTGGTTAATTTCTTCGAATCGCTCTTTCTCGGATTCCTCGAGCGAGAACGCCCGGACGACGCGTACCCCCGCGAGATTCTCCTGGGCGGCGTCCGCGAGTTGGCCAAGAGCAGACTGCGCATCTCGGCTTCGAGCGTAGATTCGCTTGCCGAAAAAGCGCGCGATGAACACCACGGCGGGATACGGGAGTAACGCCCATAGCGTGAGCGTTGGCGAGAGCGCGATCATGAGGACCAGCGCGCCTCCGAACGCGAAAATCGAGTTGACGAGGTTGAGTGCGCCAAAACCGACAAAGAGACGAACCTGCGCCAGGTCGTTCGTCGCTCGGCTCATCACTTCGCCGACCGGCATCGAGCGGAAGAACGTCGGTCCGAGTCTATGGACTCGGCGCATCACCTCGTTCCGAAGGTCGTGCTCGACATCGCGGCCAACGTTAAAGACGACCACGCGCGATCCAGTGCGGACGATCCATAGGCCCGCTGCAAGCGCGACAACGATAATCGCAGAGCGCTTCATGACCTCAAGATCGCCGCGTTCAAGCCCATCGATCGCCTGCTGAAGCAGCCATGGAATGGCCTTGTCGAGCAGATTGGTGAGCAGCAATAGGGCGCTGCCTACGATGAGCGAACGCCTGTAAGGCTGGACAAAGGTCTTGAGTTCGACGCCGTCCGTCGTCGCTTCGGTGTCACTCATTTTGTCTCGCATCGAGTCTTTCTCTCAGCGTCATCTCGACGTGAAAGAAGCGAAAGCGGTGAACGACGAAGCACGGGACGATTGATGTGGACCGAGAAGGAACGAATGTCGAGGGAGAAAGAGCCCGCAGCAAACATCCCTGCCGTGCAGGAAAGCAAACGACCCATCGGCGCTTTGCCTCTGGGTCGCTCTCGTTTCGTCAGGTTGCGTTCAGAACTCAGCGCGCTCGTCGTCGGCGATAGAACCACGCCCCTGGAATAAGGCCGAAAACCATCAACTGCCATGGCAATTTCGGTCCCGCGCCTGGCGCGGAGCAACCACACACGCCGCCGGGATCTCGACCTTCGGGAGGCTCGCAGAGACCGTCCGAATCCGCGCTGCAGGTGAAGCCATCGGGGCACAGGTTTTCGCTATCGCAGAGGGCAGTGCAGAAGTTGTCGCCTTCACCTCGGGTTGCGCAAAGAGCCGTCTCGCAGTCTCGATGATCGAGGCAAGCCTCGCCGAGACCACCAAGCTCTGTGGAGGAGTTCGTCTGACACGCGCCGCAGCCTGCCGCCGCCGTGGCTTCGCACGCGGTTCCTGGCGGGCACGAGTCGACGCTAGAGTCACCGCGACACGGAATGGAGCACGCGCCTCGATGGCACATCAGCGAGTCGCAGTCGGTATCGTTTGCGCACGCCGCGCCGAAGGGCGCCGCGCCGGGGCTGCCCGGCATGCAGAAGCCCGTGCCGCAGGCCCCGGTCGCTTCACCATTGCAATAGAAGCCGTCTGGGCAGGAACGCGTATTGAGCCAGTCGCAGCTTGCGGAGCATCGGCCCGCAAAGCAGAGGTTCGAGTTGCACTGTTCGTTCATTTCGCAGCTGTCGCCGAGGTCCCCGAGGTTCGTCGGCCGGGCGACGCACTCACCGGTCGTGGTGTCGCAACGCTGGTTGGCCGCGCACATACTATCGAGCGTGCAGCCCGAGGGCTCCGGCATGACGCCGGCACAGGTAAAGTTCTCCCCCTGAAGCCCGGCACATTGAGCGAGCCCGCCGCTCGTGCGCGCACAGACGAAACCATCTCCGCAGTCTCCGCCTGTGCATGCGCGACCGCAGAACTGCCCTCCATCGGGGTAGCCGATGCAAAGATCGTTTGGGCCGCCGCACTCCGCATCTGAGCTGCAGGGCGAACAGACCGTTCCATCACCCGTGATCGCTTGGCAGCGATTGCCAACACACTCCTGACCTGAAGGGCAGCCCGAGGTATTGCAGTCGACAGGACCCTCGCCGGGATAGAGCGTGCAGATGCCAGCTTCGTCGTTGCTATTCAGCATGTCGATCCCGCCGGTGTACGCGGGGTACATGGTCGCGTTCGGATCCTCCGGCGCGTGACCTAGCCCGTAGTAGTGCCCGCCCTCATGGAGCGCGATCGAGTACGCATTCACCGTGGAGCCGCGGCCCGGATCCGTGGTCCAGATATGGTCCACGCCGTTCATGCTCATATCGGCTTCGACGACGCAGCCATCGCCACCCCAGCGGGGACCGGAAACACCGATCGCGACCGGGTCATGGGGCCAGCCGCTTTCGATCCATCCGATCACGGATTGGCCGTCACCATCTCCAGGTCGCGCGCTGGTTCGCCCGGTGTAGGTCGTGGTGAGCGAGGTGCAGCTGCGAAGCGTCCAATCGTCCATGCCTCGACGAACTTCGCTCTCGGTAACCGCGTCGCCGAGGTCTGGCGATGCTGCACCAAGCGCGTAAGGAACGCTTCGACACCAACGAGGGCACGAGCCCGAGATACAACTCCACGCCGAAGCTTGGTTGGGAACGGCGAGCATTCCTGCGGCCGTCAGCGCGAGCGCGATGGGGGCTTTGAGCGCGTTCATGGCGTAACCTCGCCTTCGCCCTCGATGTTCACGCGCGGGTTCTCAAGCTCGGTCCGAATGAACTCCAGAAAGACATCGAGTGCGATTCGCTCCGTGCTGCCGTGCTGGATCTGCTGACGCCAGCGACCGTTGCTGAGGAATGCCACATCGCGAGTGTCGCGTTCAACGTAGCTTGGACCTTCCAACGTCTGAACGACGCCGAACTTCCCTTGCACCATGCCGAAGGTGCGGAATGCGCCGACCTCTTCGGGGTCGTGGCGCAGGAAGACGACAACTTCTTCACCGAGGGAATATGTCGGCGTGCCGTCAATCGCCATTCCTCCGTGTTCCCCGTTTTGCCCGATAAGGCCGCCGAGTTCGCGAAGCACGAGCGCGTCGGACTCCCCCTTGAGCCACTCGCTTACTTCCATCTCGGTGCGCGTAAACGGCTGATAGTGACCGTTTGCGTCGAGCGAGAGCACGGTTCCGCTCCGCGTGACCCTCGCGCGCGCAATCGCGTCCGCGCCATCGACAAGCTCCTCCATGGATAGCTCTCGCATCACCGTCGCATTGGCGACTGGTGTCATCGCCAAACATGTCAAAAGCGCCGCGGCGACGGCGACCGCCGCGTATCCCTTCCAGGCCCGTTTCATCACACAATCCTCCCGGCTCGTTCCCGGCGAGGAACCAGCCACCCGGAAAAAAAGCTCGGTTTTGACGCGCGCGCAAGCCGCTTTCCTTTGACGTTACGAAACTTCATGTGGTTTTTGCGTTCCAAACCCGCTGGTAATTCCCGGATGATTTCTCGTCTCAGTTCTTCGATCTTAAAATTGATGAATGTTTGGAAGAGCTTAGAAGTTAGTGTTTCGCACTTGAGCAGAAGGAGCGTGGGACTCTTCTCGCAACGGGCAGTTTCGAATTTCGAAACGCGTCCGGTGACGCCGATCGCCCTTTGACAAATAGTGAACTGGCTTCGAAAACGAAAAAAGCGACGCAGCATATCGCCGCGTCGCTCTTCGCTCTTCGCTCTTGCCTAGTTCGCTTGGTACAGGCTCAGCGTGCCGACGTAGAGGAAGCCGACCATGAAGAGCACCAAGAAGGGAATGCTGACCCAGGAACCGGTGACGACGGCGAGCGCGATCGTCGCGACGAAATAGAGTCCGAACGCAATCTCGAGGATCGAGTGAATTGGGAAGCGAGCCTTGTAGCGCTTCTTCTTCCAGTCGCTGTCGTTGCGGGAGATCCCGTGCTTTGGCGTACGAACGAACTCGAGGTCGTTGCCGAAGAGGCCTTCGAGGACCGCTCGAGCATTGTTCACCGAGAGCCCAATGCCGAGCGCCATCATGAGCGGAAGTCGCTTCACGGCATCCCAGAGGCTGTCGTAAAGAGCGCGATGCGTGACGAGGTAGAACACGCAGATGCTGCCGCAGGTCGCGGCGAAGAGCGGAACGTCGAGAAGGAGAAGCTCCGGGTTATCCATGTGACGACGAAGCAGCATGTTCGGGAGCTGCAGCGCGGCGAGGACGACGAGGAAGAGGTACGCAAAGTTATTGGTGAGGTGGAAGACGACTTCCATCTTCACCTTAAACGGAATGTCCGCCTTCAAAACGGTGCGAAGAAGCTTCTTCGTGGTCTGCGCGGAGCCCTTCGCCCAGCGGAACTGCTGCGTCTTAAACGAGTTCATTTCGCAAGGAAGTTCGGCCGGGGCGAGCGCATCCGGGACGTAGACAAACTCCCAGCCCTTGAGCTGCGCGCGGAAAGACAGGTCCATGTCTTCGGTGACAGTGTCGTGTTCCCAGCCGCCAGCGTCTTCGATCGTCGCCTTGCGCCACATGCCAGCGGTCCCGTTGAAGTTGAAGAAGCGACCCGAACGGTTTCGCGCGATATGCTCGATGACGAAGTGACCGTCGAGCATCATCGACTGGCACTTCGTGAGCAGCGAATGGTCCCGGTTGATATGACCCCAGCGCGCCTGGACCATTCCCACCTTATCGTTCGTGAAATAGTGCACAAGCTTTTCGAGGATGTCCGGCTCTGGGACAAAGTCCGCGTCGAAGACGGCGACCAGCTCACCCTTTGCGCTCTTCAAACCTTCTTCGAGCGCGCCCGCTTTGTAGCCCGTGCGATCGGTACGGTGAAGGTACTGTGCATCGAACCCGCGCTCGCAGAGTTCGTCCACCTTGGCGCGAGCGATATCGACGGTTTCGTCCGTGCTATCGTCGAGCACCTGAATGTGGAGACGGTCTTTCGGGTAGTCGATCGCGGCGACGCCCTCGAGCAGACGTTCTGCAACGTACATCTCGTTGAACATCGGGAGCTGCACCGTAATGGAGGGGTATTCTTCTTTCTCGAAGATCCGGTCCGGGGAGCGTTTGCTGTTTCGATGCTTGAGATAGAGAGTGAGAAGGAGGCTTCGATGCGCGCCGTAGATTCCAAGAATCGTGAGGGCGATCAGATAAAGAGCGATGAT
>JAHDCI010000140.1 GCA_020629955.1 Myxococcota bacterium | reverse complement strand
TCGACGATGAGAATGGATGCGCTCGTCATAGCGCGAAGGTACCAAGCTCCGCCGGCGAACCAAAGCCAGGATTGCGGATGTTGAACCGGGGAAAACCGACCGTTGCAACCGAGGTTGGTCAAGCTCTACGCTCAAGGAGATGACCAAATCTCCACATCGTGATGTGATCCGCGTTGACGACCTCTCCGTCGACTGCGTTGTTGGCGTGTACCCGCACGAACGAAACGCAAGCCAGCCGCTCCGAGTCGACCTTGAACTCACGCTGGATACTGAAGAGTGCGCCACCCGCGAAAGCGTGGCGCATACCGTGGACTACGCCGCGATTTCGGCACAGGTGGTGTTTGTCCTGCGAACCGGACGTTTCCGGCTACTCGAAACCGCTGCACATACTCTCGCAAAGCTCTTGCTCGCGCCCCCTGCCCCGGGAGAAGCCAGAGCCGGTGTCGAGGAGGTCACGATCCGGCTTCGGAAACCAGGCGCGCTTCGCGGCTTTGCCGTGCCTTCACTCGAGATCTCTCGACACCGAGATTGGGTCGAGCTCGGCGCTGAGACCAAGGACTGGGGGACGGTCGATATCATCCACGAGACCCGAGACGCGGGGCTCTACCGGCTGAACATCGCCCCCGGAAAAGGGATCCCGCTCCACATCCACAAAGTGATGCGAGAAAGTGAACTGGTGCTCTCAAGCGGGCTTCACTGCCAGGGCGCGCCGGTGCCCCCGGGGACCGTTCATCGTTGGCCGCGGGGTGCTGCGCATCGATACGACAACCCGAGCGAAGACTGGCAATCGATTCTTTGCATCGATTGTCCGACGTTCATCCCGGAGGACGAAATCGAGGTCGAGGGAGAGCCCGCCGACGTTCCGCCCGAACCACCTTGGGGTCCCATCGCCGGGCTTGGGTAGTGCGTGGTTCAAATCGCTAGAAGGGCCCCTCTTCCGCGCGGAACGACGATCCGAGCTTCGCTATTCCTTCGGTATGTAGCGTAAGGGGGAACCACGTTTGAATCGGGCGGCTTCTCCACGAATCGCCCGGCCTGTCGAGGGAATCGCTACGGAATCGCGATTCGCACCGCGATGACACGCGATACCGTTCGCGCCGGCGGATGAAAGCTCAGGCCGCTCACATTATCGAGGTCGTTCTGTGGAACGAAGTAGAGCGCAAAGCGTGCCGGTCCATTCGCGGGCGCTGTCTCGCGCGCGGGAAGGCCACTATTTCGCACTCCGAAGAACTCGTTGTACCAAGCGCGCTCAAATGCCGCGGCTTCGTCGTTCGTAAGGCCAAGCATTCGAATATCGCGTGAAATGGCTTCTCGAACCGCGCCGAGTGGGCCGCTGGTCACAAGCGGTATCGAAGCTCCCGCAGCCGGCGCTTGGGCGACCGTTCCCCCCACGTCGCGATGAATCAGGTAGACCGCCCTCCCCTCTGGCAACCCGATGTTCTGAACGGTCCCGTTTGGGGCAACGCGGATGAGTGAGCGATAGTTACCTCGATGACTGCGATAAAATAGATGGTCGTAGTTCAAGCCGTTCGCGGAGATGCAGGAGCCATCGTTTGTCGTGTAGTTCTGAAGCTCAGCGAGCTCGCAATATCCGTCTGGAGACGCTGCACACTCGGCGCCTCCGGCAGACGGAAAGGGTGCGAGCGGACATGCGCCATTCGAGAGCGTCAGATCGCTCCAGAGGATCGTATTGTTCTGACCGCGCGTTGCCGGCCAGTGCTCCGCGACCTGTCCCTGGAGGTTCACCTGTACGCTGTTGATACGCACGCTGTCATCGGCGTGAAAGTAGAGCACCGGCTTCCGCCGCGGCGCCGGTGCAGCGGGTTCTGGTCGACCGGGTCCCGTGCCGATCTCGACTTGATCCGGATAGACATCGATGAGTCCCCACTCGTGTACGTCGTAGACCGGAAGCGCGAGCGAAGGCACGGCTTGGTCGTTGGTGATCGGCGTATTGGGCGGCGGCGGGGGTGGACTATCCCCGCAAGCGATGAGGGCAGTGCCAATCAAAAAGGTGGAGAGCGCAGTGGCAAATTGATTCATGATGACCTCATCTGGATGGTAGCTCCTGACGGATCACGAAGACCCGAGAAATATTGGCAGGTGGTGGGTCAAAGCGAAGTTCGCTGACCTGGGAGTGCTCCGACTCTGGCAGGAAGTACAAAATCGCATTCGGAAGTGTCGGCGCGCCACCGGACTCACCGCTACCGAAGAGTTCATCGACCCACGCCCTCTCAAACGCGCGTGCTTCTTCTTCGCTGAGCCCGTCTCGCAAGGCGTGCCCCATCGCCTCGTGGACCGCTTGAACTTGGGATTCGCTCGGTGGGATCATCGTCGTGATCTCGCCTCCGAGCGCAGTCACACTGGCGCGTACGTCATCGCCCGTTCGATCGATCCAATAGACATTGCGAATCGCTTCATTGCGGCGGACGACAGCCCAGTGTCCCTCTCGCCATTCAACGGAAAGCGGCTGACGCAGCTCTGGGTTCTCGCCGCGGTAAAAGAGGTGGTCCCACTGCGTCCCCCCGACCTCCAGACAAGCCCCGTCAGGCGTCTCGTACGTCTCAAGGTCCGCTCGTTCGCAATATCCACCAGGGGAGCCTGCGCACGTCTCGCTATCTCGCTCCGGATACCCACCCGGGTCGCAGTCTCCAGGAGAAAGCCGGACGTTCCACTCAAGCGTCGCCGCGGTAAGCTCCGCAGGCGGCCAATGTTCCTGCACTGCTCCCGGCAACACCACTTGAACGTCCACCTCGACCGGTTCTGCACCGTGAAAGTAGAGCACCGGCTTTCGGATCGTTGTCGGAGAGACATGAATCTGCGGGATCGGCCTCATCGAAGGTCGCATGCCGCCGTAAGGCCGCATCGACGGAGAATCCATTGCAGAAGCGCCCGGTCGGTGTTCCGGATCCCCTGGCCCACTGCCAACCTCGACACGTCCATCGGCGAGAATGTCGAGCATGCCCCACTCATGAACGGAGTACACCGGGGATTCTTCCTCGGTCGCTTCGACGGGACCCGCCTCTTCGACTTCTGCCTCAATGGCTTCTTCGTTTCCCGATTGGGCGGTCTCCGCCGAGACATTCTCGACCGGTTCCGATGCGTCAGAGCATCCAAGGGCGAAAAGGAGGACGACAAGGAGCGTCGAGCGGGGCATCGTAACCATGCGCTATAGAGTACCAACCCACGGGGAAGTTCCTTGGGTTCGTCCGCAAAGATTTTTCGGACGCTCGAAATACAGCCGCTATCGGCGCCAGCGCGCCATCGCCGCGTCTTGGAACGCCCCGTAGCGTCCCTGAAGACGGACCAGCTCGCCGTAGAGCTCTGGCATATCTTTCGCGAGCGCCATCAATACATGGCCGGTCGCTTCGGCGTCACCAACGGCGCGGTGCGCTTGTTCGAGCGGGATATCGAAGTGGGCCGCGACATCGACGAGCTTTCGGCTCTTCTGCTCTTTGAGAATTTCTCGTGCCCAGACAAGCGGGTCGACCCAAACAACATCCGGCCGCATCGCAGGCGGCAAATCCTTCGGACGTCCGCTTAGGCGAGCGACTTCGGCAAGCAAGAAGCGCTGGTCAAAGGTCGCGTTGTAGGCGACCGGTAGATGCCCCTCGAGCCGAGTCCGAATCGCCTCAAACGCTTGGTCAAAGGGCGGGGCTCCCTCAAGCTCTTCGTCCGTAATTCCGTGAACGGCCCGCGACTCCTCTGGAATCGGGATCGTCGGGTCGATCAGCAATCCCTCCCGGAACGTGACGCGCCCTTGATGGAACCCGACCATCCCCATCTCGAGTACGCGGTCTTCTTCTGGGTTCGTTCCAGTCGTCTCAAAGTCGATGACGACCATAGGAACATCCATCCACTTTTGCCCCGGCGAGAACTCTTCGCAGAGACCGGCAACGTTCTGAATCGCTTTGGCGATCAGATCCGCAATCCCAGGGTAGTGACGCCCCGTTGGAAAACAGCCGGTATAGCGATCGATTCGCATCAAAGAGGTGTACGCGTTCGAGCGGGAAGCAGCAATTCCTAATTTATTGCGCGAACCGCTTCTGTGCGGAGCGCCCTCGCATTCTTTCTTCGACATTCCGCAAATCATGTCCAAGTCGAACGAATGACTTTGAAGCTTCGCCCCCATCCAAGCGCGAAATCCTGGCTCGACGCCACGGCGCATCGTCGCCGCGCAGATCCTTTTGCCGATCTCACGCCGGCGCGGATTGTCGGCCGCTACGTGGGACGACAGCTCAAAGACGAGTGCTTTGCGACGCTTGAAAACGAAGGCGAGATCGTGGGAGTTCTCGTACACACTCCCCCATGGAATGTGCTCATCGACGCCGAAATGAAGTTCGTCCCTTTCGTCGCAGAGCTCGTTCGTCAGCGATACCGAGAACTTGGTCATGCAAGTGTGCCAGGCATCACCGGGAAGCTCGCGTTCGTCGACGCGCTCGCCGCAAACCTGCAGAATGACGTCGCACTCAGCGCGCGATATCCGAACCGCCTCTACGCTTTTGCGGGCAACGCAGAAGGGTCATTGCCAGCGGCAACACGCTTGCGACCGGCCACGATCCAGGATCGCTCGCTCCTGCTCGACTGGACGCGCGCGTTCTGGAGAGATGTCGAGACCCCCTTTTTCGGCGATATCGAGAGGCTGGTCGACTCTGCGATCGTGGGCGGTCTCTTCGACTTGCTCGAAGTAGAGGGCATTCCGGTCTGCATGGGAAGGGGCGAGCGAGCGCACGGCGCGACCATCGGTCATATCGGACTCATCTATACTCCGGGCTCTCTTCGCGGACGCGGCTATGCCGGCGAGATCAGCGCGGCCATTGCCCGGCGTCTCTTTCGCGAGGGGGCGTCGAACGTCACCCTCTACACAGAGCTATCCAATCCAGCGAGCAATCGTGCCTATCAGCGGGTCGGGTATCGCTTCGTATGCGACGACGCGCAGATCTACTTCGCTGAAACGAAATCAGGTTTCTGCCAAAGTTGAATACTTCGCGGAGCGACGGCACTCTCAAGCCGTGAGCGTGCCCAAGATTCCGTGCCTACACTGCTCCACCATGACCGCACCTCTGGCCGTCTGTGTCGCGTGTGGGAGACTCCCAAACACGGAAGAAAACACCCCCGAACTTCTTCAGTGTGGCTACTGTCTGGGGCTCCTCCCGAAGTCCACCACCGAGTCTCGAGGCGGACAGTGCTATTGCGGCAGCGTCTCCCTCGCTTCGGTGGAGCAGAGCATACGGCAGGAATTTCGATGCCTCGGCTGCGGGAGAGTGGACGCCCTCTTGGTTCCATCTCGCGGCGCAGCGATTCGCTTCATCGAAAATCGCAAAGGCTTCGAGCCTCCACGCTGCATTCAGTGTTCGCAGCGACGCTGGGTGCAGAGTGGTTCCTTCACAGAGTTCTACACGTACCAATCTGCGAAGAACTTCTGTGATGTTGGCCAGCATACGACGAGCGAACCAGTCCGTCGCTATCCCGTCGGAAACGTTTTGATGGCGCCCCTCACGGAACCAAGTTCTTCCGCAACGCGAAGCTGCGACCCGTGTCGACTGAAGGTCGTGAATGCGGTCGAATCCGGTGAGCGAGTCCCCCTTTTCGACGGATCGCCGCTTTCGGTTGTGAGCGAGGAAGAATAGCAGCGCCGGCTTCCCCTTGCGTTCGTCGAGACCCCGCGCCTACTGTTGTTTATTCGCTTCCGCGAAGTGAAACCGCCGTGACCATTGCCGTGAACATGACTGAACTTTGCCGCGTTTCTCGTAGCGCTTGGCTCGTCGCCACCGTGGGTCTCTCGAGCCTCTGCCTCTTGGCGTGCGGCGGCGCAACGCAAGCGCCACCCACCCTTCCCGTCGCGGAACCCGCACCGCCCACCGCAACCCCTCCCCCGCCGAGCGCAACGCTTCGCATCTCCGCGACTTCGCTTGAGGTCGAGATACGAAACTGGCCGGGCGAAGTGTGCGTGGATGACGAATGCTCCGCCGCAGAACTTACCTTGCGTCGCGCGCACGAAGGAGTGCTCGATCTTCGGATGCTTCCAGCAATTGCCGATGGGCAGCAGAACATCCCACTCAACCTCATCGTCGATGGAGTCGCTTTGATTTCCCCAGAGGGAACCCCCATCGATACGGAACAGCTCGGTCTCCCCACAGACGCGCTCGTAGTGGCCGAATCGATCGCCGTGGCGCCAGAGGATGGATGGCTGCGTCTCGAATCCGAGACGGATCAACTCGTTTTGGGATACGGATGGGCTTGGCTCGGCGGTCCACAGCGAGAGCTTGCGAGTATCCTACGAAGATCGAGACGACGCGAGGAGACTCCCGCGCTTTGGCTCGGGGATGGCCTCTTCCGAAAATGGCTCGAGGATGGCGCATCGACAGAGGAGCTCGTCGCGACATGGCGGCGCCACATCCACAACGCGTACCGAGAACCCCTCGAGGATCTTCGTGATCTCGACGGCGCGATGCTGCTCGGTTTTTGTGCCGCCGCCTACGCCGAAAATACGCCGAATCGAGGCGAGGAATTCGGGGGCTATCAGCGGCGCCCGATCCCCCTCGAGTTCTGTCTGGAACAGGTCGACGCAACACTCGTTGGGAGAAGAGTTCCTCAGTTTAATGACGCACAGCTCTCACGCGTGTTTCGAGGAGCTCGGCTGGAAGCGGACAGCATGGTGTTCGAACGCGGCGCCGGACCGGTGCTGCGGGGAGATGTACTGGTCGCCATTCAGGGTAGGACTGTCTCGAGCCGAGCGGAGATTTTCGATGCTCTCTTCGGCATCGAAGATGGCGCGTTGATCCGACTTCAGCTCTCCCGCGGAGACGAGGAAATCCGCGTTCGTTATACGCGACCCCGCCTTGAGCCAATCGATATCGAGGGACGATACGTCATCGAAACAGGGCCGTCGTGGGCTTTTGAGCGCGAGTAATCGATTTCAATCCATGGGATAAGAAAATGCGCAAACGCTTCTCGTAAGAGGTTGACGCTTTTCTGGCGGTGCTTAGCTTAGACCCACTGACCGGGGGCCACAGCCCCCAAACCCTCCCGCCCTCCTCTCTCGCGAAACGAAGGGGAACTTCCGGCCTGGAGCCATGTCCTACGAACCACGGCGTCGCCGCCACGCCGTCGTGCGTTCGAATCGAACGACAGGAGAATCGATGCGACTCGACCGACTGACCACAAAGACCCGCGAAGCCTTGATGACCGCCACTCAGCACGCCGCGGAACGAAAAAATCCGGACGTGCATGCGGAGCACGTTCTGATTGCGCTCTTTGCCCAAGAAGGCGGAATCGCGGCGCCGATCTTACGCAAGGCAGGCGCAGATCCTCGCGCGCTTGTTCAAGCCGCCGTCGAACGCTCAACTCGCTTTCCCCGTGTCGAAGGAGGCGGAGAGCCGGTGCTCTCGAGAACGCTTCGCGCCGTCATGACCCAAGCGTGGACCGAGACCGAAAAGCGTGGCGATGAGTATACGAGCGCAGAACATGTGCTCCTTGCGATCCTCAATACGCGCGAAGCAAAGAATGTCCTCGCGGGCGTCGACAAGGCAGCGCTTGAGGCAGCGATCAACGAGGTCCGTGGAGGCCAGAAGGTTACGTCACCGGATCCCGAGGGGAAATATCAAGCCCTCGAAAAGTACGCGCGCGACCTCACAGCCTCTGCCCGAGAAGGCAAGCTCGACCCGGTCATCGGCCGCGACGAGGAGATCCGCCGCGTCATGCAGGTCCTCAGCCGGCGTACGAAAAACAACCCGGTGCTGATCGGCGAACCAGGCGTCGGAAAGACCGCGATCGTCGAGGGCATCGCGCAACGAATCGCTTCGGGCGATGTACCGGAGAGCCTCAAAGGGAAGCGAGTCCTCTCGATGGACCTCTCGGCGATGGTCGCCGGATCGAAGTTCCGAGGCGAATTCGAAGAACGTCTGAAGGCTTTCCTCCAAGAGGTGGAGCGGAGCGACGGGGAGATCGTGCTCTTCATCGACGAGCTTCATACCTTGGTCGGTGCCGGTGCCGCAGGGGGTTCGATGGATGCGTCGAATATGCTGAAGCCCGCCCTTGCTCGCGGTCAGCTTCGATGCATCGGGGCGACGACCCTCGATGAGTATCGCAAGCACATCGAAAAAGATGCAGCCCTCGCCAGGCGTTTCCAGCCGGTCATGGCGGGAGAGCCCAATGTCTCGAACACCATCGCGATCCTTCGCGGGCTGAAAGAGCGCTACGAGGTTCATCACGGAATTCGCATTCAGGACAGCGCCATCGTCGCGGCAGCAACGCTTTCGGACCGCTACATCACCGACCGCTTTTTGCCGGACAAGGCCATCGACCTCGTAGACGAAGCGGCCTCTCGACTCAAGATGGAGATCGACTCGATGCCGGTCGAGATCGATAAGGTCGAGCGACGCGCGATGCAGCTCGAGATCGAACGGCAAGCGCTGAAAAAGGAGACCGACGCCGCTTCGCAGGGGCGCCTATCAACGCTGGAGCAAGAGCTTTCGGAACTCAACGAAGAGCGCGCGACAATGCGGGCCAAATGGCTACGGGAGAAAGAACTCATTGAGCGGATTCGAGAAGCCAAAGCAAACGTCGAGACGATGCGTACAGAGCTTGAGCGCGCGCAACGCACCGCTGACTATGACGCTGCTGCGCGAATTCAATACGGCGATATCCCCGCCGCGGAGCAAGCTGTCGCGACGGCCCAGACCGAGCTTGAGGAAGTTCAAAAGGCCGGATCGTTCTTGACCGAAGAGGTCACCGACGAAGACATCGCGCATGTTGTCTCCCGCTGGACCGGCGTCCCAGTCTCGAAGATGCTCGAGAGCGAAAAGGAAAAGCTCCTTCGGATGGAAGACCGACTTCACGAACGGGTCATTGGTCAGTCCGAAGCGGTCACGGCCGTCGCGAACGCCGTCCGCCGATCACGCGCGGGTCTCTCGGATACCAACCGTCCCGTCGGAAGCTTCCTCTTTCTGGGCCCGACCGGCGTTGGAAAGACCGAGCTCGCGAAAGCACTCGCGGAACTCCTTTTCGATGACGACCGCGCGATGGTCCGCATCGACATGAGCGAATACATGGAGAAGCACTCCGTCGCACGATTGATCGGCGCACCTCCTGGATACGTCGGCTACGACGAAGGGGGACAGCTCAGCGAACCGGTGCGGCGGCGGCCCTACTCCATCGTGCTCTTCGACGAAGTCGAAAAAGCGCACCCCGATGTCTGGAACGTTCTCCTTCAGGTGCTCGATGATGGGAGGCTCACGGATGGCCAGGGACGAACCGTCGACTTCCGCAATACCGTGCTCGTGCTGACATCGAACGTCGGCTCGCATCATATGATGACCAATCTGAGCGCCGAACAGATTCACGAACGGGTCATGGGCGAACTGAAAAATCACTTCCGCCCGGAGTTCCTGAACCGTCTCGACGATACGATCCTCTTTCACCAGCTGGGCAAAGAGGACGTTCGCAAGATCGTCGACGTCCAGCTGCGACACTTTGTGGGAAGGCTCTCGAAGCGAGATCTGAAACTTCGCATGACCGATGAAGCGAAAGATCTTTTGGCGGAGCTCGGCTTCGACCCGGCCTACGGAGCGCGGCCGTTAAAGCGGGCGATTCAACGCCATGTTGAGAACCCACTCGCAGGGCAGATTCTGGAAGGTCGGTACTCGGCCGGAGATACCGTTCTGATCGAGGTCCACGACGGTGCGCTTGTCTTCGGAAAACAGCTTGTGGACGAGGAACCTGTCGCGACCGGCCTATCGACCGCTCCGGCAGACGCATAGAAGGCGCTCCGGCAGACGCATCGAAGGCGCTCCGGCAGACGCATCGAAAAAGGCGCTCCAGCGGGGCGCCTTCTTCGTCTCTCGTTCATGGCTGTAACACGTGCCGCAAGGCGACATTTGCCACAGCCGGCAAACGTTAGAACATTCCCGATCCGCCGGTTCGACAGCTGCTGCAGCGGGCCTCGTCGTACATCGGATCTGCCGGGTTGTTACAGAAAAGCGGGCAATACGCGACGCGGTTAAAGACATAGCGTTCTCCCGACCCGTCGTCGATCATCTCACACTCCACACTTTGGCCTCGGACGCTCATCTCGCCATAACCGCCATCGGCGAAGAACGAGGTGACGCACGCGCCATCGCTCGTGTGCCACGAGGGAAGCGGCGGCATCTCTTGCTCAACGCCACGCTCGCGGTACCAGGTCTCGGGAATGCACGAATCGGCGACGATGCAGTCGGTATCTTGTGGGTCCTCAATATCGCCCGCGCGAATCGTGTAGCAGAGCTCGAACCGCCCTTCGCAATCCACGGTCAACCGGTTGTTGCTCCACACGCCCGCCGGCGGCCCATCCCATGGCGCAGGCGGGCAAGCGATTTCCCCACCCGTTGGGGGGATGGTGTTGACCGCGGCCGAATAACCACCGGCAGGGTTCGTGATTCCGCATGGCGAGGTGTTGTCGATAATCCACGTGCCTTGCGAGAAGCACTGACAAGCCTGCGGTCCAAGCTCCGCGCCTTCCACTGGAAGCACCGCACCCACGCACGCTCCCCAGCGACCTGAGAATTCATCAAAGGCCTCACAGGTTGTCGTTCCGTCCATGCAGATTCCGCGGTTCCGGTTCACGCGTCGGCCGGGCCAACAAGGTGCGGTCTCACCAGGCGTATCACAGCGACAGCCCTCGCGATTTTTATCGTCGGGGCACTCGGGCGTGCCGCCGGGCGGTTCTGGAGCGGGCCCCATCGTGCCATCCTCAAGACACACCATCGGAGGTGGATCGTCGGCGAAGAAGGCGTCCGGGTTCGGGCCCACGTCCGCCGGCCCCGAATCCGCGCCGCCATCGCCTTCGCTCATCGCATCGGGCTCCGAGGAATCCTCCGACGCGTCTTGCGGCCCTGCATCGCTCATGCTCGGTCGCGAAACGCACATACTATCGAGACAGATGCTCCCTGCGGTGCAGCGGTCTCCCTCGGCACATTCGCACCCGACTGTGCCCGCGGTACAGCTCGCATCATCATCTCCACCGCAGCCGCTCGAGAGCGCAATTGCTCCCCAGAGTCCAGCCGCAGCAAACGCACGAAGAAAAGTTGTCATGGACTTAGGGTATCGAATCTTTGGGTCGGTGGCGATGCTTTCCCCTTTTTGAGCAGATGCGAAGAGCGGTCCTTTTGAGCGGAAAGTGCGTAGTGAGAGAGCGTCGATGCCCCTCAGAGCCGAACGAACTCGTTCACGCATTTCACAAAGAGCATCTCTCCGCACTGCAGCGGAAGGCATTTTGCCTCCTCGATTTTCCCCACGAGCTCTCCGTTTTCCTTTCGGAAAAGGGAATAGTCGTAGTCTCCGATGACCACGACTAGTTCACCGGCGATCGCCACGAGATCCGCATCCTCCGCGACCGAGACGCTCCATCGTTCGACCAAGTCAACCCCGAGCGCCACAAGCTCGATTTCCTCTTTTTCGCGCAGATAGTAGAAGAATTCGCCATCGGTCGTCACGACGTCCCGAAGAATCGCGAGCGACTCCTTCGCGCTCATCTCGTCCGAAACGACCTCACGAAATAGTGGCGAGACGGCGAGGTCAACGAACTCCTCTGCTGTCGCAAGTTCTTTCACTGACCCCACCCGAATCGGAGTGAACTCTCGCCCGTCCTGATCCGTCCGGATGTACCGGGGCGGGAGCGAACGGTCCCCAAAGACCGAAAAGACAAATCCCGGATCGATATAGGTCACCCCGTAGGCGGTAAACGGAAGCAAAATGGGTTTGAGCAGTTCGCCGCGTTTGAGGTCAAAACCGACGAGCGTCTGCTCCCCTGGAATCGGTTCACTCAGCGTCCACAGCCTCTCCTCCGTGTGAGTAACGTGCTGGGCGGGCCCCTCAATCTTGCGTCGCCAGAGCAGCTCACCTTCCCAGCTGATCGAGAGGATCTCGTTTCCGAACGTCGGCGCGCGATTTTCATCTCGAGCGATCACAGACTTCGCATGAACGATGATTTGCTCCCCCGATGAGAACAAAAAGGAAGGGCCCGAAACTGTGGACACTGGAACCGACCAACGCTCCTCCCCGGTCGAGACATCCAAACAGTAGAGCGAATCGTTCCCGTGAAAGACAACTCGATCCTCGCGCATAAGAGGAGCTATCGATACTTCTCTCGCGTCGCGGTCGAGCGAGTATCGCCAAACGGGTTCTTCTCTCATCGTCACTTCCGATTCGTTTTCACGGGCCGATTGCCGCGCGATCAGTCAGAGCGTACCGAATCCCCACGCGAACCCGAAGCATGCACGTGGTCCCCCCCCAGCGCAGGGGTGAGCTGTTTGTCATCCGTCGTGACTCGAGCCTATTCTCCGCCCCATGATCACACTCTGTCGATATTGGGTCCGCGCCGAGCGAGAAGATGAGTTCAAGGCGTTGCTTGAAAAGCACTTCAAGACGTTCGAAGCGCTTGGCTTGGTCTCGAGCGAGACCCCACATTTGATCTTCCGCGGTGAAGACAAAGAGCGGGGCGTCTTACGTCGAAACCTTTCCGTGGCGTGACGAAGCGGCGATGAACGAAGCGCACGAGCTCGAAGCTGTGCAAGCGCTCTGGGGGCCGATGGGCGACTGCTGCACCTCGATGGAATTCCCGAGCGTTACGAAGTTCGAAGCGGTCTGACGATCGCGAGACGGCCAGTGCGGGGATCAAATCGATGGAAGGGATGATCTTTCGTCAGGGGCGCCGAGGCGAGCTTCGATCAACGAACGACATGCCGAGTATATCGAAGGAAGAGCGAAGCTTGCCTCGGCGTTCCTGGCGGAAGAGGCCCCTTCTAGCGATTTGAACCACGCACTCGTCATTTTGTAGAGCAGGCAAAAGGAAAGGTCTTCCGGCACGACGTAGGAATGCT
>JAHDCI010000139.1 GCA_020629955.1 Myxococcota bacterium | reverse complement strand
CTGAGTGCGCCATATCGTGCGTCCTGTTGCCGAGGCGAGCGGTTAGGGGCAGGCGCTCCCGCAGACTGCGGCTTCGGTCGCACAGACATGTTCGCAATCGCGTTCCCCACTGCACCGGTGCATGCATTCTACAAATCGAGGCTCGCAGGCGGCCGCGCAAGGTGTCGGCTCGTGATGGTCCGTTTCGTCCGGGATATGGTCTGGGAGGGGACCGCTCTCCGCAACTCGGCTGCGATCTTCGCGGTACGTTGTTTCATCTCCCATGCGCTCTCGAGCGTACCGACGCTGGTCCTCGGTCGGAGCCGCTTCCGCGTAGTGTTCTTCCCACGCTTGCCAGCAGGCGCTACGGTCGCTCGCGCTGAGGTTCGGGTTCCGCTCTGCCGCGTGACAATGCTCGAATTGGCGCTGGCTTTGGTGCACTCTGCGAGGGCTGGCGCCACACGCTACGAGCCCCATGCTCAGAGCCAACGCTGCCATTGCGTAGATATTTGACCGGAGCCTCACGCCACGATGTTTACACACATCCCCACGCCAACAAAGAACGACTCGCCTCTGGTTGGCCGTGGTTCGCTCATGCTCCCGGAGCCGGTGGGCGAACTTCATCTGTTGTGGAGCGCGAAGGGGCTGATCGCGATCGCGCGTGAGCCTCTCGAGGGCCTCGACGAAGTGCGTGTGTTTAAGCGCATTCCGGCGGTGTATAGCTCGCCACTTCGGGCGTACGCGAAGGGCAAGGACATCGCGATCGAAAAGGAGATCCCCGTCGATCTCCGCGGGACCGAGTTTCAAAGGACGGTGTGGTCTGCGCTTCGAAAGATCCCGCGCGGGAGCGTCGCTTCCTACGGCGAAATCGCGCGCACGATTCAAAAGCCGCGCGCCTTTCGTGCGATCGGCATGGCGAACTCACGGAATCCGATTCCGATCGTGGTCCCCTGTCATCGCGTCGTCGCTAGTGGAGGGAAACTTGGTGGCTATACCGGCGGCCTCGATCGCAAGCGCGCACTCCTCTTGCTCGAGGGCGTTCAAGTCAACGCCGAGCGCGTGCAACCGGGACAGCTCACGTTCGGCGACTACTAGTCCGTGGATCAAAGGGATGACCTTTCGTCAGGGGCGCCGAGGCGAGCTTCGACAGGCGAATGACGCCGAGTACATTGAAGAAAGAGCGAAGCTCGGACCAGGCGTTCTTGGCGGAATAGGGCCCTTCTAGCGTTTTGAACCACGCACTACGAGGCCGGTGAAGCTTGCGCGTCTGGTGATCGATTCTTATCGGTGTAGCTATGGCCAAAACACAGGGACGCGCCGCGATTGAAAAAGAATCTCGCAAACGAGGCATGACCGCTGCGGGTGCCGCGGTGGCAACTGGAACCCTCGCAGCAATCTCGGCGCCTTCGCTTGCTCTCGTGGGCGCCGGAGCAACCGGAATGCTTGCGTACCGCTGGTGGAAGCACCGAGCGAAGAACGGCATCAAGTTCTAACCGCTCACCCTTCGTGGCGACTTGCGTCTCTGGTATCGTCGGGGACGTGAGTGGGGCGCTGAGTTCAGAAAGGTCTCAACCAGTACGCGAGACAAGACTTGCGTGGCTGGTTCTCCTTGGAGTCTTCGCGTGCGCGTTCAGTCCTGCGAAAACGCGCGGGCAAGAGAGCCCATCCGGGGCGGACACGCTCAACGGAGAGAGCCAGGAAGAGGTCGAAGCCGCTACGCTCGATGACGATAACGAAGAAGACGGGCCGGCGACGCTGATTGAGTTTCACGCGGAACGCGACGCGCGCCCCGCAGCGACCGCGTTTCCTGCTGCTCAAACGAACGAGGAGCCGGTCGAGCCAGAACCTTCCGGCGAAACTCCCCCGATCGGAGATGAACTCTTTGCGTTCGAAGACGCGGAAATCTCAAGGGCGCGACGGTATCCCGCTCGCATGAGCCAACGTCCGATTCGATTGCTTCGAGGGATGTTCGCCGCGACCGCTACGTTTACCCATCAGAGCTACGGCGACGCCGCGACGATACCGAATTGGTTGGCGATTGGGGCCGATATCCGCGCCGGAATTTTCGATGGTCTTGAGGTATTCGTCGGCACGACGTTTTATCGGAAGTACTTCGAGAACACTGTGCTTCGCGCCCCGCCGGAGGCGCGGGCAGTCTTTCCGGAGTTCGGTGGCGGTTTCGCGTGGCAACCGTACATCGCCCCTCGTTCCATCTTCGGATTCGATACCGGGTTGGTCTTCAGCGAAAACTCGTTTGGGGGCTTTGTCGGGAGTCGCATTCGGCCAACGCAATGGCTTGCGATCGATCTCTCTTTTCGGGTCGCGCGTATCTACCGATCGCTCACGACGGCACGGGTTGCTCTCCCGCTCTCGATGACCCTCTCTGCCGGTCCGGTATCGATGATTCTCGGGACCTCCGTTCTGCGAGATTTCGGCGAGCGAGCCCAAACTCTCCTCCCGATTCGCATGCACGCGTTCTACTCCGTTGGAGGTTCGCGCCCGATTGTGGATATCGGCGCGGGCGTGACGTTTGATCGCATTTTGCCTGGCAGGTTGCCGAACGTCGGCTCTGTTCGTTTCGCATTCTACCTTCGAGCGTATCTGGGGGCAGACCTTAGCGAACCCAATCTCGAGCCAATGCTCGTGCGCCCACCGCCACTTCGTTAGCTGCGCGTTCCGCGGAAGCGAGCGACAGCCGCTGCGACAACGCCGAGTTTCCTGGGCGCGGCTTGGGCTGTACCCTTTCGTTTTTCGGCATCTTTCGCTCGCTTATTGGCAAGCGAACGTGCTGCGTAGCGTAGTGCTTCCTCGTCGAAGCCCGCCGGCGCCTCAGCATCGCGTACAAGACAAGCGAGCAACTGCGTCTGTTGCTTTTGCAAATCTTCGATGGCCTCAGATGGGACCGGGAACGCCTGCGCGTCATCTCTCGAATCAGCCGGGCTGCGGGGGCCGGGAGGCGATTCGAAGACGCGGCCGATCGCGCTGAGCTCGTTTTCGAGATCGTCAGCCGAAACAAAGTTCTCGTCTCGCTCGAGGAGAGCGCCGCCCGCATAACCCCGGGACCGGAGACTGGCGAGGAGAGCGAGCGGCCCCTCCGCGAGAGGATCGGCGTGCGTGTCGATATAGACACCATGCGCCCAGCGCCCACCCGCGAGATGTACGTAGGCGATCGCCTCGATTGGGAGCGCGTCGAGCCAGGCTTCTGCGTCCACCCCAAGGTTGAGTTGATTCGCGTAGAGGTTTGCGAGATCGATCAGGAGCGAGACCCCCGTACGCGCATGAAGTCGGCGAAGGAACTCGCCCTCACTCATCTCGTTTTCCGGCCAATCGAAATGGGCGGCGACGTTTTCAAGCGCGAGGGGGGCCGGCAGCAGGCGCATGACTTGTTCGATATTTCGAGAGAGTACGTCCAGCATCGCCTCCGTCCGAGGCAAGGGAAGCAGGTGCCCTGAGTCGTGTCCTCCAGCCCGGACGAGCGAAAGGTGCTCGCTGACCAACGGCGCTTCGAGCCGTTTCGCGATTTCCGCAAGGCTGTGTATTCGCGCGCGGTCCACACCCCGCGCGTCACCAATCGAGAGGCCAACGCCATGAGGGATCACCGGAGTTCCAGCTTCGATGAGCTGGGTAAGCGCGAGCGGGAGTGAGCCTCGTCGCTCAAGCGCGGAGGCGACCACCTCGGCGATCACTTCGGTAAATCGGATCTCTGACCTCTTCGCGATCAGATGCGCCGTCTCCGGACGCCACCCGAGACCCACGCCGTTAATCAGAAGCAAGGGATCGTCTCCATTTCACTCGGATAGAACCGGAGTCTGCGCTACGAAATTTCAAACCCGTCTTCCCAGTCGTCGTCATCGTCGTGGTCGTCATCGCTGCGAAAGAACTGTCGCTGTTGAAGGGCGTCGATATCCAGCTCCAGAAATCCTTTGCAGATGTGCCGGTACCTAGCGAATCGCTCGGATTGCGGCAGCTCGCCCGATATCGCGAAGGCGTAAACCATTTCCTGCGGTTTCAGCGTGTCCGCATTCGAACGTAGTTTTCGAAGCTCGGTGACAGATTTCATCCGGAGTGAGACGAGTTTTTGATCCACCGGGCTTCGTTCTCGAAACGAAACGATGTACGCGACGACCGTGGCGATGATACAGCCGATCCCGAGGACCATTGTGATGCTGTCGAGGGAGAGACCAGCAGGGGTGAGGAGACCGCTCTCCTGGACGCATCGCACGAGGGCGAGCCCGCCGAGCGGGATCAGTGGGATAGCGCCAATCTGCTGCCCCAGTTGAATCTTCCGCGTGCGCCCCGGATAGCCGTCTGCCGGGAGGCTCGCTCGCAGGTCCGACAGCGGACGGATCAATCGATCGCGCAAGGACCAGAGGTCGATTGGGCCCTCTCCTACGAGTTCAAGCATCTCTGCTTCAAGCGGGAGTGCATCCTTCGCGTTCGCAGCGGCGGGGCGGTACGTACTTTCGTGTCCGCGTGCTCGATGAAGTTCATCGCCGCTATCGGTTCGAAGCTGGCCGTTTGCCAAAAGGCCAAGTGCGGCCGCGCTCAGAGCCGCGCTCTCTCCTGCGCGCAAATACGCGAGCTGAAGCGAGTTGAGAGAGTCCATGGCAGCCGCTGAGGCTCGCTCCCCCCGAGCGCCTAGCCAGCGTGTGAACGCACCGAAGAATACAAGGAACACCAAGGCGCCGACGTAGAACTGAACAAAGCCGTCGAAGGGAAGTGCGAGCGGGTTCATATCAAACGTCTTTCCGCTTCCGTTGGTCTGCGCGGTTCCGCAGACGTGGCGGCTGGTTTTGGGGCGCCCGAAGCCGTTTGGTTTGTGCGGTTTTTTAACTGCACCCGCCGCAGCCCCCGCATCCGCCTCCACACCCGCCGCAGCTCGAACCGCAACTCGAACCACAACTCGAACCGCCCGAACTCGAATATGCGGCCGCGCTCATGATCGGTGTAGCGCAGTCGTTCATGTAGAACGTCCCGAAGAAGTTCTCTTCGCGGTGTTTGACCTTCTTTTCGTGCGCTTCGAACGCGCTGAAACGCTCGAGCAGGACGGCAAATCGATCGGAGTTCGAGGAGAGGGAACCGCTGATCGCGTAGGAGAGCACGAACTCGTCTGTTTCCAGCATATCGGGGTTTGAGAGCGCAGTGTGGATCAGCGCGTCGTTCTCATCTTTGAGGTTTCGAACCACCGTGTCGGCGGCTCGCGTCGTTCGCTTGATCCCTCCAAGGAGGACCGTGATGATTCCGCCCACGACCAGCAGGATGACGAGTAAGGCCACGGGCTTGCCGATGGACATGCCCCGGAAAACCTTCAAGATTCCGAGGATGAGCAGGCCGATAAGAGGCGCGTCTGAGAGGAGCCAGAAATATCGAGTGAACCCTTCCGGCAGTACGAGATTCCTCGGCAAGTCCTCCGGCAGACGATTCAGCTCCACGACCGTCTCGCGCCCGAGATCGTCGAGCGATTTCGGCCCCGAAGAGAGTTGCTCAAGTAGATCGTCTTCGAGCTTGCTCGAGGTTCGTGCTCTCGGGCTCGAACGCGGGGAGTAGAGTGCGTCTCCGCCCGCAGCGCGCGCAAAGAGCCCTTCCTCGTCGATTCGAACGTGTCCACGCGCAAAGAGCTGCGCCAGCGCTGTGAGGAGCGCGCCCCGTGGACCGTCACGTAGGAAGCCGATGAGCTCCGGTCGAAGGCCCTCGGTCTCTCTCGTGCTCGGAACGCGTCCGGCGAGGGCAATATGCTGGAAGACCAACCGGAGGATGAGACCTCCGCCAAATGCGAAAATGAAGAACGCTAAGAACGCTGGCCCTCGAAACGTAAGTGGATTCATCGGCGAGGCGAATCGCTCTCGGGGATCGTTAGCTTGTCGGCATACGCGACCAGTTTTTCCAGCACCGGTAGTACGCGTTTTGCGGTCTCGCGCAGGTCGTCCGCGGAATCCTGAAAGTCCGCGAGAAGGTTTAATCGATCGGGAGCGAGTTCCCACGCTTCGGCCCCTGTCACCCAAAGTTTCTCGCGGTCTTCGGGCACGGCCGCTTCGCCCTGCTGAAGGAAGGTGATCCCTTCGAGGACCCGCTCGACGCCGCGTACGGTTCGCCACATTCCGCCGCGAAGAAGATGACCGTCATCGGTGGAGAGGACCAGATCGTGTCGCAGCCGGACGAGCAGGTTTCGCGCTTCTTGCTCAATGCGAAGGCGCAGATGTTCGAGGTCGACCGGCAACCCGCAGAACGGGTTTTCGCCGTAGAGAACATCCCCGTAGACCCGGGTCATGAGCGCTTTGAGCGGAAGTGTGTCGAGCATCGTCGGCACTTCTGCAGATTGCAGAATAAAGGGACTGATCCGCGCTTTCCGGAGTCCTTCGCGGAGAGTCTCGCGCAAACCCTCGAGGTTCTCCGGGGATGTATCCTTCAGTACGATCGTCAACGTGGACATGCGCACCGTATCGGAGCCGTCTTTCGGCTCTTTCGAGCGCGTATGGGTCAAAGAGACGAGGTTATCCCCCGCGAGTGATTGAAGTTCGGCCGAGAGCCAGTCGAGTGTGTCCATGCGTGCCCGAAAGCTAACCACGACCGACGTTTTGTCACCAGCACTTCGTTCGACAGTGCATCGCTCGACGGTTCGTTCTTCTATTGTTTGTTGAGTGTCAGCGCGGCGTCGAGTGCGCCGAATTCTTCGATGCTTAGCGTTTCTGCGCGCCGCTTGGGATCGATCCCGCTGGCTTGAAAGCCGTGGTCAAGTGCGTCCGTATCGGCCAACGTCTTTAATGTGTTCCGGAGAGTCTTTCGTCGCTGCGCGTACGCCGCACGCACGATCGTCGAGAGGCTTTCGGTATTCGGAACTCGGGGCGTGCGAGGCCGAAGACTGACAATGGCGCTCGTCACCTTTGGGGCGGGGACAAAGCTTGATGGCGGGACTTCGAAGAGCAGCTCGGTGTCGAAGACGTTTTGTACGAGGATGCTGGCAATGCCCATCTTCTTTGCGCTCTTTTTGTCGTCCGGATCCGCGACCAAGCGCTCCGCCACCTCTCGCTGCACCATGATCACGCAACGTTCGAGCTTATCCTGCTCGTCGACGAGTCGCCGAACGATTTGTCCCGTGATCGCGTAGGGCAGATTGCCTGCGAGTGCGGTGGGAGGCTTCACCAACGCGGCGACGTCGAGCTTCGCCGCATCGCCGGCGATCACCGTGAGCGCGTCGCCGAACTCGGCCGCGAGAATCTCGCGCATCCGCGGATCGGCTTCGAGGGCAGTGACTCTACATCCGCGGCGCAAAAGTGCGGCGGAGAGGGTTCCCACTCCGGGCCCGATCTCGAGCACAGATTGTCCGGGTTCAAATGCGTCCGCGATGCGCCGAACCACCGACTCTCGAATCAGAAAATTCTGGGAGAAGCGTTTGTCGGCACGGGCGTCATAACGCTTCAGTACCGCTCTAGGATCTTCAAACTCTTCAAAGCTCACGCGGCTCTCCGACTGCGACGGTCGAGCCTGCTGAGGGCGGCGACCACTTCTCGTGGGTCCGTGCATAGCACGACCGGTACGCGACGCTTTGCGAGCTCTCGCCGGGCGCGCATCAGAGATGCTTCGAGGCGTCGGTCACTCAGTGTCTGCAGGGATTCTGCGATCGATCCACGCGCCGGTATGGTGGATGGATTCGTCTCGTCCTCGGCGGGTCGAGGGCCGGCGACGATCAACGACACGCGGTGCCCGCGGCGCTGAAGGAGTTCGATCGAGTGAACCAGCGTTCCGAAATTCTCAATGCCCTCGAGGTCGGTGCAAAGAAGAATGCGGGTGGGATCTTTGCTGCGCAGGGGTACTTTTAACGCTTCGAGCAGGGCGCGCTCTTTCGCGCCGTCGGTCACGTTGGCCTGATGCGGTAGGCGAATGCTTCGGTCGCGACAAAGGAGGCGGAGCTTTTCTTCGAGGCTCCTCTGGCGATCGTCCGGTAGGAGCCGGTCGAGGTGCGCTTCGAGCTCGTGTCTTCGGAGGGTCCCCCTTGATTCGAACGCGCGCCCTTCTTGCTGTCTGAGGTAGGTCAACACCCATCGGAGCAGACGTTCGTCGGGGATATCGAGCAGGTCGGCATCGACGCATTCGGTGAGGTTCAGCAGTGCATCCCAGAGCTTGGTTTGCTGTCGAACGCCATCGCTCATGGGAACGTTGCTGACGACTCGGCGATCGAAGGCGAGCAATCCGATGCGATCGTCTTGCAACATTGCGTCCTGACACTCTGCGGCGGCGAGTTCGATCGCGATATCGAGCTTCTGTTTCCCGAGACGCCCGTCTCGCATCGAACCGCTGCTGTCGATGATGACCCACCGAGGATGTTGAAGCTCCTGTTCGACTTCTTTGATGATCAACTTTCCGCGTCGTGCGCTGGCTTTCCATGCGATCGATTTGAAGGGATCGCCGGGGACAAATTCCCGAAGTTCGTGGAGGTCGGTTCCGCCGCCGCGACGCCGGATGCGGGTCTTCGCGGCCTTTGTTGCAGGAAGCCCGTGGCTTAAGATCCGCGAACGCGAACTGATCGCGACAGCCGCGCGTGGAAGCACGCGAATGCTCAACGGGTTCGGAAAATAGAGCGCCGTTTCGAAGAGCCCTGCGGTGCCGATCAGAGTGAGGGAAAGCCCATGCAGGGTGCCGCGTCCTGAGCATGAGGCCTGCAGAGTGAATCGAAAATCCGTGCGTGAGCTGGGGCTGATATCACCGAGTTCCGGTGGCGTCAGGAGCTCGAGACCTTCGGAGAGGAGCGGCTTCGCGTCGAGGATGTGAATCGGGAAGGCGCCGCGGTGTCGCAGGTAGCAGCTGATTTCAAAGGGTACGTCTGGGACAACCGCGCCTCTTGCCGTACCGGTTCCATGCTCCAGCCACCACGCAAACTCTGTTCGGCTCCTTCGTAGGCGACGGGAGAGCGGAAGCGCGCTCATGTAGGCGGCTGCAAGTGCGACCGCGCCCATGGTTGCGAGCATGATGCCGAACTCGGAGCGCGCGATCAGGGAGAGCCCCCCGCTGAGCAGCACACTAAGGACGAGTGTCCGACCGGCGCCGCTTAGCGAGGGAAGCATGGGCCTCTCGTCGAAGCAGCAATCATCGGGAGCGGGGCCGCGTCTCGCGCAACGCCTTCGCCATCACAGCTTCTGGCTCAATGCCCTCGATCTCCGCCTCCGGGGTGAGGACCAAGCGGTGCGAGAGCACCGTCGGCGCGACGGCTTGGATATCGTCCGGGATCGCATACGTGCGCCCGGAAAGAAGGGCTCTTGCGCGTGCGGCTCGGACCAGCCCAAGCACCGCGCGCGGCGAAACGCCGAGGAGAAGCTGTGGGCTCTCCCGGGTGTGTCGTGCCAGCCGAACGACGTAGTCGAGTACTTCGGACTCGACGTGTACCCGCTCCGCACGCTGACGAAGCTGGAGAATCCGCTCGGGTGGAAGCAGGGTCTGCGACTGGGGAGAGGTGGTGAGGAAACGCTGCAGCATCTCGCGCTCGGCTTCCCGGCTGGGATAGCCAAGAATGATGCGGACGAGGAAGCGATCGATCTGTGCCTCGGGGAGGGGATAGGTCCCCGCATGTTCGACCGGGTTCTGGGTCGCCAGCACCATGAAGGGATCGGGCAGGATGCGCGTGTCGCCTTCGACGGTGACCTGCTTCTCTTGCATCGCCTCTAGCAGCGCAGATTGGGTCTTTGCCGGCGCGCGATTGATTTCATCACCGAGCACGATGTTGGCGAAGATGGGGCCCTGGCGGAGGGAGAACGTTCCCTCTTTCGGCGAGAGCACAAAGGTACCCGTGATGTCCGCGGGGAGGAGGTCAGGGGTGAACTGAATCCGCGAGAAAGAGCAGCCAAGCGTCGCGGCGAAGGCTTTGACGAGGGTCGTTTTCGCAACGCCCGGCACACCTTCGAGCAAGACATGGCCGCCGGCGAGAAGTGAGATCAAGAGCAGCTCTGGGATTTCCCGTGGCCCGATATAGACACGCGAGACCTCGCGTACGAGCGCGTTGCCGACGCTCGCCGATTCTTCGGCCTCAGGCTGCGTCAGGGGGGCTCTTGCCGCCGTCGAATCTTGGGGGTGTTGCACGTCTCGGAACAGTAGAGCGCGATCGTGGAGCGTTGCAAGGATATCCCAGCGTTATCGCGCTCTACGGGGGAGCCGCTTCCAATGCGGCGAGCGTCTGTTCACCGGTTTTGATCAACTTCGAGAGTTGCGCGGCATCAATCTTCGGCGGGCTCGGATGGTTGTGCCGTTCTTCAAACTCGCGAAGGGTCAGGAGTGCCGCCTTGAGTTCGGCGGAGAGCTTCGCCGGCACGCCGGCGGCTCGAAGACGAGATTCGAGTGCTCCGAGCGAAAGGTGCGTGGGAAGCGAGAGCTTGATGCGCAGAATCTTCTCCAACTCTCGCCGGTACGAGATCGCTGGGTACACGAGCGGTGCGCCGCGGCTCTCGTAGAATCGAACTTGCTGCTCAATGCCGGTGCCCAGAAAGGGTGGCGGGAGCAAGGCCTCTTCGGAGTACGGGCTCCCGCCGCGGACCATCGTCGTCGTGAGCAAGACCGCGACCACCAAAAGAACGGAGGCGAGGATCCAAAGCGCTCCAGGAGGCATCTCGGCCGCGCTCGCCTCTTCCAGCCACGTTTCCAATCTTGCCGCTCGACCGGCTGCGCTCGTCGAGCCACGGATTTGAACCGGTGGGGCGGCGATCCAAACCACCCCGCCCGCTGCACCGAGGTAGCGCAGGAGATTGCGCGCGAGCCGCTCGTTTCCGCGGAACTCCATCATGTTGTTGATGAAGAGGCTCGGGTCCGAAAAGGCGACAAATCGGCCCTCTTCAATCGCGCCCGCATAGGCGATCGCGCCGCCTTCCTCGAAACCGAAAATCGGTTCGAGGTTCGGGTGCGTGAGTGTTGCTGGATGATTCGTGACCAGCGACTGCACGCCATCGGTCAACGGATGCTGCCCGTATGCTCTTGCGATGGGGAGATTGTCATTGCCACGTAAGGTTGGCGTCGCGGGGGAAGCCCCGTAGGGCCCAAGTCGAAGGCCAAACGCCGCAAAAACCTCATCGCCCGTGCCGAAATCATCGGCCACCGCAACTCGGCCGCCAGCTCGGACAAAATCCGCGATATCCCCGGCCGGAAGATGGTCCGTTGGATGCAAAATCAGCAGGGCATCTCCTGGCGCAAGCTCCATCAGATCGATTTCGGAGCGAAGATCGACCCGAATATCCATTTCGGCTGCGATCTCGACGAGTCGGGTCGCCCCACGCCAAGAATCATCAGTAATCCCAAAGTGCTGCGGCTCATCGTTACCCGATTGGGCAGCGGTGAGAGAGCTCGCGAGGAGCAGAAAAACGACAGTGAGCGGGATTCGGTTCAACACGATTGTTGTCAGAGCGGACCAGGTGATTATAGTTCCGGAAAGGGCTTTTACTATGCTTCCTCCCTTCATCATCGATCAAATCCGAAAACGCGAAGAAGAAGATCAGCGCGAACAGCCGCAGATTCAGCTTCCGATCCCAGAACCCCTGCCCCGTCACGAACGGACGGACGGCGGCGAGACACCCCACGATGACCGCGGCGTTGTCGTGATCGATCTCTTTAACTGAGGCCCACTTCATAGGTGCCAGATTATTGGCGCCGATTCCTCAACGCTCTGCATTGGCGCCGTCGGCGCCTCGGTTTTGCGTTGCGAAAAGCGCACTTTCGGGTGCGTTTTTTCAGTCCGTCCGCCGGTCCCTGATGTGCTCGGTTGACTAGTGCGCTGATGCGACGCACTTCAATGGGGTTATGTCGGAGACGAACGACCTTACAAGCGCTGAGCCTCTTGCGTCGCCCGAGATCGAAGCGGGCAATGGACGGCGTGCGCTGGTTGCAATGAGCGGCGGCGTTGACTCCTCCGTCGCAGCGGCACTTCTTCAGGAGGCTGGCTGGGACGTTGTTGGCGTCACCCTGCACCTTTGGGATGCGCCGGCCGACCAAGCGGTCGGGCGCTGCTGCGCTCCAGAAGACCGGGCAGACGCGCGCGTGACCTGCGAGCACTTGGGGGCGCCGCACTATGTCATCGACGAGCGAGAATCTTTCCGCGCGTCGGTGATCGATCCTTTCCTCGATGAGTATGCGAGCGGGCGAACCCCCAGCCCTTGCGTGCACTGCAATCGAACCGTGAAGCTTCTGCGATTGGGCGAGATCGCCGATCGCCTCGGTTGCGAGAAGATCGCGACCGGTCACTACGCGCGGGTTGAGGTGGAAGGCGAGGAGGTACGCCTTTTTCGCGGCCGGGACCGCAACAAGGATCAGTCCTACTTCCTATTTGGCGTCCCCGACTCGATCCTGAAGCGGATGATTTTCCCGCTCGGCAACCTGATCAAAGATCAGAGCCGTCAGCACGCCCGAAGGCTCGGCTTACCGAACGCCGACAAGCCCGATTCGCAGGAGCTCTGTTTTGTGCCCGATGGCGACGTCCGCGGTTTCGCTAAGAAGCAGCGCGGTGGTCTCAATGAAGGGCGCCTCCTCGATACCGAAGGCAACGTCCTTGGGACGCACGAGGGCATCGAAGGGCTTACCGTCGGACAGCGCCGCGGGCTGGGCCTCGGTGGCGGGAAGAAGCGCTTTGTCTTGAAGGTGCTGAAGAGCGGCGACGCGATCGTGGGCGATGAAGATGATCTTCTCGACCGCCAAGTCAGCGTCAGCGACGTCTCTTGGCGTAAGCCCTTCTCAAAGCCCTTCCGCGCAAGCGTCCGCATTCGTTACCGTCACGCGGCTGCGCCAGCGGAAGTGCGCCCTGAGGGCAACTCGCTCATTGCGGTCTTTGACGAGCCGCAGCGCGCGATCACGCCAGGTCAGGCATGCGTTGTCTATATCGACGATGAGGAAGTCGCTGCCGGCGGGTTCATCGCTTAAGC
>JAHDCI010000010.1:6953-60101 GCA_020629955.1 Myxococcota bacterium | reverse complement strand
GCGATGTGAACCACGCACTAGACCGACGCGTTCACCAAATGGCTCGCAATCATCGAAAGCGTTCGAAGGTCATGAACGTCGGTCTCGAGTTCTGGGACCTCAACCACTGGAGTGCTTGAACCGACCGCGCCATGGAGCCGGCTTGCTTCGTTTCGATCCGAGAGGCCGCGCACGCGTTCATCTTCGAGCGACTGGTGCATCGCCTGTAAGAGTTTCTTCGCGTCATGTCCTGGGAAATGAGGACCCAGCTCAGCCGCGAGGGCATCGGTGGGTCGAATCGCCGCCGGCGCCTCATGAACGCCGTTGATCACAACGGCCCCAAGCTTCATGTCGGCTTCGCTCAGCTTCTCGGAGAAAAAGAGGGCTTCATCCACCGCGGCGGGCGCCGGGCTGGTGACGAGCACGAACGCGACATCATCGCTTCGAAGCGCTCCCGAAACTTCGCTGGCGCGCTCCCGAAAGCCGCCGAAAAGGTCCTGAATGCCAACCAAAAACGCGGCAATCTCCTCGAGCAACTGCTTGCCAGTAAATTTCCCAACAGCGCGAAGAAGCATGCCGGCTCCTTTGCCAAGCATTCCCAGCGAGAACTTGCCCGCGCCCTGGAACGCCTCGATAAACCAACGCATCGCAGGGGAATCTACCGCCCCAACCATTCGCTCGGGCGCTTCGAGGAAATCGAGCGCGTTCGCGGTCGGTGGCGTGTCGAGGAGGATTAGGTCCCAGTACGAATCCTGCCGAACAGCGTGGAGTTTCTCCATGGCCATGTACTCCTGCGTACCGGCCATCGATTCCGCCATGAACTTGTAGATCGGGTTTTCGAGAATTTGGTCGCGGCGCTCCGGGGTGCTCGCGTGCTGCTCGACAAGTTCGTCAAACGTTCGTTTCGTATCGACCATCATCGCGCAGAGTTCGCCTTTCAGCTCGAGCCCTTGGGCTGCGAAAAGCTCCGCGGGCACGGTCTGCTTGTCGAGCGTCATCTCGGAAAGACCGAGGCTGTTCGCGAGTCGGCGCGCGGGGTCGATCGTCATGCAGAGGACTTTCTTGCCCTCCATCGCGGCCTGCATCGCGAGAGCGGCAGCGGTCGTTGTTTTCCCGACGCCGCCACTTCCGGCAGTCACCACGACGCGCTTCTCTCGCAAAAGCCGGTGGAGTTCTGCGCGGGCTTGGCCACGCTCCACAAGGGCTTCGTCGTTCAGCTGAGTTCGTTCAGGCACAAACGGCGTATAGCGTCGTTATCGGCCATTCGCCCGCGAAATTACTCCGAATCCTGCCGCTCCAGAAATTTCCGATACAAATCGTCCGCGGCGTCGAAGATTCCTAGGCCTGCGTCACCGAGCATTTCTTGAGAGATCCCGAGAACCTGGCCGGTCTGACACGCGGGGGTGGATTGCAATGACTCACACAGGCGCCTTTCTGCGCCAGCCTCGGTGAGAAGCCACTCCGGCGAAAGGGCGATGATTCGCTCGAGGGGGTAGGACGGATATCCCTCGATTCGCGCCTCCGCGGCGATATCGATGAACCCGGCACCGACGAGAACATCGTGTTGTGACGAGCCGATGCCTCCCCCGAAATAGTTGCCACCAAAGCGGGCGACAAAAAGCGCCCTTCCCCCATGCAATCGCGGGGTCCAGCTTTGCTCGCGCGCGCGCAGGAAGTTCTGCAGCGTCGCCGCGCGCTCTTCTTCGCCTACCGCGGCCCCCACTCGCTCGAGGGTGCGATAGAGCGCCTCGATGCCGGCGGGTGCTCCCACGTCCGCGACGCGAAGGCCGGCATCTCGAAGACGTTCGACCCGCCGAATATCGGAAACGTTCGAGACCAAAACGAGATCCGGGCGAAGCGCCGCAACCGCCTCAACATCGTCGAGGGAGGCGAGTCCAGGAAACCCAGCGAAGCGGTGCGAAGCAAAACCCGCGCTTTGAGAGTACGTGGTCACGGCCGCGATCCGACTCGGTTCACAGAGCTCCAGCAACAACCCGTCGATCACGGGCGAGGTACTCACGATTCGCGAAGGATGGTCGTCATCGACATTCGATCGCCGCTCGGCTGCAGAGCCGAGGTCTTCGAAGCTCTCTTCTGCGCGGCTCGGCAAATTCATCGCGACCCCCGACGCAACCAGGACGGCCAGGGTCAATAGCCCGCCGTGTCGAACGTCGAGCGAGTTCATTCGCTCTCCTCGACCAGTCGGAAGGCCGGCGAAAGAGGACCCACGCGTTGAACGCGAAACACGTCTCGAATCTGCGTGTCGCTCAGGACCGTGTCGACATCACCCTGGGCGACAAGTCTGCCCTCCCGCAATAGGCTCGCGTGGGTCGCAACGCTTCCGACCGCAGCGAGGTCATGCATCGCCATCAAAACACCAAAACCGTCGCGGGAGAGTTCTGTAACCAACGCGTGAATGCGAAGCGCGTGCGCGATATCCAAGGAGGCGGTCGGCTCATCGAGGAATAACCATTTCGCTCCGGTCGCAAGCGCGCGAGCGACAAGAACACGCTGCTGTTGTCCAAGCGACAGCTCCGTGAAGCGTCGGTCCGCAAGCTCGAATGCATCCACTTTTCGAAGCGCATCGAGCGCTTTGTTCGGCGCGGGATTAAGTTCCGCCCCATGCCCCACGACTTCTCGAACGAGAAGCGGCGCCCGGAGAGCGGATCGCTGCGGTACGTACGCCACCGTCTGAGCCCGTGCTCTCGGAGCGAGGTCGAGATACTGCTTGTTGCCGATGACCATTTGTCCATCGACGCGCAGATGACTCGGGACGATGGCGAGCGCTGCGCGAATCGCGGTGCTCTTCCCCGCACCGTTCGGTCCAAGCAGCGCATGGACTTCGCCCGGTTTCATCCGAAGCGAAAAGTCCTGGAGGATGCCGTGTGCCTTCGTCCGCACGCTCAGCGCTTCGATCTCGAGAAGCTCAGACATCGAAGCCTCCTCTCTCCTTGTGGAGAAGCATGAGAAACACGGGAGCGCCGATGAGTCCGGTGATCACGCCCAGGGGAACCTCGCCCGTGCTCGGCAAAGATCGCGCAAGGAGGTCGCAGCCAACAACGAAGGTCGCACCGAGGGCGGCGGAGGGAAACCAGAGACTTCCATGCGAGGGCCCGAGAATACGCCGAACGATGTGCGGCACGACCAAGCCGACAAACGCGATATTGCCGCCGAGCGTCACGGCGGAAGCGACGAGCGCGCTGATCCACACGACACTCCATCGTCGAACCCGCCGAACATCCACTCCGAGCGAGCGAGCTTCCGCTTCCCCGCTGAGCATGACGTCGAGTGGCTTCGAGAGCCATGCCGCTCCCGCCGTGCCCGCGAGCGCCCAGGGGATCGCCATCCAAAGGTGATTTCGACCTGCGCCGCCGACACTCCCTAAGGAAAAGGCGGCGATGGCGCGTCCCATCTCCCATCGGTCGTGATGCGTCGCGATCAGCAAACCGCCGAAGCTTAGAAAAAACGCCGAGAGGACAAATCCTGTCAGAAGCAGGGCGATAAGGTCTCCGCCGAGCCCAAAGAGCGCGAGCAGGACCGCGAGCGACGCCGCGGCTCCCGCCAGTGCCCCAAAGGTGGAAGCGAGCTCAGGTTCTGCCAGCTGCAACACCCCGAGACCCGTCGCCCAGATCGCGAGCTGCGCGCCCAGAGTCGCACCGGCGGTCGTTCCCAGGATCGAAGGGCTCGCGAGCGGATTTCGGAACAGTCCCTGCGCCAACACCCCGCCAACCGCGAGGCTGGCTCCGGATAGCGCCGCTGCAATCGCACGAATCGCACGCAGTTCCACGATCTCTACGCGGCTCTCGGCCTGCCCCGTAGCGACGGAAATTCCGAGCAAGAGCGCCAGGGCAAGACCAAATCCCACGCTCAGGCCGAGGCTCCTCCGGCTCATCGTAGCCCTCGTAAGACGCAAAAAACCACGTGTCCCGATTGGCACACGGCGCGCAGATCCGTTATCGGTCCCGGGCTATTCACTTCTTGGCCATACGATCGCCGAAAAACTTCGCCAGTCGTTCGCATCGCCTCAACCGCCCGCCACTCTGTTACTCTGAGAATCAAGCCTATGCGCTCTACTGCCCAGCTCTGCCGAATCGTCGCGCTTTGCGTGTTCGTAAGCGCCAATCTTGCGGCGGCTCAGGAATCGGAGATTGCGGCCGAAACCGCTCCGGACCCCCTCCCCGAATCGAGCCCACCCGCAGATCCCGCTCCAATCGAGAGCGAGGTTGAAGAGGCTCCGGCGACGACCGCGGAGGAGGCTCCACTGCCCGCCGAACCCATGCGTCCTGCAGTGGTCGACTCCGACGCTGAGCCTACGGACGAGGAACGCCAAGAAGCGGTTCGTCTCTTCGACCAAGCAGCGGAGCACTACTCAAATGGTTCGTACGAGCATGCGGCCGAAGCACTCGAGAGAGCCCATCAACTGGACCCACAGTCGCCAACGCTGCTCTTTAATCTCGCCCGTGTTTACGAACTCATGGGAGAACTCGATCGCGCGATCGAGTACGGGACGCTGTACCGAAATAGTATTCCGCAAGAGGACCGAGAGCAGCGAGCGGAGGCCGAAGCCACCCTTAGCCGGCTCAACGGCGCGCGCGCGTATTTGAACCTTCGAGCTCAGGCGGAACGCCGAAGCGCGCCTCCGCTCGAAATTCTCACGGAGCGCGTGATCACTCGCGAACGTGGAGTCGCCGACTTGCCCTTCTGGATCACCGCGGGCGCGAGCGCCGCGCTTCTGATCTCGGGCGGAATCGCGGGCGCCCTGGCGCTCAGCTCAGATTCGGAGACCCGCAACACGCCGGCCCTCCTTCGATGCAACTGGAACGCGACCCCCGCCGAGTGCGACGCCGCCTTCACCTCCGCCGCTGAAAATCAAGAAGCGCTCGTAAACCAGACCAACCGGCGAGCACTGCTCTCGGACATCTTCCTTTCACTTGGCGCCACCGCCGCCGTTGGCGCGCTTCTCCTCTACCTTCTTCGATTCCGAACGACGGTTCACGAAACGGAGCAAAGACGCGAGTTCACGCTTGCCCCCTTTATCAACCCTTCGCGAAACGCGAGCGCGTTTGGTCTAAACTTCGGAGTTTCGCTATGAGGGTCATCGCAACGCTGTTCGCGTTTTTCGTCTTCGGATGCTCCGCGCTTACCGACCCGAACGAGCGCGTTCGCTGTGTTGGCCCCAGCGTGGAACTCAACGAAGGAGACCCATGCGGTCCGATGCTCTCGTGCATCGATTCCCTCTGTCAGGCGTGCCCCAACGCTGCGGAGACCTGCAACGGTGTCGACGACGACTGCGACAAAAACGTCGACGAATTTCCGGACGCCGTCGAGCTATGCAATGGCGTGGATGACGACTGCGATTCCTTCATTGACGAAGGGTTGGACACGCTTCTCGAGAGCTGCGACGACCGCGATAACGACTGCGACGGCGAGATCGACGAGGACGTTCGAACCTTCGATGAGCAATGCGACGAATTCGACAACGACTGCGACGGTAGGGTCGACGAAGAGACCGGCGACATCCCGGAGACCTGCAACGGACGGGACGACGATTGCGACGGGCGAATCGATGAAAACGGGATTGACCGCGCAGAGGCCTGTAACGAAATCGACGACGATTGCGATGGCATGATCGACGAAGGCCTCTCCGGCGTGAGCGATACTTGTGGGGACCGCTTTGATAACGATTGCGACGGCACCGTCGACGAGGGCATGCCCGAGGTCTGCGATAACGTCGACAACGACTGCAACGGCGAGATCGACGAGGGCAATCTCTGCCCGGGAGCGCAGCTTTGCAACGGGGGCACCTGCGAGGATCCGAGTTGCACAAACGGGGCAGTCGAGTGCGCCGACAACCAAGCGTGCAATCCCGACACCGGTGAGTGTGAGATCAACGATAGTCGCTGCGACGATGATGATGATTGCACGGACGGGCGCCGTTGCAGCATTCAGCTCGGCCGGGTTTGTGTTCCACGGAGCGCACGCGGCGAGAGCTGCTCCGAGCACTTCAACTGCGACGAGGGGTCGATCTGCGATGGCTTCGCCGATGCAAAATGGTGCACATCGGCCTGCTGTTCGGCCGATGATTGCGGCTCCGGCGAGACCTGCTCGCTCGACCCGAGCCGTCCAGAGAGCGATCACCGGATTTGCCGACCGAACGCAGGTCTCGCGGCTGAGGGAGGGGATTGCGAAAGCAACGCAGACTGCCGCTCGGGTTTGTGTCTAATCGTGAACTCCAGGGGCGATATGGAATGCAGTAGTTCTCCCTGTGCGCGTGATAGCGCGTGCGGTTCAGAACTGTGCACCGGTCTCCCGAGCGATGGGTGGGTGGCTGTTACCCTCTGTGACTCGGCGAGCGCAGATGGCGAGGAGCCGGGGGCCCCGTGTACGCGTTTCTCAGAATGCGACAACTTCCTATGCGATGCCGTCGGTGGCCCGACCGGACAGTGTCTCGAACGCTGCGGAAGCGACGCCGACTGCGCCTCGACCGAAGCGTGCCAGTCCTGGTTCTACGGAGACGGCGGCCGCTATGGATCCGTCTGCCGGCCTCGCGAGACGTCAAACCGACGTGGCGGGGAGGCGTGTTCGCGCGGAGAAAGCTGCGCGAGCGGCCGATGCACCACAGGAAACTGCGACCGGCTCTGCTGCAACACCGCAGATTGCCCGGGCAGCCAAGAGTGCGTACCGACGCCGGCAGGAACTGGACGCTTCATCAACTATTGCGAAACCGTTTCGCGCTAGGGGCTTTCGAAAAGGGCGCGTCTACGATCCTTATCGAAGCGCAAAAAACACGCGTTCGCCGAGAGCATTCTCGAACCCTCAAAGCGACAAAAGCATAATCTTTACGAGACATTGACCAACGTCACGACGCGATAAGAACCTTCGAATCGTGTCTCTTCGTTGATCCCATTGTCCCGTCGACTTGTGCCGGGGCCATCAATGTTCAAACATGGGGATCGGATGAGTTCGGCGGCAACAGAGCAGCTGGAGAGCATTGAGGTGCTCGACCCGATGATCGGTGAAACGATTGCGGATCGCTACGTGATCGAAAGCAAGATCGCGAGCGGCGGTATGGGAACTGTCTATCGCGCGGAGCAGAAGGGACTCGCACGGAAGGTTGCGCTCAAACTCCTGAAGGACGAAGTCAGCTGGGACCCGGAGACGATCACGCGCTTCCACCGTGAAGCGAAGGCGATGAGCCTACTCGCTCACCCCAATACAGTTCGCGTTTTCGATTTCGGGCAGACCGATTCAGGAGTCCTTTACCTCGCGATGGAGCTTCTCGAAGGAGAGCTGGTCACGGACCGGCTGAAGCGCGAGGGCGCCATCGCTTCGAAGGATGTGGTCGCGATCGGGTCGCAGATTCTCGGGTCTCTCCACGAAGCCCACACCAAAGGCATCATTCACCGGGATCTCAAACCGGACAATATCTCTCTATCGAACGTGGATGGTCAGGCCACCCCCATCGTCAAAGTGCTCGATTTCGGCATTGCGAAGGTCTTCGAAGGCGAGAACGATTTTGACCAGCTCGAGACGCAAGCCGGCACGGTATTCGGTACGCCGCGCTACATGTCGCCCGAGCAGGCCCGCGGAAAAGCGTTAGACGCTCGCTCCGATCTCTATTCCGTTGGGGTTCTTCTCTATCAGCTCGTCACCGGCCGGCCTCCTTTCGAGGACCAGGACGCGGTCGTGGTGATGTCAAAGCATATCCAAGAGAAGCCGGAACCCCCCATTCGGGCAGCTCCGACGCGACTCATCCCAAACGCCCTGAACCGAGCCATTCTCCGCGCTCTGGAAAAGAATCCCGACGACCGCTTTAAGGACGCGGAGGCCTTTATCGCCGCCCTCAAAACGGCGGTTCCGGAAGACCACTCCGATGAGCCAGCGAAAACTGGGGTGTTCTGGAAAGTCGGCGTTGAACATCGAAAGCGCCCCTGGTTAATTCCGAGTGTGATCGCGGCGAGCATTTTGATTTTGCTCCTGGCGTTCGGAATACGCTTCTTGATGCGCGGCGACGAATCCGTGGCTCTCCAGGAGCCCGTTCCCCGGCAGACAACTCCCATCGTCCCGGTCCCGATCGCTCCGACGGAGGAGCCAGAATCCAACGAAAACTCCATTCCCGAACCGGTTTCGACCTTGGTCGAGACCGTCCCAGAGGGCGTGGAGATCGTCATCGACAACGAAGTGGTTGGCATGACGCCGTTCACCGTGGAGCACTCGTCTGACCAGGTCGCAATGCTTCGGAAGCGGGGTTTCCGACCGACGACAGTGACGTTGCGCGGTGAGAACCTCTCGGTTGAAATGGACCGCCTCCGGGTCCGTCGCACCCCGATGCAGTCGAGTTCCATGTCCTCAGAGGACCCCTACCGTCGCTTCAACTGAAGTCACCGCTCGGGCGTGGTTCAAATCGCGAGAAGGGCCCTCTTCCGGTAGGAACGGCAATCCGAGCTTCGCTCTTCCTGCGATATACTTGGCATGTTGTGCGCCCGTCGAAGCTCACCTCGGCGCCCCTGATGAAAGGTCATCCCTTCCATCGGTCTGATCCCGCACTAGCGTTTCGAGAGATTCGTGAACATCGGCGGTCCCGCCGGCAACCTTCGGTCGGCTCAGGGATAAAAAAGAACTGACCTCACGCGGGACGGGCTTGCGTCGCTATCGGCATCGCGTGCTATGAACACCGCAGCATACGGGAGGGCTCGCCCCCTCCCCTTTCCACCACAAGAGGGAATATGAGCAACGCAGTAGAAGCGATTCTGGCCAACTACGCCGGGGAAAACCCCGGAGTCATCGGAAACCTCCGACGCCTCCTTGAACATGGTCGCCTCGGCGGAACCGGCAAAATGGTGATTCTTCCGGTCGACCAGGGGTTCGAACACGGCCCTGCCCGGACGTACCAGCCGAACCCCGTGGGCTACGATCCCGGATTCCATGCGAAGCTCGCCGTCGAATCGGGCTGCTCGGGCTACGCGGCGCCGCTCGGATTTATCGAGGCCATCGCGCACGAGTATGCGGGCAAGTTGCCCCTTATTCTGAAGGTGAACAATAGCGACGGTCTTGGCGGTCCGGACATGCCTTGTTCTGCCGTCACGTCCTCCGTGGAAGATGCGCTACGCCTCGGTTGCTCCGCGATCGGCTACACGATCTACCCCGGAAGTGAGCATCGCAATGTGATGTACGAAGACCTCCGGGAGCTCATCCGAGAAGCGCGTTCGGTCGGACTTCCGACAATCGTCTGGTCCTATGCTCGAGGCAAGATGCCGAAGCAGGCGGAGACGGGTATCGACGTCATCGCCTACGCCGCGCAGATCGCATGCCAGCTCGGTGCTCATATCGTGAAGGTGAAGCCCCCGACGGATGTTGTGTTCCAGGAGGCGGCAAAGCCACATTACGAATCGATCCCGATCGCGACCCTCGAGGAACGCATCCGCCACGTCGTTCAGAGCTGCTTCAACGGCAAGCGCATCGTGATCTTCTCGGGCGGTCCCGCGAAGGGAACGGATGCCGTTATGGAGGAGATCCGGGCAATCGCTGCGGGCGGCGGCTTCGGGTCAATCGTGGGGCGAAACGCATTCCAGCGCTCCCCCGAGGAGGGCAAGAAACTCCTCGAGGATATCATGGACGTATACGCGAACGCGTAAGCCTCTCTATCGACGAATTGGGCCCAAGCCGCGGCGGCTTGGGCCTTTTTCTATGTCACGCGCCCAGCTCTTTGGGCTTCAAGCCTCGACAGCCCCGAAGAAGAGCTACCGTAAAACGGTCGAACGCGGGCTCAGAAAAGCGATGAGCCGATTTACCAACGGCAGCATTTCGTGAAAGAATCTGGGGATGGAGGAGGTTCGCGTTTCGATGAGTAAGGCGCTGGTGGTCGACGACTCGCCGACCATGCAGAAGATGCTGCGACTCATCCTCGAGGACATGGGATTCGACGTGCGAACGGTAGGTTCCGGAGAAGCCGCTTGCGTCGAACTAACGAAGCAGGAGTTTCCACTTTTGCTTATCGATTGGACGCTCCCAGGGATGAGTGGGCTGGAATTGTGCTCCCACGTTCGCTCGAAATCCGCGGACCCCGCCCCGACGGTCGTGATGATCACTGCGCGAAGCCGTCCCGAAGACCTTGATGCAATCCTAGCCGCTGGAGCATCGGATTATGTTCAAAAGCCCTTTGACGCGGCCGGACTGCAAACGCGCGTTCGCGTCGCTCTGGCGAACTCAAGGAAACAACCTACCCCCGGCCCGAATTCAGAGGAACGTGTATTCGACCATCTACCCGATGGCTGCATTCTCGTAGAGGACGGCAGAGTGGTCGCGGCCAATGCCGCGTTTCGACGAATGGTTGGTGCGCCGGATACTCCGCGCGCTCTCGCTGGCCAGCCCGCATCGAACTACCTCACCTCGGAGCCTCGGGTCGACGGCGACTGGGATCTGCATGAGGAACAGCTGATTCGACTTGATGGCACGATGGTGTCGGTCGAAATGCGAGTCGGTATCGTCCCGAGACCTGGCGCTCAACGTCTCGTCGTAACGGTGCGCGACAATGCCGAACAGCGCGCCCTACAACAGCAAATGATTCTCGCGGATCGACTGTCCCATGTAAGCATGCTGACGGCCGGAATCTCTCACGAATTGCGCTCTCCGCTCGCTTACCTCAGCGCGAACCTCGAATCGCTGATTCCGGAGGTTCAGGACCCTGAGATTCGCAGCTCACTCCAAGATGCGATGGAGGGTTCTCGCCGAATCGCGGAGGCCCTTCGTGGGATCTCCGCGTTTGCCCTGCACGACCGCGACTTTGACTCCAATCAGGGTCCCGCCCCTTTCGAACAAGTCCTGCGTTCGTGCGTGCGGATGGCGAGAGAAGAAATTCGGGACGTCGGACGATTCGCCGTCGAGGTCCCGGAGGAGGTTGGAGTCGCAAGCATGGAGCCATCGCTGCTTGCTCAGGTGTGTCTCAGCGTCTTGATTGCGTCCGCCAAACTATGCAAACGCGAACGCGAAACGGTTTCGGAGGATGAAACCGTGATTCGAATCGTGGTCGACATCGATGAACGCTCGATTCGAACGACGGTGCTCGTTCCGGGCCAAGGCTTTTCGCCCGAGGACATCGCGCACCTCTTCGATCCATTCCACCCGTCGAACCGATTGAGTGGGAACCCTGGGTTTAACCTAGCTCTCTCGCGAAATATTGCGATTCAGGTTGGGGGACAGATCTCCGTTGAGAGTGTGGCCAATGAAGAAACCCGGTTTGTTGTCGAAGTCCCTCGGGCCGAGGGAGTCGCCAAAACGCCCCTTCGGAAGACTCTTCCCCCGGTGGAGAAACCGTTCCGCATCTTGTCGATTTGCGATAATGAACTTACCGGAAGCGCGATCGAGCGTTCTTTGGCGCCTTGGTTTGTGACAACGCTTTCGCCACGTGAGGGGCTGCTCGCTCTCAGAGAGTCAAACTTTGATTTGATTCTCTACGATACCGACTGCGAAATGCGCGCGAAACAGTTCATCCCAAGCGCCGAAGTAGAACTGGATCCCTTGCCGCCTTTTGTCTTTCTCGTCGACAACGCGCTCACGAATAGAAACCTCTCGGCCCTCGCGAATACGGGAGCGCCCCTCGTCGAAAAGCCTTTCGCCATCAATGAACTTCGCCGCGCGATCGCACTTTCATTCGGCGCAAATCCGAGTCATGAGCGCCGGGACAGTTAGGCCGAAGTGGGTGGCATGCGTGCCCGCCTACGCGATTCACGCGAGCGATCCAAAGTGAAGAGGACGGGAGCAGATGAGCTTGTTGAGAAGCTGGGGATAGACGCCCCGCTCATCGTCGGCGCATCCCCTGAGCTTCGCAAACACTACGGAAAGGGACTTCATTGGGACGCTCGCCATCATGTCGCCACGGATGGTGACCTGGTTGCATTTCTCACCGATCCGGCGGCCTCGCGGCACGAGCGAATCGTTGTTCTCCTCCCCAAAGGAAAACGACGTCAGGAGCTGATTCTCACAGCGGCAGCAGTCAGCGCCGATGAAATCGTTGTCGCTGGATTGGTTCGCGAGGGCATCAAAAGCGCTAAAAAGAGGCTCTCAAAGCGGGGCACGGTCGTGCAATCTTCGTCCGGGAATCACGCGCAATGCTTCCATTGGCGTCCGGATCCACTGCCCTATGAAAGCCTCGCCAGTTGGGCTCGCGAATTCCCTGTCGAGGACCAACCCGCGTATTCGCTGCCCGGAGTATTTTCGGATGGTCGGCTCGATGATGCGAGCGCCATGCTCATCGCCCAACTCGACGACTCGTACGCAAAGAAGAGGGCGCTTGATCTAGGCTGCGGCGCGGGGCCTCTCTCCATCGCCCTCGCACGCCGCGGAGCACTCGTATCTGCATCGGATGTCGACCGCCTGGCCGTCGAATCCACCCGAATGGCATTCGAGCGGCTAGAGAAGCCGGGCGATATTCGCTGGCAGGACGGCGCCAAAGGGTTTGAGGGAGCCTTTGACATGATTGTCACCAACCCCCCTTTTCATCAGGGCATCGAAACCGAGTACGAAGTCACACGCAAGCTCATCCGAGATGCACGCTCCAAGCTTCGCAAGGGCGGCGAGCTATGGCTTGTCGCCAACAGGTTTCTCCCCTGGAGAGAAACGCTCGACGCGGAGTTCGACCACGTCGAAGTGGCAGCGGAAGACAAACGCTTTCGCGTTTATCGAGCGACGTAGGACTCGTTTCAAAACGAACCGATTTGCCTCCCTTCGTCGCGCGTGCGAATGCCTAAGCCTTGGAATACGACGAACAGGGCTTTTTCGAGACTCCCGATGGCACGCGACTCTTCTACGGAGATCGCAACGCATCCGATGAGCAGGGCGCGATCCCCGCAATTCTCAACGATGGCGTGGGCTGCGATGGGTTTGTGTGGCGTTACCTACAGCCACACCTCGCAGAAAAGCGCCGCGTCCTTCACTGGCACTATCGCGGACATGGTCGAAGTGGCCCGCCCGCGGTCGCGGGAACGATGAAGGTCCGCCAACTCGCAGACGACCTCGAACGGCTGATGGATTCCCGTGACGTCGCGCGCGCGCATATTTTCGGACATTCCATGGGTGCGCAGGTTTCCCTCGAACTTTATCGACGTTGCCCCGATCGCGTCGCGAGCCTCGTCTTACTCTGCGGCAGCCATGGTCGCGTGACTCATACATTTCATGGCTCGGATGTCCTGAGCCAGATCCTTCCGCAGGTCCGTAAGATCGCAAATCGGTACACCGGTGTCGCGCGGGCACTTTGGGGGAGATTGCCGAGTTCGGTCGCGTTCCGCCTCGCTTCCGCAACGGGAGAGCTCGACGGCTCGGCAATGCGGGAAGAGGATTTTGCCCCGTACTGGCAGCATATCTCTTATATGGACCCCGCGGTATTTCTCGAAATGCTCGAATCGGCCGGTGACCACAGCGCAGAGGACCTGCTCCCTTCGATCGAATGCCCAGCGCTTGTCATCGCGGCCGAAAAGGACACCTTCACGCCGCCCGAGCTCGCCGAGGCCCTCGCGGAAGCGATCCCAACGGCAGAACTCTCCATGATCCGTGGGGGGTCTCACGCGGCACCGGTCGAACAGCCGATGATGGTTCAGTTGCGGGTTGATAAGTTCCTCGCGGAACTTTGACTTCCTGAGGTGTCGAGGGACAGTCGTTAGGATCGCAGCGAAACCGCCTTCATTCCTGCTCGGAAAGCAGCTCGCTGGAGAGGAGTCGCTCCGTTGGGCCACCCTCGAACGCTTCAGCGACAACATCCAGCTCTTCCGAGATCGGGGCGACCGGTGTTTCCACCGTCTCAGGTTCAAAGCTCTGCATATTGCGCATTTCGCATCGCCCCTCGAAGGTCGCTCCCCGCTGAACGAAAATCTGGTCCGTCTCGATGCTTCCTCGTACGTGCGCGGCTGCGTGAACTTCCACAAGCTGCGCCGCGACCTCTGCGTCGACAAGGCCACCGAGAACGATCAGTGTGCCGATCTCGATTCTTCCGCGAACTTCGGCGCCCTCCCCCACGATGAGTGTTCCTTCCGAAAAGACTTCACCATCGAAGCGACCGTCGAGCCGGGCACGCCCGCGGAAGGTCAGTTTTCCGCGGTATTCCGTATCGCGTCCGAGGAGAGCCGTGATCTCGCCGGACCCGAGCTCGCTTTCGGTCTGCATGGTCATGCGCCTCGCTATAGCGCGTAACCGACCTCCACGCCCACGTGGAGATTCAAGTCGCCGAGCGACTGCGCCGTAATCGAGGCTGGATGATCGCTCATCGCCTCTCCGGTGAACGTCACACCGTACCGGTTTAACCCCGCACGAAGCGCAAAGGCGAGCCCATTGGCCGCAAATCCTCCAAGCTCAAGCGAGAGGTCAAACCCGCCCTGGCTCGATGTCTCACCGAATGCCGGAACAACTTCTCCCGCTCCGAACGCGATCCGGTAGCCGATATCCACCCGGAGGCGAACGAGGTCTTCGTAGACGCGAAGGTCGCCAGCGATGCCGACGCGGAGGTAGTTGTAGCTCGTGGAAACGAGGGTGGTATTGCGCTCGATCGAGAAAGAATCGATTCCGTAACCGATCATGGGTCCGAGTCGAACGGCGTCTTCGCTGATCCCGTAGAGGAAGCCCGCCTGTCCGAGAAAGCGGATCGACCCGGTATCGATCGGCTCACCGAGTTCGCCATTGAGCGTACGCTCTTGCGTCGATAGGGCAAACGCTAAGTCGAAATCGATCTGAAGGTAGAGCCCCTTGGCCGCAGAATCCTGCCCCCGAAGTGGGTACGAATGAATGTGGAGCGAAACGGCGGGGAAGAAGGGCGCATTGTAGTCGCGGATCGTGGACGGCGTTCCGCCGGCATCAAGAGCGTCGAGCGAAGCGCTTCGAGAGCGACCTAGGAGCCCGATCCGGCCAACGAAGATGGGAAGGTTGCCAGGCCTAAACTCGCTCGGTCCGTCGTCATCGTCGTCATCGTCGTAGTCCCCGTAACGCTCGTCGTCGTCGTCGTCATCGTCGTCGTCGTCGTCCCGATAGTCGTCATCATCATCGTCGCGATAGTCGTCATCATCATCATCGTCGCGATAGTCGTCATCATCATCATCGTCGCGATAGTCGTCGTCATCATCGTCGTCTCGATAGTCATCGTCATCATCGTCGTCGCGATAGTCGTCATCATCATCGTCGTCGTCGCGATAATCATCGTCGTCGTCGTCGTAATCATCTTCATCGTCGTAATCATCGTCATCGTCGCTGCCGCCTCCGCCAGTGGCGCGAAGGAGCATTCGGCGCGCCGCATTTCCGATTTGACGAAGACGAGAGCGCCCCACCGGACGCGGTGCGCGACCTCGACTGATCACTTCACCATTGCTTCCGTAGATGACCAAGGATGTCCGAGCTCGACGCCCACGTCCGCGCACTCGACCCGCGATAAAGAAATCGAGATTCATATCGCGCGCGATTCGGCGGCGTCCGGAGTCCGTCGTCAGACGCTGCCGGCGCCGCTCGGCCCGCGCTTCCACATCGGAGCGCGGCACCAAGTCGGCGTCACCGCGAAGCCGACGAACGATCGCATTCCGCGCGGCCCCACCACGGGGTCCGGTAAAGTGAAGAACTACGCCCCGAGGCTGAGCCAGCGCTTCCGATGGAAACACAGGCGCAAGCGAAAGAAAGAGGGCTCCGATGAGCAAAAATCGCATCCCCCATAGGATATCAGGAGGTAGGACCTTCTTTCCAGTAGATCTCGGCCCTTCCCCCACAGAGGCGGTGAAAAGCCTCCGTTCTCGAACTCTCGAATTTGCTGGGCTTTTGCCTGCTCGAATGCGCGACGAAATCAGCAGACGGAGAGAAGATCTTCCCGGCTCGAATCGTAGCTCCCGTTTCTACGCAGGGTCCTAGCTAGCGCGCGGTTCAAATCGCTAGAAGGGCCCTCTCCCGCAGGAACGCCAATCCGACCTTCGTTCTTCCTTCGAACTACTCGGCATGTCGTTCGCCTGTCGAAGCTCCCCTCGGCGCCCCTGACGAAAGATCATCCTTCTATCCATTTGCTCCCCGCACTAGCGCCGGAAAGACGGCCTTCGTGGGCATCTGCAACGAATCAGATGCGGGTCACGGCGCTTTTAACCACTGCAGAACCTCCGAAACATCCGGCTCGCTCATCCAGTCGTGCGCGGAAGCCGCCCGACGGTCGACCCCAGGTTCCTTTCGAAACCATGTGCGCTGGCGACGTGCGTACACCGATGTTGAACTCACAATGGAATCGATCGCATCGGCAAGTGGGAGCTCGCCGGTGATATGCGAAACCATCTCCTTGTAGCCAACGCTTCCAAACGCCCGCGCTTCTCGCGGCCAGCGCTCAAGCAGGCTCTCCACCTCGCCTTGAAACCCTGCCGTGATCATCGCTTCGGTTCGGGCTCGAATCCGCTTTTTCAGCATCTCCCGTTCGGGATCGAGCACCCATAGCCTCGCGTCATATCGGGGTTCACCAAGTTGATGCTGACGTTGATGTTCACCAAGCGGCACGCCCGTTTGCTCCCAGACTTCGAGCGCTCGGGTCACACGCAAGATGTCGTTTTCGTGGACCCGCTTCGCGACAGCGGGATCCACCCTCTGAAGACGGCGATGAAGCGCCTGGCGGTCACGCTTCGCTTCGGTTTCGAGACGAGCCCGGATCTCCAGGTCGGGTTTGGGCAGCTGCACCAAGCCGCGAATCAGGGCGCGAATCCAGAGCCCCGTTCCTCCGACGACGATCGGAAGCGCACCCCGAGATCGAATTCCGCGTATCGCGGCATCTGCGAGCTGCGCGTAGTCCATCGCGTCAATAAACTCCGTCGGGTCGAGGACATCGATCAGATGATGCGGCGTTCCCTGAAGTTCCGAGGCGTCGGGCTTCGCGCTACCAATATCGAACCCTCTATAAACTTGCACGCTATCGGCGCCGACGAGCTCTACCTCTACGTCAGAGGCTCCGGCGAGATGCAGCCCAAACGCGGTTTTTCCCGAGGCCGTCGGCCCGGCGATGACGAGAATTTTCCCGAGCATCCTCAGTCCCCAGTCGTTTCGGAACCCTCAAGCCACATGAGCAGTGCCTTTTCTTCCAGGGGTCTCGCGCAAGAACTTCGCGACGCATCGGCCAGCGAATCGATCTCAACCGGCGGAGGATTGGGGATCAAGCGTCGAATCATCTCTTCCGCAGTCGGGGAGGTGCCTTCGTGAAGCGACAATGCAAGCCATTCGAGCGTCTCTTCCACGACTTCCCGAGAGGAATCCGCATGCGGCAATTCGAGCACAGCCAGGGACTCCTCACCGAGTTTTCGTACCTTCACATGCGCTCGTTCGAGCAGGCCCGAGGCCAGAAGCAAATCGATGGTCGACTCTTTGAGCTTCAGTCGCATCGGGATCACCAGACGCGCGACGGTCTCTCCACGCAGCGCCCGCTGCCACGCATATTTGAGGGGATGAACCACCCACACCATCCCTCGGGAGGTGACGACGTGAAGCGCTCCCACCCGGCCGAGAAAGCGGGAATCCGTATCGCCACGTTCGGGCTGATATTGCGATGCCGCGTCACGGACAGAATCCGCGGTCTTGATCGAGACCGAGCGACTCTTCGCCGGTTCACGACCCGCAAGCGCGTCCGCAACACCGCGGCTCGCTCGCGTTTCGCGAGACGCGTTTCGGCGAGTGCTTCTCGCTTCCGGGTCCGGTGCGGCGGCCGCGGGGGGCTCACCTGAACCGGGCCTCTCCGTGCCATCGGGTGAGTTCGAGACTACCTTTCGGGGTTCTTTCGAAAGGCCCTTCGAGAACCCCAGGCGGTCTTCCCAAAAACCTCGGCGGGTCGCCGGACCGAGGGCTCTCGCTTCGTCGGGAGCCGACATTTGAACGGTCAGCGAAGCGGCACCGTCCTCCGAAACCTCCGCACGAGAGGAGCTCCCGACAACGCGCCCTCCCCCTTCCGTGGTCCACGCGGACGTTCCCAGCTCGGAAAGCGCACGCGTGACAGCCTCCTTCACCAGCGGAAGGTCTGCGAACCGAACCTCCGTCTTCTGAGGATGCGCGTTCACGTCGAGGTCCGCAGGATCAAGATCGATCCACAAGGCTCCCGTCGGATATTTCCCGCGTTCGAGCACGTCTCCGTACGCAAACGCGACGGCTTGGGCGACCGCAGGTGCCCGAACTCGGCGCCCGTTTACGATGAGATAGAGACGCCGCATCCCGCGGCGGGCGCGTCTCGCCGAAGTCAGCGCGGCCTCGATTTGAATCCCCGCGTGCGTTTTCCGAACGTGCGTTAGAGTCTCGTCCGAAAAGACTTCCTGCGCGCGTGCGAAGCGAGACATGGCTGTGACGTAGGAACGAACGCGCCGGGCGTTGCTGAAGAGCGTGACCTGAACGAACGGGTTGGCGAGTGCAAAGTCGACGACCTTGTCGGTTGCATGTGACGCTTCCGTATGTGCGGCGCTTAGGAATTTTCGACGGGCGGGAACATTGTAAAAGAGCTCGGAGGCTTCGACGCTCGTTCCCACAGCACACGCAACCGGCGAAACCGTCGGATCACTTCCGCCATCCACGCGCAGCTGCGTGCCCGCGACATCATCGTTTCGACGCGTCTTGAGCGTAAACTTGCTCACCGATGCGATCGTCGCGAGAGCCTCTCCGCGAAAGCCCAGCGTCGCTAGCGAACTAAGGTCTTCAAAGGCCCGAAGCTTGCTCGTTGCATGACGAACGATGGAAAGGCGCGCATCTTCTTCGCTCATCCCCTCGCCGTTATCGCTCACCCGCACGCGCTCGATCCCGCCTTCAACCAGCTCGACCGTCACCTCATCGGCGCCCGAATCCTTCGCGTTGTCGAGCAACTCCTTCACGATCGCCGCGGGCCGCTCGACCACCTCGCCTGCTGCGATTCGGTCGATCAGGCCTTCATCGAGGAGCTTGATCTTCGCCACACCTTGCTATGCCAAGGCGAACTCTCGGCTGCAAGCATTCATCCCTCCCCCCTTGGACCGCTCCCGCGCGCAACCTCAAGTGTCGTTCGAGGGACCGAAAATGCCGGGATGCAAATCCGGCGTCCTGCTACCCTTGCGAAATGACATCGCTCCTCGGTCGAAGCTGCTCTATTTCCGCAAAACGTTGGCTTTTCCTTTCCGCCGTTCTGCTCGCAGGTTGCGGAGATGACGATGGTCCCGTGGGAGATGCGGGGATAGAAGATGTAGGGACAGGAGACGCGCTCACAGACGTTGCGGTCGATACCCGTAACGACACGGCCGATGCCCAGCCACAGGGGCCTCGAGAGGCAGCGATCGCCTTCGGCTCCCTGACCCGCCTTCGGACCCAAAACGAAGCCTTCCTCTCCGTCGCGGTGGATATGGCTCAACTCGTGGGCGGTGAGTTTTGGGCAGACGATGGAACGATGACGACCGTCGGCGGCATGCGCGTCCCCCCCTACGATTTTGACCGCCCGCGCCTTCGAGCACTTGCGTCCGCACTCGCTCCGGCGATCTTCCGTATTGGCGGTTCAGACGCAGATCGAGTGTATTACGACTTTAGCGACGAGCCGCTTGAAGAGGCTCCCGAGGGATTTGAATGGGTGCTAACACGTGACCGCTTCGATGCCGTCTTCGAGTTCGCAGAAGCGACGGGCATGGAGGTGATGTTCACGATTAGCGCCGGCCGTGGGGTTCGAAACGAAGCGAACGAATGGCAGAGTGACCAGGCCGAAGTCCTGCTCGATCACGCCGCCGCAGAAGGCCATGAGGTGACACTCTGGGAGCTTGGAAACGAACCCAATGCATTCGGATTCATCGACGGATTCAGTGTCGATCACGACACATTCGCCGCGGATGTCGCACGCTTCCGAGAGACCGTTCGCGAGCGTTTTCCGGACGCCCGAATCGGAGGGGTCTCCCCCGCGTACTGGCCGCTCGTCGGCGAACCGAGCGGCTTTTTGCGACGTTTCTCCATCGCAGGAGGAGTCGACGCACTCGATATCGTGACCTGGCACTACTACCCGCAGCAATCGCTCCGATGCCCAGGGGCTTCGCTTCGCGCAGAAGAGGAAACCCTATTGAATGCGAGCGCGCTCGATGAAGTTCTTCGGTGGTCCGAGGAGATCGAACGTTTCTCGGAGGGCAAGCCGATCTGGCTCGGCGAAACCGGGCATGCCCAATGCGGAGGTGAGCCCGGTCTCTCCAACGCATACGCGAGCACCCTTTGGTGGCTCGACCAGCTCGGGACCCTCGCACATCGAGGGCAGGAGGTCGTTGTGCGTCAAACGCTATCGGGCGGCGACTACGGAATCATCGACGAAACCACGCTCAACCCCAACCCCGACTATTGGGGCACTTGGATGTGGCGACAGCTCATGGGCGCCGACGTCTTGGAACTTGAACGCTCGGACGAGGATGAAGAGCTACGGGCCTTCGCACACTGCCACCCAGACCGAACGGGAGAGGCAACGATTCTATTGCTCAACATCGGAGAATCCGAGACGACCATCGAACTCGATGCCACGGCCGATCTGTTTCGGATGGAGGCGGAGAACCTCCGCTCCCGCGAAGTCGAAGTCAATGGCGTCACGCTCGAGGACGACGAGGGAGTGCTTCCGGCGATTACGCCGATGCCGGGCCAACAAGAAGTGGTCCTCGCGCCACGCAGCATCGCGTTCTTGGTCGCACCCTCCGCTGCGTGCGAGTAGGCTCGCGGAATGGCAGAAGTTCGCGCGCTCCAATACCTACAGCACGGGGGTCCGGAGGTTCTTCAGATCGAAGCGCTCCGCATCCGGGAACCTGGCTTCGGTGAAGTTCTCATCGACATCGCAGCAGCGGGCGTCAATCGCGCGGACTGCCTGCAGCGAAAGGGCTATTACCCCGCTCCCCCAGGGGCTCCGGAGCGAGCGTTGGGCCTTGAGTTCGCCGGCAAAGTAAGAGCGGTCGGTCCGGGGGTGCAAGACTTCGCTCCGGGGGCGCGGGTCATGGGCATTTGCCCAGGTGGCGGCATGGCCGAGGCGATCGTGGCAAACGAACGAGAACTCATGCCGGTGCCGACCGTTCTCTCGCTCGAGGAAGCCGCGGCGATCCCAGAAGTCTTTTTGACCGTCTTTGACGCCATCTATGCGCAGGCGAAGCTGCAACCTTCCGAGATTCTGCTCGTTCACGCGATTGGAAGCGGGATCGGCACCGCGGCGCTGCAGCTCGGGCACGCTTTCGGCGCGCGAGTGGCAGGGACAACGCGCAGCGCCTCCAAGATCACGCGTGCGAAAGAGGCTGGGCTCGACCTTGGGATCGACACGAGCGAGGGAGGCTTCGCGGCCGCACTCAAAGACGAATTCGGACGTGGCGCAGATGTCATCCTGGATACGATCGGCGCGAAGTACATTTCGGAAAACCTCAGCGCCATTCAGACCAAAGGGCGTATCGTTACGATTGGTCTTCTCGGGGGCGTGAAAGGCGAGTTGAACCTCGGCAAGCTGCTCGCCAAACGCGTATCGTGGACCGGCTCGGTGCTTCGGGCGCGAAAGCTCGAAGAGCGTGCATCGCTCGTTCAGTCATTCCGAAAAATCGCCCTCCCCCTCTTTCAGGACGGCACGCTTCGCCCCACGATCGAGCGCGTCATGCCGATGTCGGAAGCCCAGCGCGCGCACGAAATGCTCGAAGCCAACGAGGCGTACGGGAAGCTTGTACTGAGCTGGTAGGACAATGCGTCCCCCAAGCGACCCTCCACTTCGCCGCGCGCGTGAGAGCGAAGTCCCGAAGATCGACTTTCGAGAAGGCTCCAAACGCAGTCTCAAACTGAAGTTGGCGCTCGTATTGGGAAATGCCCTCGTGGCTGCGGTGATATTGGGTGGCCCGTATTACCGCGGAAAGCTTCGGGAGGAAGAATCTCGGCACCGGTTCAGCGAGCTTTGCGCGTGTCTATGGGACGCTGAAGCGAGCCCAGGTGGATTGACCCTGCCGGCGGATGATCTCGGCGCCTACGCGCGCGCAGCCACCTCCGATTCCTGGCCTCGAGACTGCATCCCCGTGCTCGACGGGCTCGTTTCCGAAGAGACGTTTTGGTTGTGGCCCGACACTCGAATCCGCGAAGCAGAGGTCAGAAGAGCCGTGACCCAAGTGCGCGAAGAACTCGAAGCGGTTGAAAGCCCGCTCACCCTCGCGACTCGAATACCGGCTCGTCCGCGGCTGGCCATCCTGCGTCTGGCCGCCGCACTCGGGGAACTGGCTCGCGAAGTTGCCGCCGGCGATATCGTCGAACGCAGCGCCATCCGACTACGCGAGGTGACGCCGATTCCAACTCGCGTTCCTCTCAATGCGGTCGGAGCGACACGCGGGTGGATGCGACCCACCTCGGCAGGAATGGAAACCCTGGTCATCGACGACGTCGGCATCGGCTGGGTTCGGACCGGAGAGGGGCGGGTTGACGCACGCCGTTTAAGACGTCCTGGCGCCGTCCGCGGATGCGGCCAAAGCGCCACCCCGCACCTCGTGTGGTTCACGCGAGATGAACGCTGTGGCGCCGAATGCAGCACCCGCTCGATGGGCATCACTCGGCTCGACAACAACGTCGTTCAAATCCCCACTCCAACATGGTTTCGCTCGCACCCGCTACGCTACGGAAACGCCACAAGCTGCCGCGACGACACGGTCTGGGTCGAAGGTGACTCCGTTTTCACACTCGCCCGCACCTCCGGAACGCCAGACGGTCCGATGGGAGCAGCGCTTCGGAGGTTTACCTGGCCGAGCGATGAGCCTCCACTTTCGGATGAATCAGGCTCCGAAGAAGAGACGCCACGACTCACCGAGGCATCGTCCGAATTTCGGCTCGGCGAAGTACGAGACGCCGCGTTTTCGGAGGGTACCTTGCGATGGATCGAGGTCAGCGGAAACGTTCGCCGCTGCGTTCTGCGCCAGTCAGAGGGTGATATCGCCTGCGAAGGAGAAGCCATCGCAGAAAACGTGGAGGAAGACCGCGTGCAGGGACGAGGATCCTGGACGCTCCTCTCGAACTCCATCACGCACCGAACCCGCTTGCTTCACGACAGTAGTACGGTCTTCGAGAGCAATTGGAGCACCAATATCTTCGAAGTCGAATCGGGCGTTCGTTCTCGAGCGCTCCTGGCCGGACGAGACGGGGACACGACGCATGTCGTCGTCTGTGCAGAGGATTCCTGCACGACAACCGAATTTCAAGACAGTGAATATATCGCGGGCGCATGGCTCGGGGAGACCGCCCTACTTGCAAGCGCCGCCGGAGCGCAGGCACCGATCGTACTTCGACGATTCGATTCGGAGTGGTCAACCGCGGAGCGTCCCGGCACGTGCATGGACGTCGATGCCGCAACCAATCAGCAGGAAGGTCTCTGCGGCCCGCCGTGGATGAGCGTGCTCGAAGAGAATGGCGAATCCCGCGTCATCATCGGGGCGAGAGAGGTCGCCGATTTTCGCGCGGTCGAGAGCAGCGACGGCGCGCACTTCGTGCCAGCAAGAGGCACAAGAAGCACTCGTGAGTAGTGACGGTCAATCCACAAAACGACTGACCAAAGAGTCATTGATCGAGAGCATTGACTCCGTGACCGAGCTTGACGTTTTGCCCCAAAGCAGAGGACTCTTCGCTCATGGCTCCCGCTTCTATCGTCCTTGGAATCGTCGCGTTTATCTTTATGGTCCTCGGATTCCTCACGACCGGAATACCGGTCGTAGGGTCGGTCTTTAGCTTCGGTTCACCCGTGCTGGCGCTCGCGGGAATCATTACCGCTGGAATCGCAATGAGCCGAGCAAAAGAAGTCGGCGAGTCGAGCGGCGCCGCGACTGCCGGATTGATCATTTCGATCGTGAGCTTTTTGCTCGGCCTGGTCGTCGCGCTCACCTGCGGGCTCTGCAATGCCTGCGCAACAACCGCCGCGCATCAAACCGGACAGCAGCTGCCTCAGCTCCAGCGCGACCTGCAACAAGCAGGGCAGCAGTTCGAGCAGCAAATGCAGCAGCAACAACAGGCCCGTATGCGAGCTTCGCGGCTCGAGTTCGCATCCATGATCGATCAAATTCGGGTGGGTTGTCAGGCCGATCCGACCGGCGCGGCGACTGTCGCGTTCTACCTACCTCGACGCGCGGCCACCATTCAAGCCGAGGCGTGTTCCGTCACGGAGCAGACAGCCATCGCGATCCGGCAAGAGTGCCCAGCGGCAGGACCGTGCTCGAACGCTTCACGCCTCGCGATTGGAACGCCCGACGCGCAGCTTCTCTCAGACGCTGGGATTATCGCCGCGCAGTGCACCGTGTTTACCTCAGGCCAGGCCAAACTCATCGGCTGCAACACCGGCGGCCGGTACCAGATTGCTCACCTGGAAAACGCGGCGGCGGTTGGTTCGAACGCCGCGCCGAATAACGGCGCGCCTACCGGAACCCCACAGCCCGCCACCCCGGTTGCGCCCCCAGGAACCCCACAGCCGGCCACCCCGGTTGCGCCCGCGCCCGCCCCGGATCCCAGCGCCGCACCCACGGGTACAACGCCCTAGCAGCCGGTTGATCTACTCGAACTCTGCATCGTGGAAGTTTGCCGCAGCTGTCTTTGACGCGAAGTCATGTAGCTGGAGCGATGGCCGCCCATCAGTCGCTTCGCGGACTATCCCGAAACAAATATCTCCGCAGCCTCACCCGGCACCCCAATGCGCACGTCCACGTCTCTCCACGAAGGATGCGATGCGATGCGATGCGCGATGGGCGTGACGACATGACTTTCGATAACGCGCTTTAGAGGTCGCGCGCCATACCGAGGGGAATATCCGAGGGAAGCCAGCGCGTCCTTCGCGCTATCCGAGACTCGTAGACGAAGCCCCTTCGAACGAATGCCCTCTCGCCGTTCGACGAGAGCGAGCTGAAGGTCAACGATGCCTCTCAGCGCCGCTGGGGTCAGGGCCGCAAAGGGAACAAGCTGGTCGACACGTCCAAGAAACTCCGGACGGAAGTGGTCTCGAACCGCACGCCGAAAGTCGTTGGCGTCAATCGAGGCATCAAACCCGAGCGCCGATGCGTCACGAACACCGAGGTTCGACGTCATCAGAATCAAAGTCATCCGGAAGTCCACGAGCCGCCCTTCGACATCCGTCAGGCGCCCTTCCCCGAGAATCGCGAGCAGCAGGTCGAATACATCCGGGTGGGCCTTTTCGATTTCATCAAAAAGCACGACGCTCAATGGCTCCCGCCGAACAGCCTCCGCCAGAGATCGGACTCCGTCGCCACTCTCGAGCAAACGTGAAAGCGAATAGGGGCTCGAATACTCGCTCATATCGACTCGAATCAAACGCTTCGAATCCGAAAAGAGAGTGCGCGTTATCTGCTTCGCCAATTCGGTTTTTCCAACACCGGTCGGTCCCACGAAGAGCATCGTTCCAAGAGGACGGTCGGGTGGATTCATGCCCGCCTTAAATGGAACGATCGCTCTTGCCGCGGCCTCACACGCGACCGGCTGACCGATGACTCCGCGCTCAAGCTTCGCCCGTACCTCCGAGAATCCGGAAGTATGACGGTCTGAGATAAGTTCGATCGGAATCCCAGTCTGCCGAGAAAAGCTCTCTTCGATGTCGGCGACACTCGGGGATTCGGGGACCTTCGCATCGAGTCGCAGCGCATCAAAGAACCGGAAGGCCTTTCCGGGAAACCGCGCGTCGCGACGATAGGTCGCGAGGAGCCGCATGGCAGATTTCGCAGCCTGTGCGCTAATCGTTTTTCGCCCTTCTCCGCGAGCAGCATAAGCACGGACCCATTCTAAAACGTCTGCGCCTTTTGATTCCGGCACCTCGACGATTTCGAAGAGATCCACAAAGGAAGCATTCGCACGTCGCGCGGCCAAAAGTTCACGAGGTGTACACTCCGCAACGATCGAGATCGAACCTCGAGCCATCGCGGGTTGCAGGAGAGAAGCGATCGACGCGCCGTCCGATTGCGGGCGGACCATCGGGGCAAGACGGCCAACGTTCAATAGCTGGTCCTCATCCTCCAGCTCCGCAACGAGATTCAATATCCGCTCTTGCCACATCCCGAGATAGACCATCCCTGCGAGCAAGCGGTCCGCGCTCGTGCTCCAAAGCCCAGGTACCCGTTGCTTGGCGCGACGCTCGCGCATGAGCTGGCGTGCGAGAAAATGAAGTTCGGTGGTCTTTCCGACCCCACTTTCGCCGAGTAGAAGGAAGGAACGCGGCTGTTTTGCCAGATGCGCAGCTCGATGCGAGCGGCGCTCGCCCACCGGCTTGGGCAATCGATTTCGCGCCGAGCGTTCGATCCAATCATCCGCCACGCTGACAAGCGTTGGAAAACGCCCTGGGTCATCGACGCTCCGAGTAATCTGAGGCCCTCGATCGGAGCGACGAGTCGCGGAAACCACCTCTGAGCGGTGCTCGACAACGGTCTCTGAGACGCTCGCCCGAAACGAGTACAGGTCCTCACTTTGCGCGCCGAGGAGTGCGGACGAGAGCGCGGTTTCAAGCGCTTTTGGAGCGGTCTCGAGATCCTCGAGCATGATCCACCAACCAAAACGAGGGAGCATCACGCGACACGCGCCGCTCTCCGTTTTGCACCATGCGTACGTGAGCTTCAGCGCAAGTTCGCGCTTTCCGATGACGGGCTGTCGATCGATGGTCGTGGCAGGCCGGCTTAGCACGCGCACGGTCCGCGTATGAAAGGTCTCTTTCCAAAGATACATCTCCGGGGTCTCCCCCGAATTCGCCAGGCGCTGTTGAAGCTTTGCGTCGAGCTGCGCGAGCACACTCTCTCGGTCGGGGCCGAATGCACTCGGCGGCGCTTCGTCGAAAAACGAGGACCATCGCCGCATGAGGAAGCCGACAAGAGCGCCGTCGTCGAACTCAACAAGGTAGACCCGAGTGGAAGCCTTTTCGCTCATCGCCCTTCCTCTTCCACCCGGCGAGAGAGCCTAGCTCGAATCAAGTCGAAGACCGGCTCTGTGACATCTTTGGAATGCGTCTCGATGACATGACTGAGCGCATAGTCCTCGATTCGAATCGCCCGAGTTCGCTGATCATTCCGAAGTTCGCCATCCACGTGGTAGCGGCGAATCGCATTTTCAAGGCCCGCCGGGTCTGAGAATTCGGGCTGCTCTCCTGCGTCGACAAGCCGCTCGTATTCTTCTACCGAACGAAGATGGTCTCGAATGCGATCGAGAGGCGTTGGCTCCTTCTCTCCGACCGTGAGGAGTACCGGCGAGACACCGACGCGAACCACTTCACCGTCCGCCGATGCCGAATCCAAGACGTGGCAGCCCCGCTCTCCATCAAGCCACCATCCGATACCAAAACCGCGTAAACGCAGCTCCACCTGCGTTACCCCGGAGAGCGCAGTCAGCGCGTCGATCGTTGTATGAAAGGGATCCCGATCCGCGATTCGACCCGCGCAAGACACGAGCTCCACTCCCGGAAGCTCCGCATATCTCGCCGCAAGGGCCTCCACGAGCCCAGCCCCTTGCCCGGCACCACCGACGCGCAAAAGCGAAACAAAGACTTCGTCCCGAGGGTCCAAATCGCGCAAAGCGCGAAGCAGCATCTGTCCGTTGGAGAGCTCCGTAATCAACGCCTCCTTCGATTGCTCCACTTGCCCCGCCTTCGTCTGACGCCGATCTCGTAGCTTTACGCGGCTATGCTGAATTTGCATATAGCCCTCATGCTCATGTTCGAGGTCATCCTCGAGCGCGTGTTGGTCCGCGTGAACCAAACGCTCGAGCTGCTCCGCGTAGGAGACCGCTCTCTCTCGAAGAGAATCGAGTTCGGCGACCCGAAATGTTTCCCCAGACGAAAGGGCTTCCGAAATCCCTTGGTCAAGCTCCGAGAGAACCGACTCATCGAGCAGCGAGCGCAAGTCCGAAAAGAGCATTCGAAGATGCGATTCGATCGATTCGGTGGACTCGTCTCGGAGTTGAAAGAATGGGAACGGTCCTTCGAGCGGGGGAGTCTCCCGAAGCTCCGAGTTGGTCAGTCGATAGCCATCGGCATCTGCGTGCAGTCGAATAATTTCCAGCTCAGGGCGTACCGTTGAGGCGAGATGTTCACTCAGGCGCGAGCCGATGGTTGTCTCGAGGTAGCGCTTCACGCTTCGGGCACCAGCCCGAGAATCAAACGCGGCATCCGTCATCCGATCGACAGCCGATTCATGAGCAAAAACGAATACGTTCCGTTCGGTCAGGCCCCGCCGAGCGAGCAAGAGCCCAAGCTCTCGCGACGCGATCCGTCGAGCCGTTTCGCGAGAGAGTGAATCGAACGAGATGATGCGGCCGATGCGATTAAATAGTTCCGGCGGAAAGAACTCTTTGATCGCCTTCAGCGTATCGAGTCGCTGCGCTTCATGATGTCTCGCTTCGTCTTCGAACCCGATCGCCGCTCGAGATCGAGCGCCAAGATTGGACGTCATCACGATCATGGAACGTGAAAAGCCGACGGTCTCCCCTGAAGCATCCGTCAATCGACCATCATCCAACATCTGGAGCAGCAGGTAGAGCACGCTTGAATGCGCCTTCTCGATCTCATCGAGCAACAATACGCAGAAAGGTTGTTGGCGAACGGGCTCGGTCAGCAGCCCCCGTTCATTCCCGGGATAGCCAATCAATCGACTGACAGCATCGGGACCGGAAAACTCTCCCATATCGAGACGAACGAGGCGTGGATCCCGATCGGTCGAACCTCCATACATCTCTCGAGCGAGGGCTTTCGCGAGCTGCGTCTTGCCGGTCCCGGTCGGGCCGGTGAAGAGCATCGTCGCGAGCGGCCGTCCTTCCTCAGAGAGTCCGGTCTGAACGCGCAAAATCGCATCTGCCACTTGAGAGACCGCGTCATTCTGCCCGAAGACCTGCTCGCCCAAGTTTTCCCGGATCTCTTGCACGCGGAAGCTTTCCTCGGGATCAATAATCTCAAAGGGAAGCCCCGTGCTTTCGATGAGAACGTTCTCGACGGTATCGACGTAGACTTGACCGCCGGCGCTGCGATGACAGCGGTCCAGAAAATCGACCGCCTTGCCGGGAAGAGACCCGGTGAGGATCGGGACCGCTTGCGAAAGAATCGCGTGGTAGGCCGCGAGGTCCACCTGCGGCGGCTTACCGTTTGCGAGCTCTCGTCCTCGATGAAGAAGCATCGCAAGTGTCTCCGGAAGCTCCGCCTCCGGAACACGCACCTCGTGAAAGAGCGATGCAAAACCTGGCGCGTCCTCGAGGAGCGAGTTCCACTGCGAGGCGGTGCAGGTTCCCACGAGACACAGCTCGCCGCGGCTCATGGCGCTCTGAAAAACGTCGGCCATGCAGCGCTCGCTCTGCTGAGAGCGCCCCATCCGGCCGAGGGTATAGAGGTCGGAAAAATAGAGAATCGACCGCGTACGAAACGCGCTATTCATGATCTTGACGCAGCGCTCTTCCCACTGGCCCATATAGGACATACCGGCGAGCACTCGGCTCGCTTGCAGCTCGATCACGCGGCTAACTTCATCGAGGTTCTGATGCCCTTCGAAACCATCGTGCACGAGGCGCGATTTTACAAACTGCCGGATCAGCGTTCTTTTCCCCACGCCGGGCGCGCCGATAAGGACCGTTGAGCGAGGACGCGACGTGCAGAGAGTGTGCTCCAGAAGCGAAAGATGGCGCGGGCGAGGAAGTCCAGCATCGAGTTCTCCTTGCGAACTCAGCTCCGAGAGATCCACGCCGAGCTGCTGCAAGATGGGCGGCTTACCGCTCTTCTTTTTGTTTCGCTTCGCCCCCTCGCGACGGTCGTCCTCGATACGAAGCCCGGCCCAGGGGTCATCTCGCTTCGGTAGGTCGTCGACAAGCGATTTCATCCGGAGCGAGAGCCCAAGAACTTTCAGGCGGTCGTGCTTTTTCCACGTGAGCGCTTCGACGTCTTGCTCGTCAAGGTCAACGAGCAGCTGACTCAACGACTTACTCACGATGTTCTCAAGGTTCTCTCCTTCGGGAACGTAGACCACGTGATTTGGGTGAAGCGGATGGAACGCCCACTGGTCTTCTCGGGTGCGATCCGACTCTATCGAGGGCGGAGGCGCTGACGGGTAAACGGACCCGCTGCCGCGAGCGCCCCGGACGGCATCTGGCCGAAGCGATGAGGGACGAACGCCATGCTCTACGACATCGATTACTTCGACCGCGCCCTCTGCCAGCTCTTCCTCCCACGTATCTTCAACCTCTGCGCCTCGAGGGTATGGCACAAGCACGATGGGAAACGCCCCCGTGATCTTCGTACGACGACCCGCCTCATTCCGAAGCGAAAGTTCAAGCCGCATCGAGAGCAGTCGTGCCCCGCGCAGATCGGCGATCCGCCGCGCGAAGGGCACCGGCGCATCTCCCGCGAGTTTGGGGATTCGTCGGCGAAGCTGGCGTTCGCACTTCGCATCAGAGCGTCCGCGGAGAATGAGGTCCTCGGGCAGCCCAAGCGTACGAAGGGTGATATCGCCATTCGTCGACCGTCGAAATATCGGGACCGCAACCCTCATGCGGAGTTCTCCTTGGTCGCGACCGGGAGGATTCCTCGCGTCGACTGTCTGCGCACGTCCTCGGTTTCATCCCATTGCAATAGCGTGGCGAGTGCGAGCGCGTGAAAATGGTAGTCTGCGAAGTACTCGGAAAGCGGACAGTCGATATACGTCGCGGGCCGATTCGCATTGGGTCGTTCGTCGGTCATGCGCTGATAGGCCATCTTGAGTGCGGTCTCCTGCGTCGGGCGAGCCGGCGGCCGAATCGCCTCGATGCCCCAGTCCTTGTCGGTGAGCTCAAAACGCGGCGCTGCGAACACCAAGCGGTGATGCATCACGGGCATGCGCTTATCCACACCGAGGTATCGATGGAGGCCACACTCCTGAGCGAGCAACGTACCTGCGTGGCGGCCCTTCACACGAAGCATTGCGTGCATCGGGTCACGGCCGGGGTCCATGACGCGCTTCTCCGCCTCTTCGGGAGAGAGCGGAGGCCCCCACTTCGTCGAAACGCCGGAAGGCGGCCAACCGGTCTGCACCGTTTCGTCGCCAAAGATGTGAAGCACCGCGCTCCATCCTCGGCGCTCTAGATCGCCAAAGAGGGCGGGCAGCCAATGACGTAGTGAGCGACCTTTGTCGTATTCCGTGCAGAGGATGGACGCCGCGTGAATCTTGTCGACGTCGAGCAGGTACGCGAGCGCAGCATCGTGGAAGGCTTGCTCTGCGGCGTCGACTTCGGCCTTCGCGTTCTCAAAGCTCTGCCCCTGGAGGTGCGCCACGAAGAGAACCTCTTCGACGGCCAAGGCGTTCGCTTTGGTCTCCTGCAACTGGCGGACGTACTTCGCGAGATATTCGAGCTCGAGTTGAAGTTCGGCGCGTTGTCCTTGCGCTTTCTTTCGCGACGACCATGAGGCGTGAAGCTCCGCGAGAAGCGCTTTGTACTTTGGAAAAAGACCTTCGAACGTCGGCGCCGCAAACACACGATTCATAAACCCGCGGAGTTCCCGCGCTCGTTCGAGCTCCGGCAGAAGTGGTGAATCTGCACCGTGGAGGCTTGCTTTGTTGCGAACGAACTCGAAACGAAGACCATGCCGCTCGAGCGTGAGCGTCGCCCCGGGAGCCTTCGTCTCGTTTTCAGTTCGGATGTGCACAGTGCCGTTGCGGGGTCGGTGCTCGGCATCACTGAGCATCTCGGCAATCGGAGTCGCGACCAACTCCTCCATTGTTCGGCGGAGTGCGCGCGCGCCGTACGCACGATCATACCCTCGCCGGGAGAGTTCACGCATCGCATCCTCGGAACACTCCAGGGCGGTTCCGAAGTCCCACAAACCGCGCCGCTTCGCGATGCTGCGAACCGCAAGCTCGGTAATCGCTTGGACTTGGTCGGCGCGGAGATTGTCGAAAGGAACGATTCGGTCGAGGCGCCCCACGAGCTCCGGACGAAACGCCTGCTGAACCGCATGGAGGTAACGAGATGTATCTGCGATCTTCGAAGGTGCGCCGAAACCCGGCCCGTGCTCTTGATGCGTTGCCCCGAGGTTACTCGTCATAATCACAACGCAGTTCTGAAAGTTTGCGGTGCGGCCACGGGCATCGGTAAGACGCGCCTCCCCGAGCACTTGGAGCAGCAAGTCGAATACTTCCGGGTGCGCCTTCTCAATCTCATCGAGGAGCACAATCGAGAACGGTTGCTCCCGAACCGGCTGCGTGAGCGCGCCGTCCTTTTGTCGACTTCCGATGAGACGTGTCGCCGCCCCGGGACTTGAATACTCGCTCATATCGAGCCGAATCAAACGGTCCCGCGATCCGAAAAGCAGCTCTGCCAGAACTCTCGCGAGCTCTGTCTTCCCGACGCCGGTCGGCCCGACGAAGAGAAGCGTTGAGAGCGGCTTTTCCTCCGCTTGCAGTCCCGCTTTGACGACGCAGAGCGTGTCAACAATCGCGTTCACCGCTTCGTCCTGACCGACGATCTTCGCGCGAACGCGAGCCTTCAGGTGTTCAGGATCGAGGGTCAATTCCTCGCGGAGCAGAAACTGCGGAATACCGCTATGTTCGCCGAAGTGACGATAAACATCGCTCGCATCGATGGTTTCCGAGTTGCCGACAACGACTCCGGGACGCTCCGCCGTCGCCGCGATGGCGTCGAAAAGATCGGTCGCTTTCGCGGGATGCGGCTGGTAAGGCAGGTAGCGCTCGGAGAGGCTAAGCATCGCCGAGAGCGCCTCATCTTCGGGCTCGGGCACGCTTGGACGCTCACGCAAGAATTCACGACGCGCCTCGAGCGCGAGGCGCCCTTCTTCTCTGCCGAGGGGAGGTACGGGCACGGTGTGAAAACACGCAAAGAACCCTTCGTTGCGCTTTCGCAATGCGTCGAGTGCCAAGGAGTCAACTTCCGCGACGATTCGGATTCGGCGGTCTTCCAGGGCGGGTTTGAGGACGCTTGGAATATCGACGCTCCCCTTGCCTTTGCCTTGGTCGAAGAGGTCGCGGATATCCGAAAAATACAGTGTCGCATCGAGCTTTTCGGAAGCCTCGATCGTTCGCTTTACGCGCTCCTGCCACTGCCCGAGTCCGCTCATTCCCGCAACGAGGCGCGCCCCGGAAGTTTCGTAAAGGCGCACCTTTTCCCGCTCTCGAAGCCATCGATGAAGGACGGAGGTCTTGCCAGATCGACTCGGACCGACCAACAAAACCGAGCGCTTCTCCGGAGCGTCGAGGAGCGCAGCGAGGGTTTCAAACTCGGCATCGCGGGCGACAATCTCAGGACCATCGAGCACGTCCGGGTCTCCGTGAAGTGGATGACCGATCGCCTTCAAAACCATCAAGGACTGGCGCGCCGTCGCAGCTTCTCGCAGCTGCTTTCGAAGCTGCTTCGCCGATTCTCCTCGAACCGCCGTTTCGTCGAGCTTCAGTGAGACAGGCAACAGTTCAAACGCGACCGGCGGCAATAGATGCGTGCGCTCTCGGGGTGTCGGCTCCTTCGCTCGCAAGATACGTTCACACTCGTGACGAATTGTTTCTTCGAGTGGCTCGTCATTTGCGACAAAAAACGTCTGCTGAAGTCGCGGCACAAACACCCATCGGGCGTCATCCCCTGCCGCATGCGCGTAGGTCAGCTCCAGCGCCTGGGCACGCCGGGAACGCTTCGGTAGTTCCGTCTGCGGGAGCTCGACTCGCACGACCCCAGCGCGCGGGACGCTCGGCAGCTGGTAGGCAGCGATCACCCGCGCATCGGTTTCGGTCGAGAGGGTTTCACTAAGATAGAGGCGCAAGTCCAGCAGCACACGCTCACGCGTGCCCGCAACAGCGAGCTGGGGCTGAACCAGCGGATACCCCACCACTAGACCAGTCCTCAGCTCCTCTAGCGCAACGTAGGTTTCGAGAGAAAAGGAAGTCACCGGGGCTGAGGGTAACAACGCGGATCGCCTACGTCATGATGGATCTCCGAATATTGACGGCGTGAGGTTTCAACAGGAATTTCGTGCCCCCCCGCGAGAGAACACGCCCGCCCTCTAATTCGACGAAGGCGTGGAAGTGCCCGCGCAGAGTCGCGCGACGGTATGCTCCACGAAATTTCGTTCAAAGAAGTCCTGCGCATCTCCGAAACCACCCGTCGAAAATACGTTGACCTCGCCAATGAGGTCGCCGAAAAAGTCGAGGCCAACAAGACGCAGCCCACGCGCTTGGAGGATCGGGGCAATGGCCCGTACGCAGGCTCGCATCTCGGAGGTCACCACTCCTGGCGTGGGAACGCCACCCACATGAACATTGCTGCGTAGGCTTCCTTTCGCGGGTACGCGGCGAACGGCGAGCGCTCTTCCACCCAGCTCGAGAACCTCACCATCCAGTAAAACGACACGAGTATCTCCGGCCCGAGCGTCCGGGACGAATCCTTGTCCAATGACGAGCCCTTGCGCCAGGAGAGCATCCAGCACGACATCGAGGTTTCGGTCCTGCGGTTCCAAAAAAAAGACACCGTTCCCCCGCGTTCCGAGCGCCGGTTTCAAAACGGTGGTGCGTCCCTGTGCGTTCACGAAACTTCGTAGTTCCGCTCGGTCGCCGCTCGCGATCGTCGTAGGAATGGTCTCTTCCGGAAGTTCGGTGAGAAAGAGCTTCGACCCAGCAGAGAGCAAGCCTGCCGGAGAGTTGAAGATCTTGACGCCCGCTCGCTCCGCGCGAGCGAGCTGGTGGAGCATCGCGGTGTGGAGCGGGGCATCGTGATAGCGACCGGGGTTGGTACGGATCAAGACTCTATCAAACGCGTCGACGCGCAAGACCTCTCCGGGGCAGTCGCTAGACGGAGGCGGATGTTCCCCAGCCCGCCAAACGCGAACCGAAACGCCCGCACTCCTGCTGCTCACATCCCGAACGCCACACACGAACACCTCGTGTCCTTGCCGCCGCGCCTCCTGAAGCAGGAGAAACGTCGACTGGCTTGGCTTAAGCGAGCCGAGCTCGTTCACCAGAAATAGCAGTCTCATTCAGGAGCCTCCGGGACATCCGAATAACGATGAGATCCTAGAAGCGCCGCGCGTTCTTCATCCGTCGCGATATGCCCCACGTGCAGGATCCGAGACCCGGTCGGGGCAACAGGATTGACCGCTTTCCCAATCACGACGCCGCGCTGCGGCGCTGTGTACGTCGCGATGACATCCCCAAAGATGTCGACCTGACGCGCGACCTGGTCTCCCGTTTCAACGATCGACGCAAGCTCAGGTTGAACCTCGAGAAGCCCGCCGCTGGAGGTAAAGAGCCACTCGGACCGTGAGCATAGAACGGCGGGTGGACGCTCGACGCGTTTCTTTCCGGCGATCATCTTTCTTTCGCTGAGAACGGCGCGAATCCCGGCGAGCGTTGGCCGAATATGCTTTTGCTGAAACACCTGCGGGTCCCCAATCTCCACGGTGACGGCGGGGATCCCCAGCTCCGCCGCCGCGCCGCGGAGCGTATGGTCCGCAGGCGGATTGTGCAGGATGATTTGCGGGCGCTGAAGACGCGCCATCGTTGCGGTATCCGGGTCACTCATATCGGCCCGAACGTAGAGGGAGTTGATTCGTCCAAACGAGGCAGTGTGGAGATCCATCATGAGATCGAAGTGATGGATAAGCCGCTCGACGATCGAGTGTGCGTACACTTCCGACTCATTTCCGCGGGGATCACCGGGCATGATGTGGTTGAGGTCGACGCCGTCTCGGTAACGTCGTTGGTTCGCGAGAAATCCTGGGATATTCAAGACCGGCGCCGCGAGGATCGTGCCCCGAAGGGGTACGCCATCCAGAGATGCCAAGAGCCGTCGAATCACCGGAATGCCGTTGAGCTCGTTTCCGTGTAGCGCTGCGGTGAGTCCGAACGTCGGCCCCGGTTTTGACCCACGAAGAATCAATAGCGGCAGACAGACAGTCCGGCCGAGACCGTCTCGCGAGACCTCCAAGAGCGCGCGTGACCGCCCCACAGGAAAATCTTCAAGACAGATTTCTTTAACGATAGGGATCCGACCATCCTGATAGGCCGAACTAGCTCGTCGCATGCGTTCCTCCCTTCTCTCCTGGGATGCGGCAAATTTCGCGGAGCAAGCCCGCGTCGCTGTTCAGAGTTCCAAAGAACTTTCGTCGAAAGAGCCCCTTTTTCGTTGTCAGCCGCTTCGCCATTTCGTCGATCGCAGTGACGGATAGCACCGTCTGGATGTAGGCCTCGGTCAGGTCGTCGAGCCCGATCCCGAGCCGGTTAAAATCTCGACTGTCCATGAGCAGGAGCCGCTCGGGCTCGGTCGTCCAGCTTCCATCTTCGTTTTGCTTGGAGAGGTTCGTGCCGAGCATATCCCAGGAGGAGACGCCGCTTTCGAGTGTGGGCGCCAGTGGTTTTCGCGCACGTCTCGCGTAGATGGCGAGCGGATAGAACCCGCTGGGGTCCGCGCCGACCATGAACCGAAGATCGGCCGCGAATATCTCGCCCTTCTTATTCGGGATCGTGCCGACATGATAGAGAGTGCCCTCGCGCGTACGCGAGCTCCACGCAGCGTTCCCGATCAGGCTCTGGACGATGAATAGGTCGTAGCGATGCTCCATCGCCATAAAGGCATCAAGCTCCGACTTGCTGGTAATCGTGTAGACGCCCTGTCCCGCGTTCGCGTAAGGGACCTTCACAACCGCGACTCCGCCCATTCGCTCTACCCAAAGAGGGACCTCTTGTTTCGCGACATCCCAGATGGTCTCTGGCGTCCGCAACCGAATGCCGGTTCCATCTAAGTCCGCGTTCATCAAGTCGTACGCCTTTGATGCCATCAGCTTGTTTCGGCCCCCTGCCAAACAGACCAGCACAGGGTTAAGAACGACCGTGCGAGTCAGTGGAGGCAGGCGATTCCAAGGACGCTGCGTTAGGTATTTGAACGCTGCGCGAATCGGAACTTGTCCATTGTCCGTTCGAAGGTTCAGGACTCCCCGCGAGTCGACGAACGCAATGTTTTCCTCGCCTTGCGGCCAGTGAACCCACCAAACCGGTTCGCCGGAAAGCTCTGCGAGCACTGCGGCGTAAGCGCGGGTCTCCATCGGGTTCTTGTCGCAGATCACCGCAAGTTCTCCGGCCGGAAGGCCGCGGCGCCGAGTCATCGGAAGAAAGGTCCGTTCCATCAGCTCGCGATAGCCTCCCATTCCCATTTCTTCATCGTCGTAGGGCATCGACTTCTGACCAGACGGAGAGGAGTTGGTCTCAATCACCACGTTCCGGCGCACGCCGCGATCGGTCGCGACATGGAAGACGTCCGCACCGGCCCAACGAAAGTGCGTTGGTCGGTGGGCCAAGAGCGAATGCACGCGATCCCGATCCGCCTCGGGATGGAGATGAATGTATCTCTCTGCGAGTTGGTCATTGCTCAACGAAAGAAAGAAACGCACCAAGGGATGCCTATGAGCGTTAAGGACTCGTGGGTAATAGTGATGTTCCGGCTCAAAACTGCCGGGGACAATCCGTTCACAACGTGCGTTCGACACGCTCACTCCGTTTCTGACGCAAGCGCCAAACTCAGAAAAGAAAAACAGGCCTTCTTGGTTCGATCGCGCTCAACCTGACGGGAGCTGCGAGAGGCGGTGCTGGGAGACGTTTGAGAGCCGCGATCGTGGGTCTAAAAAATCGTGGAGGCAATCCAAAAACGAATCGAGTTGCGATTTTCCAAAATGTGGACCGGTGGACAGAAAACCGACGTAGAGTTCTCTCTCGGTCCGTCGACCTGTTCGAATCTCGCTTTGCGAAATTTTCACCCGCTCGGACGCTTGACGCCGAGCAAGGAAGACACCCGACTCTAAATCGGACGCCTCTGCGCGCCCAAAATGTTCGCGACATATCGCCGGAAACGAACAACAGACTGCTCACCGAACTATGTTCTCCAAAACTTGCAAAACGCTCGTCTCTCTCGTTCTTTGCATGCTGCTCTTCCGCTGCGGCGACGATTCAAACGCGAGCGCAGAAGTGTCTCAAGCACCTCCCGAAACGCCATCGGAAGAGACGCCAGCGGCCGAAGAGACGCCGCATCGAACGGAAGCCGCTCGAGCGGCCGAGCCTCAACCGGCGGAGGAGGAGCCGCTTCCATTCATCGCCATCGATACCCATATCGATACGCCGCAACGAATGCTGGATGATGGGGACGACATCACCGGGCCGCTCGAGGGAGGACACGTGGACGTTCCGCGGATGCGTGAGGGTGGCCTGACGGGAGCTTTTTTCTCGGTATATGTCAGCCCGACCCGCTTTCGAGATCCGGAAACTTGGTGGCCCCGCGCGCTCGCACTAACGGAGCACATTCGCGGAGCTGTCGAGGCCCATCCTGAAACCCTGGCTCTCTGCACTACGGGAGAAGAAATTCGCGCCGCGGCAAGAGATGGGAAAATCGCGGTCCTCATGGGAGTTGAAGGTGGTCATGCGCTGGGAACAGACGATCCTCGTCTTGCGATTCAGAGGCTAAGGCGCCTTTACGAGCTCGGAAACCGGTACATGACCATCACGTGGTCGATCGACAATCCCTTCGGCCATTCGTCCTCGGGAGATGCACCCGAGGAAGGCCTTACCCGGCTCGGACGCCGCATTATCCGAGAAATGAACGATCTCGGCATGATCGTCGATATCAGCCACGTCAGCGATCAAACCTTCTGGGATATCATGGAAATCGCGGAACGCCCGGTGCTCGCGAGCCACTCGTCGGCTCGCGCGCTCAGCAACCATCCACGCAATATGACGGACGCGATGATTCGCCGGGTTGGCGCAAACGGTGGTGCAATCTGCGCGAACTTCTATACGCAGTACATCGACGCCTCGTATCGCGGTAGACGGCGGAGAATCGAGTTTCAGCGACGCGCGCTCTTTCGGCCGCTCGAGGACCAATATGAGAACTGGGTCGATCGGGGCGCGGCGAAGTTCCGGCTCGCGCTCGAGCTCGATCCAGATCTCAATCCGCCGAGCGTGGCGACCCTCGCCGATCATATCGCCCACATCATTGAGGTCGGCGGACCGGGAGCGGCGTGCCTCGGCTCCGATTTTGACGGCGTCCCGGAACTCCCGATCGGAATGGAAGACGTATCGGATCTCGGAGTTCTGCGTGAGGAACTCGAATCGAGGGAACTCAACGTTCGAGCGATCTTCGGAGAGAACGTGCTCCGAGTGCTCGACGCGCAGCGCATCGACGCCGAGGCAGACTCGGATGCGGAGCGCATCAGCCCCCAAGCAGACTCGGATGCGGACGGACCATGAAGCCATTTCAAAACAAAGAAGTCGAGCGAGCGTTTGATGCATTCGATTCGAGCATCAAGCGTGAACTTTTGGCGATTCGCGAACTCATTTTCGAAACGGCCGCCGAGCCCGGCATCGGAACACCTATTGAAGCGCTCCGATGGGGACAGCCAGCGTATTTAACCGAGCGCCCAAAGACCGGAACTACGATTCGTCTAGCGCCATTTCGAACCGGATATGCGCTCTTCGTGCCTTGTAGCACCACCCTTATTGAAGGCTATCGGCAGACCTATGGTGACGCCCTGAGATACGAAAAAAGCCGCGCGATTTATTGGGAGCGTGACACTCATTTCAACCGTGCGATCGTTCGAGAGTGCATCCGCGCGGCGCTGCGCTACCACTCGAATCGCGACTAGATAGCGGCCCTGCGAAATTCTGACTCAGGCGAGACGCGCACGAGACACACACTCATGTGACCGCGCGGCAGCTTTCTCTTTTCGCAACTTTCATTTGGGCCATCGGATGCGAGCCTTCGCTATCGTTTGAATGGGCTACAGCGGAAGAAGTATCCGACCCGGCAGACCCCGTTTCCGTATTTGCGGGCGGAAGCGTCCCGTCTGCAAGCTCTGCGGACACCCTTTTCCCGCCGACCGGTGGCGAACCATCGAGCGTTCGAATTCCGCGTTCGGATACCTGCAACGTCGGTGCGCGCTTGCCACTCGAATGCGTCACCGTGCAGCCGCTTCAGCAAGAGCCCCCCGAGATCGACGGGCTTCAGTCACAGCGAGAATATTGGGGCGCCACGGAACTACCTCTCTCCGCTGCACAGGCCACAGATGCGCGTATCGCCCTCGCGGTGGACCCCAATCGAGAAGAGCTTTTCATTGCGATTCGCGATCTTCTCCCGGTCCAGGATTCACTCGATCACCAAGAAACCTTTCGGATCCTTCTCGATTTCGATCGCTTCGCAGACGGTCCAGGTGCGCTTTCCGCCGAAGATCGCGTCATCTACGTTTCCCGAGCGGAAGGTCGAGCCTGGATGGCGGCACCTTCTTCCGCAACGCCGCAATTTTCCGCAGAAGAACTTGAGGTGGAGAGTGCATGCGCAAGCGATCGCTGCTTCATTGAGATGAACGTTCCACTCCCTTCCCTGGTTTCGCCGACCGACGGGAGTCTCCCCGGGTTTGGATTCGGTGTTGTCGCGGGAGATGCGCACGGGTACGCACAGCCCGCAGCGTTGCGTGGCGCCGATACGGATGGTGAATTCGATCGCACGCTGCTCAGCACGGTTCTTGTGGGCCGCGCGCAAGGTATTCCGCTCTCGATCATGTCGTGGAATGTTGCCCACTGGGGCTCCGAAATTGAGTGGAGCTTAACGGGGAGTCCCTTTTCCGAGCATCGCCTCAGCGACCTCGCCGCACTTATCGCCCCTCACGATATTGTTGCCCTGCAAGAGATGTGGAGCGAAGAAGATGCGCATCGCCTTCGCGACGAGGTGAACGCACGCCGGGCGGTGGAGGGCGCCGCTCCGATGGAGCTGCTCGGCCCGGTTCACGGTCCAAACTCGATCATCGAACACCTCGATACCGCGGGCGCCTTCGGCGAGCCTCACGCGGGCCTTTTCGTGTTGAGCCGCTTTCCTGCGGTTGAGCGGGGACAAACCATCTTCTCCGAATGTCGCGGCGAGGACTGTCTCAAACCCAAGGGCGTGCAATGGGTTCGTCTCCAAATTTCCGCGGAGGAGCAGCCAGGCTGCGAAGGAAACGAGCGCAAGCCCGAAAGCGCTTGTCCAATTCGCGACACCGGCGAGATGTTCCTGGACGTGTTTAACACTCACCTCCAAGCGGCGAACCCTTCGCTGTGCAGCGACCCCGACTCGCTCGTCGTGGCGCGAGAAGGAATATTGGCCTGGTGCCACTCCAGGCCTGAGCTCGCTCCCTTTTGTTTGCCTCTCCGCGCGGCGACCGAAGAACTGACGACCTCATGCACGAAGAGTCACGAAGAAGTGCGCGAATCACAGCTAAGCGAAATGATGGAGCTCGCAGAAGCGGCGCGACAGGACGCGTGGATGCAGCCCATTGTCTATCTTGGGGATTTCAACGTCGATGGCCGGATCGTCGAAGGCGACGAAGCGCGCGACTACCGATGGCTGCTCGATCGAATGGGCCTTCGGGACCTTCCCGAACAGCTAGAAGGGCTCATTCATCACCCCGACGTCGCGCTCGCAACAGAGCGCTATGATTGGAAACGTTGCGGGCACGGGACACTTGTCGGCAGCGGCGCCCTACCCGCAGACTCTCCAGGTTCTCGCGAGCTCTCACGCCTTCCTCACGCGGACGGTGAGCCCTCGATGCTCGCTTTGGAATGTCCTGCTTGGAGTTGCGACCAGGCCGGGGAAGATGGAGTCCGAGACCGAAGGCTCGACTATATCTTTGCCGAGCAATCGCCGCTCGACGCCCTCTCGCCAACTTCGCCTCCGTATCTACTCATGCAGAGCGAAACGCTACCGGCTTGGGAGCCGCTTTGGCCTGCGGCGACCGCTCCCGAGACGCATGTGTGCGCAAACGCTTGGGGCATCAACACCCAGGGGGAAATCGGTACGAAACGATTGAGCGACCATCGACCGATCGTATCGCACCTCGAACTGGTCCCCTTTCGCTTTCCCCGCGAGCCAAGACTCAGCGAGGGGGACGAAGTTCGAGTCGTCATCACCAGCGCGGACGTCAGCGGAGAGTCCGATTGTGCGCTCTCGTCTTGTGGATACCAGGACCCGTACCTCGTTCGCGTAACATCGGAACACGGACGAAGACGGTGCCGCGAGTCATGCCACCAAGAAGACCATCCTGGAGTACTAATGCGCGGACTACACGGCTGCATGGACGATTGGACACACACGTTCTCTTCGGAAAGCTCGCCCGAGGTCCGCATGGAACTTTGGGATGATGATGGGGTGGCCGTAAACGATCCAATTCCCACAATCGAGTCGCACCATCCACACTTCGTGATCGACTGGTCTGCCGGCACGGTCAGTGTTTTCGGCGATGGTCACCACCCACTTCCCGGCTGGCAGGACCGTCCCCTCACGGAAGACCCTCTACGCGGGTGCACTCAAAACCAATCGCCTTCGCTCTGTTTTCGAGTCGAAATCGTTCACCCGTAGAGTTTCGTGAACTCTCTATCGGAGCCCCTCGTGAAGAAGGCGCGGTTGAATGGCAGGCCCGCCCGCTGCGAAACCGAGGTCGGGGCGAGTGCCCATACTCCCTTCGATGATAGTGAGGACTTCTTCCCGGTCACTTTCACTCAGGGAGCGTATATCCGCTCCATGGAACGCGGCTGGCGCCGTGAAGGAACGAACGAGAACGCCGGATTCTGGCACTTCGTAGCGACCTCCAGTCCACGGATCGTACTCGCCATAGACAAACACGATCGGAGCCTCGTCACGAAGGACCCACTCTTGGATTTCCGCGAGAAGCGTCCCATCGAAGGTTGGCTCTGGGGCTCCACTGGGTACGAAAAGGGGGACGTTGGGACTTTGCAGGGCGTCGCCGAGGTAGTGATTGGCGAAGGCCTGAGAACCCAACTCGGCCAGCACCTGGTACTCGTAGGACGAGCCGTTTTGGAGCGACCTATCCTCTCGCGGCGCACCGATCCAGCTCTGAAACTGTCCTAGCGCCTCTTCAGGATGGAGCGCCATAACGTCTTCGTAGCTCGGGTAGATCCAGCACGCGTCGAGGTTCTCTCCGACCTGCCAGAACTCCCACTCGTGAGTCTCGATCCGGTCCTCCGCGGCGGCGCGAATACCGCCGGAAAGGTCGTACCGGGCGCCGTTCTCGAGAGCCTCCGCCTCAAGCATCGGGAGAATCTCATCGAGGCGCTCGAGCATACCGCGAGCGAGACCGCGCAGACGTTCGCGGCACTCGGTTTCGCCGATGGAATCGAGATGCTCGATATAGCGAGGGTCCCGAGGCTGCGTGCTGTAGGGCGCGACGTAGGGCACCGTCATCGCAACATCGTCGGGATGGAAATACATGTGAAAAAGAGAAGTCATGCCCCCTTTGCTGTGTCCCGTGGAGAGCCAGGGCGCGGCGTAGAAGGGCTTAAAGAGCTCGACGATACGGTGCAGGTCGGCTGCCGCGGAGCGTACATTTAGATGTTCCCAAACCTCTCCGGTGGCGTCGTTGGGCATCGAATCACCAAAGAACCGGTGCTCGACCGAGAGCTGGTTGCCAGTCATTGATTCGGTCAGCTCCGCGAGGAACTCTCTTCGCAGCTGATAGCCGGTCGAGAAGAGCGTCATGGGCGCCATTTCATCCCGGTGATGCAGAAATACGCGCTGCTCGAAAGTGCCCGCGGAGGGGTTGTCGTGGTCGAGAGGTTGTTCGATATCGATCACGTAGACGCGATAGCCCTCGTATGTCGTTGGCCCCTCGTAGTAGCGCGCGTTCGGCAAACCATCGAGAAAGCTCTCGAGTGCGGTCGGCGGAGCTCCGACACGGTCTTCCCACACGGCTTCCACCGCGAGCTGGACATCCGGAGCACCATCGGCACGCTGAATTCGAACACCGAGCATCTCTCCGAGGTCGGCCTCGAACTCGATCGACACCTCTTGCGCAAAATAGGAACCGTCTTCTGTCGCGACCCGAAGCGGAAGGACGCGATCGCCGCTCGGGGCACTAACGACAACGCTCGCGATGTCGAGAGCCGCCGCGTCCATCAAACCAGTGCCGCAATCGGGCTGAGCGAGGAGCCCGCAAGCGTCCGCAAGAACCCTCACGCTCAGGGTGCCATCACAGCCAAACTCGCCTTCGCAAAAGATGCCGAGTTGAGAGTTGGGAGAAGCCTCTGATTGCTGGAGAATGAGCGAAATGCGATCGGCTTTCCCAGCGCTATTTTCGATCCGAAGTATCTCGTTCACCGGGCTTTCGGGAGCGCACGCGGCGAGGAGAAACAGGAAGACCGAGAGGTGAATGCGAGTCATGAACGGCCGGATTTGCAAAGAGTGATCCACGCGTCCCTCATCGCGGAGAGCTTCCAAATGGCGCAAAAAGAACGAAAAACTCACCGTGGCCGGGTGGCCGAGGTGAGTTTTATGCGCCTCTAAAGCGGACGCTCGGAGCGCCGGAGGTTCCGGCTATTGCAGAGTCTCGACGCGCCGGACAGTCTCTCCCGCAACGATGTTGACCATCAGGTTTCGACGGATCCCGAACTCCTGGTTCACAAGCGTCACGCGGTGACTACCCGCAGGGAGCGAAATGTTCCGCTGAGGTGTATATCCGTAGCGGCGACCGTCCACGAACACTTCCGCCGACGGACGCGAGCCGATCATCAACGTACCGGTTCCGCCACCTGCGGGTCGCATCATCGTAGGCGGGTCGGGGTCCGGACGAGGGTCTGGGCGCGGATCCGGACGGGGATCCGGTCGCGGCTCGTTCGTTCCGATCGTGTCGTCCCGGGTTCGATTGGGCCGAACGCGAGTCGTTCCAGCCTGGCCGCCAGATCGCTCCAGTGTCGCCATCACACGATGTGTTGTCGCACCGGGGGGTGGCGAAAGCTCCTGACTCCACGCCTCGTATCCTCGGCTCGTAACCTCGACGGTCCACGGCTGCGACGAGATTTCGATCTCGCGTTCCGCCGGGGTCGTCCCAAGAGCAAGGGTCTCGTCACCGCGCACGAGAGTGACACGGGCGTCCGATGGATCCGATTCAACTCGGAGGTTCAAGGTGCCACCCGCCAGCGTCACCGGGGGTAGTTCGGTCACCTGATCGGCTGCGAGGTTGACGGTCTGCTCCCACGGCTCACGACCTTCCGCCTCCACGCGAAGTGTATGCTCGCCCACCGTTAACCCTTCCACGCGAATCGGCGTGACGTGTTCAAGCGCCTCCCCGTCGAGCATGACTCGTGCGCCGGGTGGGGTTGTGCTCAGAGCAAAGCCTGCGGTCTGCGCGACAGGCACCTCTTCCTCTTCAAGCCTCACTTCGGGAAGTTGGAGCGTTTGCCCGGGCGTGAGGGTGACCTGGGTGGACCAAGTACGGAATCCACGCTTTCGAACTTCGATCAGATGGGTCGTATCCGGCTCGACGTTTGCGATCACAAACGGGCTAGCGGTCCCGAGAACCGGCCGTTCGTCGAACAGAACCACCGGGTCGCTCGGCGCTGTAGAGAACTGAATCGTGCCGGGATCGGGTGTTCGGAGGAAGAAGAACCAAACCGCCAAGCCCACCAAAGCGGTAAGCAGGAGCAAGGCGAGCGGAATCCATTTTCCGTTGCCTCCGGATTCATTCTCTGTTCGCGTAACTGCGGTTGGCTCAGGTCCTCCGCTAAAGGGCGATGGTTCGCCAACGGGCGGCGAATTGAGGGAGGCAACCGGGCCCCCAAGCGGGTTTGACGAACCGAGCGATGGGGAAAGTGAGGGGGCAACTGGCGGTGCCGTGGCGATTGGGGCCGACGGTGGCGGCGCTGCGGGCGGAGGCGCCGCTGGAGGCGGTGCTGCGGGCGGGGGCGCGGCCGGCGGAACGGGCACGGAGGCTGGCATTCCCGGAGGGGGATTGTCGCTTTGTTTGTCGAAAATCTGGGTCGCCAGCTCGTCGTCGTCCCAGTCCATCGAGAGTTCCGGGCCGGAGAGCGACGGGGGACCGCTTGGCGGTACTGCGCCCATGCCAAGAAGGGTGGACTTGGGCGGACGAGGGGGTTTGGGCGGTGCGGGCTTGGGTGGCGGTGGCGGCGCTGAGCTTACCGGCTCCGCGGGAGCCTTGATGGAGCGATAGTGCTCATCCCGCGCCTCTTCGCGTGCGATCTCCTCCTGGAACGAGGAGCCCATGTAACCGCCAAGGTCTTTTCGAGCGAAGAAGTTACCGCTCGTGTACATGAACGACTGAAGGTCGTCATGAAGGTCCATCGCGGTCTGATAGCGATCGTCCACGTCCTTCGCGAGGGCCTTGAGAACGATCTTTTCAAGCTCCTGCGGGATCCGCCGGTTGTACGTACTCGGCGGCATAATCTCGACGTTACGAACCTTCTCGAGCGTCGAAAAATCACTTTCGCCCACGAAGAGGCGCTCGCCCGTCAAAATCTCGTAAAGTACGATTCCAACGGAGAAAACATCGCTGCGGCGGTCGAGCGGCAAGCCCCGAACCTGTTCCGGCGACATATAGCCGAACTTGCCCTTCAGAATGCCCGCTTGGGTCTGTCCGGCCTTGTTCGCGGCCTTCGCAATCCCGAAGTCGATCAGCTTGATGTCGCCGTCATAGGAAAGCAGGACGTTCTGAGGGCTCACGTCCCGATGCACAAGGTTGAGGTCGCGTCCCGACGAATCCTTTTTGTTGTGCGCGTAATCGAGGCCCTCGCAGACCTTCATAATGACGAAGCACGCCATCGGAATGGGTACGGAATCGCCGTTATTTCGGGCTCGATCAAAGATCGCCCGAAGGTCTTTCCCGCGCACAAACTCCATCGCAATGAAGTAGCTGTCTTGAACCTTACCAAGGTCGAAGATCTGGGCGACGTTCGCATGGGTGAGCTGGACCGCGATCTTCGCCTCATCGATGAACATCGTGATGAATTCTTGGTCCTCAGCGATGCTCGGGAGGATTCGCTTCACGGCGACGAGGCGCTCAAACCCCTCCACTCCAAAGGCTTTTGCCTTAAAGACTTCGGCCATCCCCCCGACGTTGACACGCTCAAGGAGCAGGTATTTTCCAAACGGAATGGGCTTCTTCACGCGTTTCCTCCCGAGAAGAGCACAGCCCCTGGTCCACGCCGAGTCGTAGGCGGTGCGAGGAAAAGGGGTGTGGGGAGGGAAGTCATATCGCTAGAAAATAGAGTCAGAACGGAGTCTTAGGCTGGTGCGCGAATCTCGTAGATAGACGCACAGACGGCGCAATGTAGCCGCATTTGGGATGTTCGGTCAAGCAGCTGGATCGCGGGCTCGTTTTCAAAATTGGGACTCCCTTTTCCAGAAATCCTTGGGTGAAAACGGAGTGGATGGAAGAAACCAGTAGCTCGTGCGAATGCGAAGCAGCCCTAGTTGCAAAGCTGCGTCAATGATCTGGACGTCGAAGTGCACGACCCACCAAACCCGAGACAACTTTCGGCGGCCGCAGAAAATCCACATGCAGGAGCCGTCGCTGCGCTCCATCGCAGCCCGTTGCAGCTCGAATTGTTCACTGTGGGGCAACCGTTTGTTCGTCGATACGCCTGGGTTTCAACGCCATCGCAGTTAAAATCGTAAGGCCCCGTTCCGGCGGTTCGCGCCCCGAGAATCGGAGTGCCGAATTGTTCGCCCTGTCCAGGAAAGGCTCGGTTGTCCGAATCGGCACAATCGCCACCGCGAGTGACGAGACCGGATCCGCCGGAGCAACGCTGCATGGGGCTCGAACTCTGTCCATACGTATCTCGGTCCGTATCAGGGTAGTAGGTGGTCGTGACACCTTCATCGGTCATCGCATCGCAATCGTTGTTCTCTTCGTCGCAGACTTCGGGGTTCCCGGGAAAGCAGACCGCACAACTGTCGTCGCAATCTCCGGGTCGAGTCGCCCAAAGGCTCGCTCCTCCAGAGCACCCAGCGGCAGTGCAAGCCTCGCAGGTGGAACTCGTCCCATAGGAATCCCCATCCATGTCCCGGTAGAAGGTATTGAGAACACCTTCGTCCGTGCGCGTATCGCAATCATCATCCGCGCCGTTGCAGGTCTCGTCCGTGGGCTCAACGCCACCTTGGCAGACAATATCGCCCGCGACGCACGTTTCGGTGCCTTGTTCACAAGCGCCAACGCCGGTGCCACATCGAGCTCCGCCCTCCGGATTTCCTTCGTCGATGCGATCATCACAATCGTCGTCGAGGCCATTGCACAGGGTTTCTTCGGCTGCGCACTCCCCGGCATCGCCAGCACTATCGATCGCGACGTCAGCTTGAGCATCCGCCCCGCTATCGGACGCGGCATCAAGCGTCGCGTCGTCCGATGCGTCGAGCGCGGCGTCTACTCCGGAGTCCACCGACTCGGCGTCAACGCCAACGTCTTCTCCGCCGGAATCCTCGGCAGCATCCACCCCGGAGTCGACCACCGGCACGCAGATATCGCCCTCCGCAGTGAATCCCGAGGGGCATGCTCCGTCATCATCTCCGCAACCCGCGAACACAAAGCAGCCCGCCACCCAAATTCGAAAGAATCCCATGGTGAGGCATGAACGGAGAGGGACATTGCCGCAACCGACCACTAAGCTTTCCATGGCGCTCCTACGTTCCAATTTCCGCCTCCAGCCTTTCCTCGCCTCCGTCAGAAAACTCGGCTGGCAGTTCGCGTCAATGAACGCTAGTGTCGAGTGGGGTCGGCACAGGATTGCGAACGTGCTGCACAACTATTTTCACCTGTGGAACCAGGAACCAACAACAAGACTGAACCCGACGAGGGGGCTCTCGTGAAGCGCAATATGTTACGCGCATCGCAGGTCCTCATCGATCTGTTGGTTCTCGCCGCCGCCTTCTTTGTGGCGTTTTGGCTTCGTTTTGGCGCCCTCCCCCCGCTCGACTTGATTGGACGTGCGCTGCTCGTCGCGCCCTACGTCGTGATCCTTGAGTACGGAACGCTCTGGCTCTTTAACGTTCCCCGCTTCTCGTGGCGCTATATCGGCCTTCGCGAAGCTACGCAGGTCGTGAAAGCTTGCGTTGTCTATTCGGGGATCCTCGTTATCTCCCGCTTCCTATTCGTGGAGCTCCAGGACCTGCACCCGGTCTTCCGCCACGGCATCGTACCGCTCGGCGTTACCCTTGGAAACGCCGTTGGATCGGTCGCCGGGATTGTGGGCGTCCGTGTTCTGCGACGAATTCTCGCGGAACGCGCTGAGATTCGAGAACGCATTGAGCCCTCATCCACCCGAACCCGGACCATCTTGGTCGGCGCTGGGCAAGCGGGCGTTCTTGTTGCGAAAGAGCTCGTCGCACGTCCCGAACTCGGCTTTGATGCCGTGGGCTTCCTCGACGACGACCCGGTGAAACTGGGCTCCGAAATCCACGGCATCCGCGTTGTCGGCAAAACCGACGACCTTGCGGTCCACGCGGAGCGCCTGCAGGCGGAGCAGATCCTTATCACGATGGCGAATGTGCCGGGTTCGATCGTCCGCAGAATCCAGGCGCTGGCGGAGACGGCGAAAATCTCCGTGAAGATTATTCCTGGCATCTACAAGATTGTGGGTGGAGAGGTAAACCTCAGCCGCATTCGAGACGTGGCGATCGAAGACTTGCTCCGCCGCGATCCCGTCAAACTCGACCAGGCCGCACTGGAAGGCGCGCTAACCGACAAGGTTGTTTTGGTCACCGGCGCGGGCGGGAGCATTGGCTCCGAACTTTGCCGTCAAATCATGAGCTTCAAGCCTCGGCAGATCGTCCTCGTCGAGCAGGCCGAGTTCGGGCTCTTCGAAATCCATCGCGAACTCAAGCGAAAGTTCCCGAAGACGCAGATCGAGCCCGTCATTGCGGATGTCACGGACGTGGCCCGAATGGAGAGTGTCTTCGCGCGCTACCGCCCCTCCGCAGTTTTCCACGCCGCGGCTCACAAGCACGTGCCGCTGATGGAATGGAACCCGGGTGAAGCGGTAAAGAACAACGTTGGGGGCAGCAAATGCGTCGCGGACGCGAGTCACAAGTTCGGTTGCGCTGCATTCGTGATGGTGAGCACCGACAAAGCCGTCAATCCCACTTCGGTCATGGGCGCGACAAAACGCGCTGCGGAGCTCTACGTGCAGACGCTCGCGGCAAGGTCACAGACGCGATTTGTCACCGTTCGATTTGGCAACGTCCTGGGATCCGCCGGCAGCGTTGTGCCGATTTTCCGGCAGCAAATCGCCAACGGGGGTCCGGTCACCGTGACCCACCCGGACATGGAACGCTATTTCATGACGATCCCCGAAGCGTGTCAGCTCGTTCTGCAGGCCGGGTCCATGGGCGAAGGTGGCGAGATCTTCGTTCTCGATATGGGGAAGCCCGTAAAGATCGTCGACCTCGCGCGCGATCTCATTCGCCTCTCGGGTTTGACCGAGGAAGAGGTTCCGATCGAATTTACGGGCTGTCGCCCCGGAGAAAAGCTCTACGAGGAGCTCAGCGCAGAGTCTGAAAAGACGACAAAGACAAAGCACCCGAAGATTTTCGTGGGCGTCCAGATGGAACTTGATCACGCGGATCTGAAGCAAAAGGTTTCCGAGCTGCTCGAGTCCGCGGCCGGCGGCCAAACTGCCGTACGAGACGCCCTCCTCCACCTCATCCCCGAGTATACCGGCGCGACCGAAGAAGCTACTGAGCGAGCATCCGAACGTCCAGCGGGTGCGCTGCGACGCGTATCGGTGTGACGGCAGAGGCCGAGGAGGAACAAAAGACCACGGGGGCGGCTGAAGAAGTCACGATCCCGCGGCGCGGTGCGGAACGACGAAAGCGAAAGAAAAGGATTCGGCGGCGGAAGGCACCGAGTTCCGATTCGAAGTCCGCGCGGTTCTCACTCGCGGCCTTCGCCCTGCTCATTGTCCTCTCCCCACATCTTCTCGCCGGTGTTTTGCTACCGACGACATTTGTCATCGCCGGCTTGTCCGTATTCGCCGGCGTCGCGAGTGTGTGGCACCGAAAGAGTAAGCTCCCACGCAAACATCCCGTCGATGCACTTTTCCTCGGCCTGCTTGGATGGACCGGCGTTCAGCTCTTGCCGCTCCCGCCAGGGTTTTGGGAGCTCATCTCCCCAGAGCGTCTCGAAGTTCAGGCGAGTCTCTCTCTGCTCGGGGAAGAAGGTGCCTGGCAGCCTCTTTCACTCGACCCGGCGGGCACGTATCACGCCCTGGTGATCGGTGGCGCCGCATTCTTCGCGTACGTTTCAGGGAGGCTCAATACGCTCCGCAAGGAGGGCGCGCGCCTCTTACCGATTTTCGCGATCTCGGGCACCGCGATCGCGCTCTCCGCGCTCGCCCATAAGCTTGTCGGAGCGAGTTCTGTTTACGGCGTCTACGAGCCACTCTTCGCGGGCCCTCCAATACTGTCGCCGATTCTCAACGCGAATGCATTGGCAGGGTTCTGCGCTTTCGGCGCTCATTGTGCACTCGTGCTCACGCTCTCCTCGAAGTACGAATCTCAGCAACTCGCATCGTTTCTCGCGGTCTGCGCTTGCTCGCTCGTCGTGCTTCTCTGCGTCAGTCGAGGCGGGACGCTCGCGCTCCTGCTCGGGTTCCTCGCCATCGGCGGGGCACGCGCGTTTCGAAAACGCGGCAAGCGCATGTCGGTCGGAACCGCAGGCGGGCTCCTCACACTCGTCGCGGTGTTGAGCGTTGGCCTTTACTTCACTTTCGACGCGGTCGACGCGGATCTCGATCGATTCAGCCTTTCCAAGTTCGCTCTCGCGGGGGAGGGACTCGCGGTCGCCATGAGCTTTCCTCTCCTGGGCGTCGGTCGCGGAGCATTTGATTCTGTCCATGCAGGCATCGCGGCGTCCCCGACGCGATTCACGCACCCGGAGAACATCCTCATCCAATGGGGCGCGGAGTGGGGGCTTGCCGCCACCGCAATCATCTTGCTGCTCCTCTTGACGACATTCTTGCTCGCGATTCGCTCCCCACGAACGGAACGATTTGGTCTCGCGTTCGCGCTGCTCGCCTGGGGGGTTCACGATCTGGTCGACTTTTCGCTCGAAATGCCGGGCCTGCTCGTCGTCGCCGCCGGCGCGCTTGGAGTTCTGATCGGCGACGGGCCTCGTGCAACGAAACGCTCTGGGAAAAAGCGTTCCCCCTATGGAGCGCGCCTCTTTGCCGGCGGCGTTGCAGCTGGCGCAGTTCTCCTGCTTCTCGGATGTATCCGAGCTCAGCCAGAGGTGAACCACGCCGTCGACTCCCTCGCAGATTGCGAGAGTATCGAGGCGGCATCCGAGGTCGTTCGGCTTCGCCCGATGCACCCAGCGATCGCCCTCGCGGCAGGCACCTGCGCCGCGAAACAAGGAGACCCAAGCGCGCTTCGCTGGATGAACCGCGCGATGCAGCTCGCCCCGAAATGGCCAGGCCCGCATAGCATGGCAGCAGACCTTCTGTGGGCGCGTTCGCCGACACAAGCGATCGTCGAAGTCCGGGAGGCGCTCGCGCGCAACGTTCAGTCCGTTGCACCGCAGGCGTGCGCTTACCTCGCAGCACGACCCGAGATTTCAACGCTCGAGCGCCTCGTCCCTCCGAACGAAGCGGGGGATCTCACCCTTCGTCAACTCTCGCTTTGCATCCGCGAGCCTGAAGAGCTGGTGATCGCGATCGATGACGCGATCCTTGCGCGCGACCCAGCGAATGTGGAAGCGCTGACGCGACAGGCAGGACGAGCGTCCTCCGAGTCTCCGGAAGAGGCTCTGCGAACGCTCCGTAGGCTTCGCGAGGAGGCGCCAGAGCAAAGCCGCGCATGGGTGGAATCTGCGGCGATCGTTCGTCGACTTGAGGACGCCGAGGCCGCGCTTCAGGAACTCGAAGGTGCGCCCTCAGACCGAGACAGCTTACGTGCTCGCGCACGCTACCTTGCGGAACTCCAGCGCGCGGAGGAAATGCGCGAGATTCTGACGGCACTTCGAGGCCGCGCGGGCGGGAGAGCGCACGATTTGGCGGCAGCTTGGGTCTTCGCAGGAACACTCGAGGAACAGGTCGATGCTCAAATGCCCGCATTGGAGGCATTTCAGAGAGCGAGTCGGATCGACTCCCGAAGTATCGCGGCTCATGCTGGGATTATTCGCGTCGGACAGCGCGTCGGGCGCTCAGCGGACGTCACCCGGGCACGCCGCGCACTCTGCGACCTTGGTCAACAGGGGCACTGCGCGGAACGCTGATCGGCCGTTTGTACAAAGCAGCCACCCGGAAGAACGTCGTAGCGGTGAGGCCCTGCTTCCCTTTCCGGGGACTGCCACCCGTTAGAGCGGTTTGAGCCAGCTCAACCGAGTTTAGAGAGCCAGCTCAACCGAGTTTAGAGAGCCAGCTCAACCGAGTTTAGAGAGCCAGCTCAACCGAGTTTCGGGAGCCAGCTCAACCG
>JAHDCI010000010.1:0-6853 GCA_020629955.1 Myxococcota bacterium | reverse complement strand
GAGCCAGCTCAACCGCGTGTGGAGGGCCAGCTCAACGGAGTTTGGAGAGCCACCCCTTTGAGCGCGCATCGAGTGAGAACTTGCCGGCACCTGTGAGCAAGATGACCACGTAACCAAGAAGATACGCGGCAGCGAGTTCTTTGCGGGCCCACGGGTCGTCTCCGTGCACCATGAATACCGCGACCAACATGGTGATCATCAGGGGTACGCTCGCGAGACGAGTCATGAGGCCAAAGATCAGCAATGCGGAACAGCCGACCTCGGCAAAGACGGCAAGCGCCAAACTCGCAGCGGAGCCCATCCCAAAGGGATCGGCAAATCGCTCCGAGAGCTCGCCAAAGTTCTCAAGCTTCCGCATGCCGTGTCCAAGCGCCATGCCAGCACCCAGTCCCAAACGAAGAAGGAGGAGCCCCACATCGTCGAGAAGTTCTCGAGTCGACGCTTTCATGGCTCCTCCTCTCGTGTTGGGCACGGCGCACAGTCCGTGTCCCTGGGAATCAAATCAGACGCCCCATTTGGCGCGGTTTTCCGAAACCTGATCCGGTGTGGGCGGCGGCTTGTCCGTGTGCTCGGGGACTTCGAAGTCGTCCTTATCGTCGACCATCTTGGCGTTGAGCTCGATATCATCCTTCACGGCGTCCGGAACGGAGACATCTTCGAAGATGGCTTCCCACGGGCACTCCGGCTCACAGGCACCACAATCGATGCACTCATCGGGATCGATGTAGAGCTGGTTCGGATACTTCTCGTTGTCGTCGCCAGTGTACGCATAAATGCATTCCACCGGGCAGACGTCGACGCACGCCTGATCGACGCAGTCCCTACAAAGACGAGTGATAACCCACGGCATGATATTCCTCGAGTTCTAAACAAACACCGGCCCCATCGCGGGACCAAAAAAGTAAATGGCCGAAGCCTCGGAGGGTATGCGTTTTTCGCAGCGAAAAAGCAAGAAAGATTCCGCTCAGCCCCTCAAATGAAGGGCTCACGCGCGTCGCGCTCGCTCAGAAGCTCCAGTCCTGATCCACCACAACAATCTGATATTCGCGCCCGAGCGCGGAGGCCATCCGCAATGTGACCGCCCCAAAAATCCCGCCGGACGCGCCCGAACGTTCTGTGGCCGTGAAGCCCCAGATTGTGCACGAGACCCCAGAACCGCAAACGCTCGAAAACGCGGGACTGCGGCTTCGAAGGACCGGGTTCGCTCCAAGTGGGGCGAGATCGGTCGCCGCCAACGCGCTAGCCACGTCGATCGTCGCCGTCGATACATGAACCTCATGATCCCCGTCGGCGTTCACGAGATACCACAGTCGGTAGTTCGTTTCCCCGTCCAGCTCGCGTCGAAGTACCGAGGGGTCGCGCGCCCCGGAAATCAGCAGGCGTTCATTGACCAGGTTGGTGCTGGAGCCAACGAGGGTGCCGACATGGATGGACGGAGCACCTACATCCGGCACACATGTGAAGTACAGCTCTTTATCGGCGCCGTTTGCGACTGGGAAGGGATCACGCTGAGATTCACAGTTCTCGATCGCAGGAAGCGTGAACTCGACGAAATCACCTGTGCCATCCGCGTTGTACCGACCAAGAACGTACGTTCCAGACCCGGGAACCTCCTCCTGCGCGACATACACAGAGCTCTGAAACTCAATCGGGTCGACAATACTTCTTGGGGTCCCATCGGGGCATGAAGAGAGAACACAGGATGGAGGATTTCCTCCCGCCCAGGGGAGTGCGCCGCCCGTGGCGATATCCGCGTCAACCGATACCCAGGAGCTCCCATCGAACTCGCTCTTACCCAGCGCGAAACCGATCGGTACGGTGGGTCCAAGCTCAACCTGTTCGTTCGATGCAGCGACATAGATGATGTTTGGTTCGCTCGGTTCGCTCGATTCTGAATAGTGTGCGGTCCCCAGCGACTCAGAGGCCCACGCTGCGGGAGTGTTTGGCTCACTATTCGATTCGACGAGCCCCAACTCGTCTGCCGAGAGGGCCAGCTGAAACCCAAACTGGTTCGGGTTCGCGCAATCGCTTCGGACAACGGATGACTCGCGAAGCTCAATGGCTTCCCCTCGGCCCATCATTCCAAAGAAAAGTCCGGCGCCGAGTGTGGAACACCCACTGTCCGAGATGAGATTCGCGCGGGGAATCTCGCCTGGCAACGTGAAGGTCTCAGTGGTTCCTCCACCCGTGGGGATGACCCGTCCGGTGACCGCAAACGTGGCGGAGCCAATTGCGTCGGGCTGAATGCTGAGCTGAATTTGATGGGAACCGTTAGGAAGGTTCACGCTTGATTCCCATATCGTTCGGCCCCCGCGAAGCAGACGTACCTTTCCATCATGGTCGACCCGAACGGCGATCTCACTTTCGAATCTCCCCGACGAATCCGTATTGAGGGGCGAGAATCCCCACTCCGCGAAATCGCAGGGCTCGGTTTCGCATTCTTCGGTCGTGAGGGTGAAGCGAACGTCCGCCGTGACACCTCCTTCGACCACCGCACACCGCCGAAGAATCGCGACGCCCACTTCAGAACGGGCAAACTGGATCGATTCCTCTCCCTCATCGATGGTTGGGGCGCTTCCAAATGTATCGAAACTTGATTGTCTCCAACTCTCAGAAGAACCCACGACCTCCCCCTCACCGCAACACGAAGCATCGCCTGCACAATCGGGGTCGTCGCAATCGAAGAGACCGTCGCCGTCATTGTCCTCGCCCGCTTCGCAATAAAGCTCTCGAGCAAAGCCGAAGACGCATCGACACCCCTCGTCACTATTGCACTCGCGACCGTCGCACGCAGGATTGCTGCAATCCGAGGGCATCACCGGGGCGGGGCAAGGGTCCGCGTCCGCTCCAACGTCGCCATCAACCGTATCCGTTGGAGTGTCAGCTGGAGCGTCCTCGGGAGCATCGATTTCCACGTCCACGGATCCGTCGCTTGGACCCGCATCATAGAAGTTCTCCGACGGCTGAAAGAGAATCGAGCAGCCACTGAGCGCACTGAGCGCCAGTGAAAGAAAAACAACGCGAGCCATCAGAACGCCCCCCGAAGTTGAAGCTGTCCGCCAACCGGCGACAGCGAGACATCGACATTCAGGGTCGAACCTGCGCTTTCGTCCCCCCGGAGCAGGTACATGAGCAATGTCACCCCGCCGCTGAGCACTGTCGCGCCCCAAAGAATATCCGTAGCGAGCGCGAGGTTTTCGATTCGCGAGTGGCGCTCTTGAGTGCATCGTTCCTGTGGCATACCACCGCACTCCGATTCCCAATCACCATGATTCACTGCGGTGACCGCAGTGAGCACCCCAGAAGTCACGAGCAAAGCTCCGGTGACGCCCAGCATGACATGCGGCGCAGCACTTCGATTCGAAGGCGGTCGCAAATCGGCGCGAACCTGCCGCCGCTCACCAAGCTCTACGCGTACCGTCTCTTCTGCGGGGGAGTACCCATCCGCGGAAGCGCGAACTTCGTGCTCTCCCGGTTCCACATCCACCTCGACATGAGTGCCTGCGCCGACAAGGGAGCCATCAAGAAAGAACTGCGCGTCGACATTCGATTCAAGCGTCAGCGCTGTGCGTAAATCCAGTGAGATCGAGAGTTCGGCCGCATCTTGCCCTGCCCGTATCTGAACGCTCTCTTCGATGGTCCGCCCGGCCCTCGTGAGCGTTACGCGATGCTCTCCCGGGCGCACATTCTGAACCACGCTAGCGTCGATCGATTCGCCGTCGAGCGTCACCTCGTCGTGTTCTCCGGCCGTAATCCGTAGCGGCACAGAGTTCGGGGTGAGCGCCTGGCGAACCTGGGCCGTCTGACCGACGGAGGTCGCCACTTCGAGGTCCGCGCCTTCATGATATTCGAGGCGAAGAAACACACGATGCGAACCCGGCGGCAGTGCCACTTCCAAGGGCGTTTGGCCAACGGCCGCCAGGTCCAATCGGTCCACGAAAACATCGGCTCCCGGTGGCTCGGAAACGATTGAGGCAGTGGCGATCGTGGGACGAATCTCAGCGATGCGCGCGTCTGCCTGAGCGCGTTCCTCCGCGCTCAACCCTTCGATCTGCAGGTAGCGTTGGTAGTAGCCAAACGCTTGGGCTGGCCGTTCGAGTTGTTCGAGGACCATGCCAGCATTGAAGAGAACGTTGCGGCTCGGAACGATTCGAATCGCAGAGACGTAATTTGTAAGCGCCTCTTCCAACATCGCCTGACGCCGCGCCCCGCGAAAACGCTGGGCTCGCTCGGCGAGAGCGTTTCCTCGATCGAAATATACCTGCGCCTGAGCGTTGTCGGCTCCGCTTTGCGCATGGGCTTGGGGAAATGAAGCGCAGAGGAAGAGCACAAGCGCGCTCCCCCAAAGCAAAAGTTGGCGAGTCATAGGCGTTCAGAAGTTAAAGTAGTGAGCGACAGAATGCCGAAAATCCCAAGGGATCACCAGTACTCTCTCCTTTCGCGTCTGAATTCCAGCGAACCCTCCGCGCGGCTCGCTGCGGCACCATTGATTGGATGAAACGCCGCGAAGCGGGATTCAGCGGACGACTAGAGGCTCATCTTCAACATGAACGCGCTCGGGCCCGCATTTCGTTCGCGCGGCCGAAGCGTGACTTCGACCGAACTGGACTCGGAAGGGTTCAGCGTGACGGTGCGGGCGCGATGGCCCCGCAGGCGAAAACGTAGCTGAACTTCTTGTTCGGGCGGGAGCATCTCGGTGAGCGGCGTGGTGCCAAGCTCCTCTTCGCCAAGGAGAACCGTTGCACCGGGAGGCGAGGATGAGATCTCCACCGCGATCGGAGCCGGCGGGACCTCTGCGATCGGCAGCTCCGCTTCTTCCCCCTCATTCGCCGTTTGCTCGCCGCTCTCGCCGCTCCGAGTTTCTTCGTTCTCTTGGGTTCCCACTTCGATCGGGGGCGTTGGAATCGCTTCTGGCTCCACAACCTCCTCCGGCGCATCACCGCCGGAAGCTGCCCAAAAGACACCGGCGCCGACAAGCGCGACAAGCACGATGGCAGCCAACCATTTCATCGAGCCGCCGCCAGCGGCCGGAAGCGAGACCGGTTCGGAGTGTCGGGCGGCAAGCTCTGGGCTTGAGCCGAGTGGAACCACGCCTGAAGGATTCGAGGTCGTTCGTGAGGATTCCGGCGCGAGCGAAGCCGCACGCGCATGCCCATCAATCCACTCGGGAGCCACCGCGAACAGCGCCTGCTCCACTTCGAGCATCGAGGCCGGACGATCGCCGCGTTCCTTCGCGAGCATGCGAAGAATGAGATCGCTCAGCGCTTGAGGGATCTCGGTGCGCTGCTCCATCGGAACGGGGGGCACCTCGTTACCGTGCTTCCAGAGAAGCTGGAAATAGTTGCCACCCTCGAAAGGCGGAGAACCGACGAGCATTTCGTACAAGATGACGCCCAGCGCGTAGATGTCGGCGCGCGAATCGATATCCGCTTCGCCCCTTGCTTGCTCCGGCGACATGTAAAGCGGAGTTCCAACCAGCTGCCCAGTCTTGGTCATTCGCACCTGCTCGGCTTCCGCGGTTTTCACCTTGGAGATCCCAAAGTCGAGCACCTTGACGAAATCGGCACCTCGCTTTTTCACAACGAAGATGTTGTCTGGCTTGAGGTCGCGATGAACGATCCCGCCTTGGTGCGCAGCCTCGAGCGCCTGGCAAATTTGAACAGCGAGCGGCAGAGCGCGCTCAAGGGGCATCTGCCCCCCTTCGACGATATCGGAAAGGCTATCGCCGGTCAGAAACTCCATGACGAGGAAAACGCGACCATCCTGCGTCGTATCGAAGTTGATTACGTCGACGATATTGTCGTGATCGATGCTGGAAGCGAGCTGCGCCTCTTGAAGCAATCGTTCAACCGCTGCCTTATTGGCCGCCGCGCTTTCCGTTAGGACTTTGATCGCAAACGGCTTGTTGAGGTGGATATGGTCGGCTCGATAGACCGTGCCCATCCCCCCTTCGCCGATCTGACTCGTTACCTTGTAGAGGCCCGAGAGCACTTTGCCGACAAGCCCTGGCGCGGCCTCGATCGCTTCGCCTTCTTCAAGGATCCGCGGAGCGACGCGCCCGCCTTCAATTCCTGCGGTCGTCGCAATGCCCAGATTGCCTTGATCGTTCTCGCTCATCAGGACGAACGGTAGCACGAGATAGCAACCGTTCGCATTTTCGCCGCCGGCTTGCAGAGCGTGAACCAGCGGGGGAAACCTCCGCTATGGCTCGCGTCCCGCCCTTTGGAATTCCGCGTCAGGAGATCCGCGAAGAACTCGATAGAATCCGGCATCCCTTTCGGGTCGCGATCGATCGCGCCAAAAACCCGTTCAACATTGGCTCTATCGTCCGCACTGCACACTCGTTTCTCGCGAAAGAGATCATTCTCATCGGGACGGAGCCCTGGTACGAACGCGCGGCCATGGGGATGCAGCGATACGAGAATATCGTGGAGGTTCCGAGCATCGACGCATTTCTTGAGCTGTCGGCGAAGCACGACTGGCCCTTGATCGCCTTCGAAAAGGACGACTCGAACGTTGGGCTCTGGAGCGCGGAGCTTCCCGATGACGCGGTCCTGGTATTTGGAAATGAAAATGACGGCGTCGCGCGCCCGATCCTGGAAGCTGCGCAGGCCATTGTCGGGATTCCGATGTACGGTATCAACCACAGCTATCCAATCAGTATTGCAGCAGGAATCGGAATGGCGGAGTGGGCGCGCCGGCGCTACGAAAGGGGCCATTTGGTGCGCCCAAAGCCTGCAAATGCGGGCAAAAACCACGAAAAGAAAAAAAGCTGAAATTCGCGCTTGCCAAGGGGCCCGCCGTTGCTATCTTCGGCGTCCGTTCTGAGAACATGGTGACTGTAGCTCAGGGG
>JAHDCI010000009.1 GCA_020629955.1 Myxococcota bacterium | reverse complement strand
ACCACCGGTCGAGCTTTCGCGTAAGGTGATGAATCGTATGACCTTCTGGCACCGAGGGTCTCTAAGGCTGGGGGAGACTCTGGCAAGACTCTGAGGTAGGGCTGGCGCTGAGGGAAGGCTGGCGCGTCTTCAAATGGTCTTGCTCAGCTGCTTTTGGAATTTGAGCCGAGCCCCGAACGGCTTTTTACGTGCGAAAGAATGGACGAATCCATTGCACGGGAGCTCTCTGATGAGAGCGGTTTTTTTCGTTCACAGCAGGTGATACGGTCACGGCCATGAAGATGCGTCTCGAAGATACGAAATACGTTCACCGCGACCAGAATGGGCGACTTCGGATGGCGGAGGCGGTTGGGCCGGTGACGGATATCCACACGCACCTGGCGCTCACCTATGTCCCGACGGGGAGGGTGGACCTTAGCGCGCCGGCGGAACCTCAGGTCTACCTCGATCCCGACCTGCCGCTCGATTTCGAGATCTACATGAATCGCAACTTCAAAGAAGATGCGATGAAGCGAATGAAGCAGGACCTCTCGATCGGTTCGCTGAAGAGTGGCGGGATGAGGGCCACGCACACCGCCCCTGCGCTCACCGGCTCCATGGACGATATGGGCGTCAAGACGAGCCTCATCCTCGCCATCGACTTTCCCTTCGCGAATACGAATACCGATGCGTATCTCACGGTGGCTGGCGGCCATGACAATTTGCTTCCGGCGGCGGCGGTGCATCCGCTCGCGAAGAACGCGGAGAAGGCGCTTCGAGATGCCGTCGCCCGCGGTGCGCGCTGCCTGAAAATGCACCCGGCTGCTCAACAGATGAAGCCGGACCATCCGAAGGCGATGCGCCTCTATGAGCTTTGCGGCGAGCTCGGCATTCCGGTCATGTGGCACTGCGGCCCGGTGGGCATTGTGAGTAAGTCGGCCGACGAGCGCTGTCGCGTGAAGCACTACTGGGAGCCGATTCACGACCTCCCGAACACCACCTTTGTGCTCGGGCATTCCGGCGCGCTCCAGTACGAGATGGGCGTGAAGCTCGCGCAGATGTACGAGAATACCTACCTCGAAGTTGCCTGCCAGGGGCAGCTCGGCGTCGACCATATTCTCAAGACCGCGCCGACCGATCGCATTCTCAACGGCTCCGACTGGCCCTTCTATCACCAGGCCGTGAGCGTTGTGAAGATCTGTCAAGCGACGGAAGGAAACGAGGCACTTCGACGAAAGGTGCTCTACGAGAACTTCGCCCGCGTTTTTAATATCGACGTCAGCACCCTCGAGAACTGAGAGACTCATGAAGACCAATCGCATCCCTGAGAGCGGCTACGACCGCGAGGAAATCCTCGACAGTATGAAAGACCTGCGGCACCGCGACGCAGACTGGCGGTCTGGCCGAACCTGGTCGCTCGTGTATTCGGCTGGCGAGGAACACACGAACTTTCTGAAGCGCGCGCACAACGAGTTCTTCAGCGAGAACGGGCTTAACCCGATGGCGTTTAAGAGCCTCAAGCGGATGGAGACCGACGTTGTCACCGCGATGGGCGAGCTGCTTCATGGTCCGGAGACGGTGGTCGGTACGCTGAATTCAGGCGGGACCGAATCGATCTTGCTCGCGATGAAGACCTACCGTGAACGTTCGAAACGGAAAAAGCCGTGGGTGCTCACGCCCGAGGTCATTGTTCCGACGACGGCGCACCCGGCGTTCGATAAGGCTGCGCACTATTTTGGCATCAAGCTGCTGAAGGCGCCGATCGACGAGAACTTCAAGGTGAAGGTTAGCGCCGTGAAGCGGATGATCGGTCGCAACACCGCGGCGGTCGTGGTTTCTGCACCGCACTACTGTCAGGGCGTGATTGATCCGGTAACGGAGATCGCGGAGCTCACGAAGAAGCGCGATATTCCCCTGCACGTGGATGCGTGCGTTGGCGGGCTGATGCTCCCCTGGGTCGAGAAGCTTGGGTATCCGGTGGATCCGTGGGACTTCCGCGTGGACGGTGTGACGTCGATCTCCGCCGACCTTCATAAGTACGGCTACGCGGCGAAGGGCGCGTCGGTCGTGCTCTATCGTTCGATGGATTACCTTCGCGATCAGTTCTACGTCGCGACCGATTGGCCGGGCGGAGTGTACGCCTCGGCGTATGTGCCGGGAACGAGACCGGGAGGCCCGATTGCGGCGGCGTGGGCGACACTGCTCTCACTCGGCGAAAAGGGGTATCTCGATCTAACGGACCGCGCGTTGAAGGTGCGCGATCAGATCATTGCCGGCGTCGAGTCAATTCCCGAGATCGAGGTCTACGGCGATCCCGTTGGGACGCTCGTCTCGTTCGGCGCAAAGGACGATAGCCTCAATATTTTTGCGGTCGCCGATCAACTCGAGTCGCGAGGGTGGCATTTTGACCGCCATCAGAACCCCAACTGCATTCACGCCACCTGCGGCGCGAGCAATGTGGATTCGGTCGAAGAGTTCATTGCAGACCTTCGCGCGTCGGTCGCCGAAGTTGTCGCGAATCCTGGACTCAGCGAAGAAGGCGGCGCTGCGATGTACGGCATGATGGCAAAAGTCCCGGTGCGGGGTCTGGTGAAGCTCACCGTACGACGAGTGATGGAAGCCATGTACGCTCCAGGTGCGGTTGAGCCTGACCTTGAATCGCTCGCTTCGCAGGACCCGTTGATTCAGAAGATGGAGAAGCTCGGCGGGGTTGCCCTCGACGCGATCGATCAGGTCCGCGGAAAACTCGGGAGCATACTCGGCCGCGGCGCCTGATTTTCGCGGAGCGAAAGCGCTCGTTGATTCGATCAGCGGGCGCTTTTCGATGCGCCGTTCAGCGCTGGCAGAGATAGGCGAATGGATCGGCGCAGCGCCAATCCGCAAAGCGGAAGGTCGCGTCTCGCTTCACCCGGACGCACGGGCCCGTACCATTGGGCTCTCCCGGTTCCCAAAAGTCCACGTTGTCGGGCGCGCCACTCGTGTAGGACCATGATCCGGCTCGACGATTGAGTCCGAACCATGCGTCGCGTGCTCCAATCGCGATGAGTTCGGCCGCGACGGCACCTGCCTCTACAACGTTTGCAAAGTCTGCAAGCGTTCCTCCGCGACGCTCACAATCCGCGAGGGCATCGGCGTAGTTTCGCGGCGTCTCGCAGTACTCGAAACGACCGCTCAACGGGCGGCAGCAGTTGTTGTCGATGCGTCCGTCGCAATCGTCGTCGTCTCCGTCGCAAATCTCGACACTCGGGGTGGAGACGGGATTGCAGGTCGCTGTCCCCGCGGTGCATTGCGGAAGCCCGATGGCGCAGATGCCTTCGCGTCCTGTATTGCATGTCTCGGGAAGGTCTTCGTCGATTCGCCCATCGCAATCGTTATCGCGGCCATCGCAGCGGTCGCTGTCGGCGATGGATTCTCCGACGCACATCGAAAGAGAGCCCTCCGTGCAACTCGCCGTTCCGGCCGAGTCACAGGCTGTTCTACAGGCTGTGTCGAACGCTTCGTCGACCCGGCCATCACAATCGTTGTCGAGCCCGTCGCAGTCACTATCGGCGCGGGTATCGGTAGGCGCACATTCGCTCCAGCGCCCAGCTTCGCAAGTCTGCGCGCCCGCACATTCGACCGCGCTCAGTTCGCAGCTGCGTGCGCCTATCTCCTCGTCGATGGAGAGGTCGCAATCATCGTCCATGCCGTTGCAGGTCTCCACATCCGGCACGCACTCACGAGAGGGAGGGCCCAAATCCCCGGAATCGACTTCCCCGATCTCGGGTTGAGTGTCTTGGACTTGAGCGTCCGCGACGCTGGCGTCGTGCGTCCCGCCACGGGACGTAAGATCTGGGTGCGATACCTGGCAAGCGGTGAGCGCGAGGCAGAGAAGGGTGCGTCGCATCTCGACAGTTTACGGGATCAAAGAGAGCGTTCCTACGTTCCGAGATGAAAAAGCGGTGAAATCCGTTCGTCAACGGAGGGGAACGGGGCCCCTACTTCGACTCCGTGCGCAGTCTTCTTTTCCAGACGTGTCTGATCAGGAGCCGCGGAATAACGATGAGCGCGTCTCGAAAGCGGACGCCGCTGACTTCATCCCGATACACCGCCCGCACCGGAACATCGACGACAGGCAGGTTCGCCTGCGCGAGCATCCCGAGAAGGTCGTTTGGATAGCCGTAACGCGGCCAGAGAGTCTCGAGTGGCAATACTTGGAAAGCTTCCTTCGTCATCGCCGTGTATCCGCACTGCGAGTCCTGAACGGAGAGCCCTGTCGCCAGCCGAGTCAACGCACTTAGGAGAAAGTTTCCGGCGGACCGCAGCGGAGGCATCTCCGCCCGAAGAGAAGCGCTCAGTCGGTTTCCCTTCGCGTAGGCGGCTCCCGTATTCACCGCCTGAATGAGACCATCGAGGTCGTTCGGGTCCATCTGTCCATCGCCCCCCATGACGATCGCGACATCGGCCCCGTTCCCAAACGCATGCCGATATCCGGTGACGATCGCTGCTCCAACGCCCTGGTTTTGCTCATGGACGCAGACGTGTAGGCGCTCTCGGGCGAGCGAGCGGATAACATCGCGCGTCCGATCACCGCTTGCATCATCGACCACGACAATGCCCTCGATCGAGTTCGGCACGCTCTCGATGACCGAACGGATAAATCGCTCTTCGTTGTACGCGGGGATGACGACCCAGATGCTGAGCGGCATGCGCTTTGGAGCGCTCGCAACGCTGGCGTGTACATCCCTCATGGGGTGAACGTCTCGAAGTGGCGCATTCCAGAAACGTAGTATTGCATTCCGTAGATGCCGCAACGCTCTCGGTGAAAGAAAGTCGCTGCGACGACGCCTCCTCGGCCTGCTCTACGACCCGAAGACGAAGAACCCCGCGACGGCGGCGATCGCGAGAAGTGCTGCAACCACAACAAACATCATCGTTGAACCACCACTGCTCGCAGGTTCTGCCGGAGTGTGGCTTGGCGCCTGAATCGCAGGCGCCATCGGTTGTGGGGCGCCGCTATCTTGATTTCGAGCCGCCGTGCTGCTGTTCGCCGGCGCCACCGCGGGCCCTGGCGCAGCCACGGCGTTTTGCATCGGAACGGTTGCATCCGCGTCTCCGGGTGTCCCCGCGAGTGCAGCGCGGATCGTCTCGACCGTTTGGTCTTTCCAGTGATTGTGATCGCCAGAGAGACCGAAAGCCCGGATGATTGAATCGGCGAAGGCACCGGCGGAGCTTGGCCGATGCGCCTTGTCTTTTGCTGCGCCTGAAAGAAATGCCTCGTCGAATTCTGCCGGATATTCCGGGTTTAATCCCGAGGGGCGGGGAGGTTCGTGATTCACGATCTTCATCAAGATCTCGGCTACGTTGCTCGCCTCGTAACAAACCTCGCCGGTCGCCATTTCCCACGCGATCGCGGAGAGCGCGAACACATCCGTTCGCTGGTCGACGTCCTGCTTTCCCATCGCCTGCTCGGGCGACATATAATACGGAGATCCAAGCGTCGTTCCGAAAGCCGTGAGCTTTGGTCCCATCTCCATCTGCAGCTTCACCGAGCCGAAATCGAGGATGCGCACTTCATCGCCCGCATCGGTATGTTCGAGGAAAACGTTGTCTGGCTTGAGATCGCGGTGAACAACGCCGAACGAGTGAGCGTGATCTAGCGCGCTTCCCAACTGGGAGATCAGTCGGAGCATCTTGGCCGGCTTAAACTTGCCAAGTTCGTGAAGGCGCCCCGTGAGTTCGGTTCCGACGAGGTACTCCATCGTCATGAAGTGGGAACCATCGCCCGTCTCGCCGAAGTCGTGCACCGTCACAATATTCGGATGGTCGAACTCTTCCGCGGCCTCGTACTCACGTTGAAAACGCGCGACGGCAACCGCGTCTTTCGCGACATCCTCGTGGAGGACTTTGATCGCAACCTGCTGTTTGGTCTCTGGGTGCCGGCCCTCGTACACGCGCCCCATCGCGCCGTCGGCCACTCGCGCAGCGACAACGTAATCGCCGAGCTTGGTTCCTAAGCGCGGGTCAAAATCCGAGACCTCTTGTTCCTGAATCGTAATCTGGCCGTCATAACCGCAGAAGAAGGTCTCGTCTTCATAGGTTCTGGAACATTCTGGGCACCTTCGTGACACCGCCGCAGTGTACACGTCTCCGGCCGGCGTGTTGACCGTTTCCGAATCATTTTCTCATTTCGGAGGCGAGCGCGGCCTTGCATCCCGAAGCGGGTGATCCCACGAAGATGCCATGCTTTTGATCGCCGGTTGTGGAGACGTTGGATGTGCGCTTGCAAAGCGTGCGCTGGCGGAAGGAAAGGCCGTGGCCGGCATTCGCCGTGAGGTGAGCCGTTTGCCGAAGGGGGTCGTTCCTATCGCCGCCGATATGCGATCACTCGAGGAGCTGCGCGCCGCGCTTTCGGGGATCGCTTCGAAGGTCGATGAGTTGGTCTACGCAGCCGCCGCTGACGAACGGACGCCAGAAGCCTACGAGGCTGCGTACGTGACCGGGTTTCAGAATGTCCTCTCGCTGCTGCAGCCGCGGCGGGTTGTGTTCACGAGTTCAACGGCTGTTTACGGGCAAAAAGGGGCAATCGACGAGAGCGTTCCCCCGGAACCTGCCGCCTTTAGCGGGGAGACGATGCTTCGTGCCGAGGCATTGATTCCGGAGGGCGGCGTATCTCTTCGCTTTGGGGGTATTTACGGGCCTGGTCGCACGATGTTGATTCGGAAGACACGAGCGGGTGAGCCGATGAAGAACCGGATGACGAATCGAATCCACCGTGATGATTGCGCGGGAAGCATCGAACATATGTTGCGCTTGGACGCACCGGAGCGGATCTATATTGGCGTCGATCGGGCTCAAGTGCCTCTCGCGGACGTGATCTCGTTCATTGCCGAGGAAATCGGGGTGAAGGCGCCCAGCGTTGACGGGAGCGCGCTTGGGAAATCGTGTTCCTCCGCGAAGCTTCAAGCCACGGGATATTCGTTTCTCTACCCCACATTTCGCGAGGGATATCGACAGGTGTTAGCCGCGAGCTAGGGCCTTTCAACGAGCCTCGGAAAGCCCTGTGATTTCACGGGCTGCGCTATAGCGGCCCCGATTATAGGGACAGGCCCTAGATGAGGCGGGTGGCTTCGCCCTTACTTGGGTCAGCCGTTGACGACATCCGCGCCACTGACGACGTTCACTGTGCCCGTCGCGATCGCTTCTTCTCCAAGGAATAGCGTGCACTCGAACTGAGCAAGAGGCCCGGCTCCGAAAATCTGACGCGCCTCCGTCTCCACGGTCTCACCAACCGACAGCGTACCGCGCGTGACATCGAGTTTGCGTGTTCCGAGGAGGGCTCCCTGAACACCCGGTGCATTTGCGTCGGCCGTTCGAAATGCGAGCTGTGCCGCTGCGGATTGCGCGAAAAGTTCGATCGCCACCAACGTGGATACGGAACCCTCGCGTGCCATGAGGAAGTTGTCGCGGAGCGTTGTCCGCGTGCGAATGCTCTCCGCGTCTACTCGCACTACCTCGTCGAGGAAACGCATGGGTCCGCGGTGCGGGATCCGGTCAAAGATCCAGTCGTATTCTGACATTCGGGTTCAGGACCCAGGCATCGGAACGTCGGGCTCTGGGTCCCCACGCTCGGCGGCAGCGATCTCTTCTTCCACGAAGTTGACGAGCTCGTCGACCGTGCGAATGAGCTTGGCTTTTTCCGGGTCGGGGCGACGGCCAGTGAGGTCTCGAAGCTGCACGAAGATGTCGACCGCATCGATGCTGTCGAGGTCAAGCTCTTCATAGAGAGTCGACTCTGGCTTGATCTCATCGGGGTCGAGCTCGAACGAGTCGGCCAAAATCTCGACCACAGAGCTAAGGATTTCTTCGCGCGTCATCGTCGCCATTCCGGTCACATACCGCCCGGCTCGGCATCGAGCAACCCTGAAAAGAAGAGATCAGATGCGTTCTGCGCCCCAGGCCGAGAAACCTACATTTCTTCACAATACTCTCGACATCGTTTGTGCCGCGCTGCGAATCTATCTGGACGCTCTTTCGTCGCGATTGAGCCCGTTCAAAAGTCCAATGAGAGAGAATCATCTCTCGCTTCCAGACGGCATAAAGTGTAAGGTCACCCCATGGCCGATGCCTATCTCGGAAAGGAAGTCGCCGGACAGTTCCGGATTGAGCGTCGGATTGGCTCCGGGGGGATGGGGGCGGTCTATAAGGCACTCCAGCCAGAGATGAATCGCCACGTCGCGATCAAGATTCTCCACTCGAAGTATCTCGCGCGTAAAGACCTCGTTTCTCGGTTCCGTCGCGAAGCACGGGCGATGAGTCATCTCTCGCATCCCAATACGGCGCGAGTCTTTCTCTACGGGCAGCTCGAAGAGGACGGCGCCTGCTACTTCGTGATGGAGTATCTTGAGGGGCGAAATCTCGCGCAGACAGTGCGCGCAGAAGGACCCATGGAGCCGGAACGAGCGGCGACGATCATGCAGAAGGTATGCATGGCGCTCGCGGAGGCGCATCGCGCCGGCATCATCCACCGCGACCTCAAGCCGGAAAATATATTCCTCACCTCACAGGGGGGAATCGAAGACTTCCCGAAGGTTCTCGACTTCGGACTCGCCAAGGTGACCGAGAAACAGATGCGTCCCGGCTCGCTCATTTTGACCCGCGAAGGCATGGTGTTCGGAACGCCGGAGTTCATGAGTCCGGAGCAAGCTCGCGGCCAAACGTTGGACGGTCGCGCGGACATTTACTCTCTCGGCGTGATCATGTACGAGCTGCTCACGGGCAAGCTGCCCTTCGATGCGAAGCAGCCGATCGAGTACATCCAACACCACGTGAACTCGGTGCCAGCGCCTCTTTCTACGAGGGCTCCTGTGCCCATCCCGCCCGCACTTGAGGCCGCGGTGATGCGTTCGCTTGCAAAGTCTCCGGATGATCGCTTTCAAACAGCGGAGGAGTTTGGCAACGCGATGGTGGCGGCGCTCGGCGATACGAGCGCGAAGCCCAATATTACCCCCGCTCAGGCGCTAAGCTCGTCCGTCGTCCCCTCAGCGCCTCCGGCCAATTCACAGGGGCTGAACAACGGCGTCGCGGCCAGCGCGAACCAAGCGGGAAATGCAGCGTTCCAGGGGGCTGGGCCCGCACCGCTCGCGCCACTTCCTCAAGTCGCTCCGCCGACACATTCACAAGGGGGGCCGCCGGCAGCACTCGCATACGGCGTGCTTGGGGCAGGGATTCTTCTCGCGCTTTTCGGCGCCGTGGCTCTCGCGTACGCCTTCTTGCGCTGACGGCGACCCCCAACTCGGCGGGCGCGATCGGGCGTCACGTCTTTTCCAAGCGCGTCGCTTATCGCACACGAAGCGTCACGCTGTGGCATAGTCGCCAAGATGGACGAAGTGAAAGAGGGGTTTACCTCTTATCAGAAGCGGCTCTTTCTCTTCCTGAGCGTCGCGACCTTCTTTGAGGGCTATGATTTCATGGCGCTCACGCAAATCTTGCCCAATCTCCGGCAAGATATGGGGTTGCCCCCCGAGGCGTCCGGATACCTCGTCGCCGTCATTAACCTCGGGACCATCATCGCGTTCTGGTTGGTGAGAAAGGCGGACACCTGGGGCCGTAAGCGCGTGCTTACCGTCACGATCGTCGGTTACACGATATTTACGTTCCTCTCTGGCATGGCACCGAACGTCTACGTCTTTGCCATCGTGCAGCTGATTGCGCGAATTTTCCTACTCGGGGAGTGGGCGATCAGCATGGTCATCGCCGCGGAGGAATTTCCCGCCAAACGGCGAGGGATGGTTCTTGGTGTGATCCAAGCCTGCGCGAGCCTCGGTTCCATTTTTTGCGCGGGGGTCGTGCCACTTCTGCTCGGCACGCAATACGGCTGGCGACTCGTTTACTGGGTCGCGATCATTCCTCTCTTGATTCTCGGCTTCCTTCGCCGCGGCATGCGTGAAACGCAGCGTTTCGCGGAAAGTGACGATAGCGAGGTGATGCCACTGATGGCGATCTGGAAGACGCCGCACGCGAAGACGGTTCTCATGCTCGCCGCGATTTGGTTTGTTGCTTACATCCCGGCGCAAAACGCGATCTCGTTCTGGAAGGAATTTGCTACCGCGGAACGGGGACTGACCGATGGAGAGGTTGGGCTTTCTATCGCGATCGCCGCTGTCGCTGCGATGCCTTTTGTCTTCGTTTCGGGGAAATTGCTCGATGTTGTGGGGAGGAAGCGTGGGGCGTACATCATCTTCGCGATCGGGACTTTCGGGATCATCGGCTGCTATACGTTTCATGGTCGCTGGCCCCTCACTGCGGCGCTTGTTCTCGGGATCTTCTCCGCGAGCGCTTATTTGCCGGTGTTGAACTCCTATACGACCGAGCTCTTCCCGACCCGGTTGCGCGGCTCGGCGTATTCCTGGTCGAACAACCTGCTCGGAAGGCTCGGCTATGTCGCTTCCCCTGCCTTGGTCGGAGCGCTGGTTCACCAGGTCGGAGCTTACGGGCCTGTGGTCGCGTCGACCGCGGTGTTTAATATCATTGCGGCGATCATGGTCTGGAAAATGCTGCCCGAGACCGCCGGGCTTGAGCTTGAAACGGCCGCAGCGCTCGCAACGACACAAGAGTCCTAGCAGCCCGTCGATCTACTCCGAATCCCGCTTCGCGGCATTTTTATCCACTCAAACGCCGTCCAATTTTGCCACGTATGGTCGATACTTGCCGTCGAATCGGACGCATCTGCGCGCCCGAAGTTCTCACGTTTCGACGGTGGGAGCACATCAACGGGCTGCTAGCAGGGCGGCTTTGGGGTGAGGGGGCCCTCGAATCACGCAACGCGGGGAGGGTTGGCGAACCCGCGAAGCCTGCTACTCTCGAGGGATGTATCGTTTCTTAGCTCTTTTTACCCTTTTGCTGGTGAGCAACATCGCGTTTGCACAGTCCGATGCGGACCGTGCGATGGCGAGAGCCTCGTTCCAGCGGGGCGTAGCGGCGTACGAAGCCGCCAACTATCCGGACGCTCTCGAAGCGTTTCAGCGTGCTTACGAAATCGCGCCTCATCCCGTCGTTCGAGTGAACATTGCGAATTGCCTTGAGCGAGTAGGGCGGCCCGCGGACGCGCTGACGCATTACGAAGCGTTTCTTCGCGAGATGGGGGATCAGGCGAATGCCGAGCAGCAACAGGAAGTCGGCGAAGCCGTTCGACGACTGAATCGGCGCGTCGGAGAGCTTTCGCTGACCGTTACCCCGAGCGACGCGACGGTGACGATTGACGGTCGCGAAGTTCATGATTTCTCGCAGCCTGTCCGGCTTGAAGTCGGACGACGGTTGATTGTGGCGGAGCGGGAAGGCTATCGAACGATCACGCGCCGGGTTCGCGTCGAGGCTGGGCAGCGCCGCGATTCACGCTTGGTTTTGCAGTCGGAGAACGAGGCTTCGCCGGTCACCGAGCCCGACGTGCCCGAGCCAGTCGAGGAAATCGAGGATCGCGTTGAGGACATCGATGAGCGTGAGGATCCTTTCTCCGAAGAGGAAGAGCTCGTTGGCCTGGGTTCGCCCGATGACGGTTCGGAGGATGACGAAGACGGCTGGTTCACGGCACCGGTCGCGATCGTCGGCGCGGCCACCATCGGGCTGGCGGCGGGTGCCGTCGCTCTGGGCGTCATGGCGCTCGGTTCCGAAGACTCACATTTCGAGTCGGTCGACCGCGCGAACGATACATCGCTTTCGCCGACAGAGCGCGACATGGCCTGGGCGGATGCGCAAGATCACGCCGACCGCGCAAATCGCCGGGCGTTGATCTCAGATATTCTCTCGATCGCGGCCGTTGCCGGCGCCGTGACGACCGTGCTTCTCATCGTGCTGGACGGCGATGATGAAGATGAGCAAGGGCTCGCGATCGCGCCCGTGATCGCTCCTGGAACCGGTGGGGTTTCGCTTCGAGGGAGCTTCTGATGCGCGCGATTCGACTTCTCTTATGGGTAGCGCTCGGCGCTTCGATGGGCTGCAGCATCTTGGTCGATCCAAACGGCACGCGCGACGGTGAATCCGACGGCGGAGTCTCCGATGGTGGTGCGGATGCCGATACCCCCGATGGGGATCGCCCCGATCGCGACCTCCCCGATACGGACTTGCCGGATGTTGACCTTCCGGACGTTCCTCCTCCGCCAATGTGTCCTGACACCTGTGATGATGGCGTCGAGTGCACCGAAGATTCCTGCTCTGAGGAGACCGGGTTTTTCTGCGTGAACACTCCCGTGGACTCCATCTGCGGGGATGGACAGCGCTGCATGGCCGGCGTTGGATGCGTCGATGCGGGCTGCGAACGCGACGAACAATGCGACGACGGCAACCCTTGCAATGGTGTCGAGACGTGTTCGGAAGATGGCGCGTGCGCCCCGGGTGAACCGGTCGTCTGCGAAGATGAGTTCGACTGCACGATCGATGCTTGCGACCCGGAGACGGGACGGTGCGCGCACCAGCCCAACCACGACGCATGCGACGATGGTGTGGAGTGCACGCAGGAGCTTTGCGATCCTGAGGCAGGTTGCCGAAACGTGCCGCGAAACGGACGCTGTGAGGCTGGCGTTTGCGAAGTGGGCGTGTGTGATCCCGCGGAGGGTTGCGGTACGCAGCCGCGGGATTGCGCGATCGACGACCCGTGCTTCGTCGGAATGTGCGACCCCGATCGCGACGAGTGCGTGCGCATCCCCGTCGACGCCGATGGCGATGGCGAGGGGCCAATGGCGCTCGGTTGCGGCGGCGATTGCAACGATATGAACGCGTCGATCAACTCGGACGCCACCGAGGTGTGCGATGGCATCGACAACGACTGCAACGGCGATATCGATGACGGAATCGTTTGTGAGACTCCCGATTTCTGTGGCGAGGAGGCCGTTCTCAGCGTTGACGTTGGTGGAAGCGTCACCGTTCGGGGCTCCTTCGACGACGTCGGGGACAACTACAATACTGGCTGTTCCACGACCTCTGGTCCGGATGCTGTATACGCCATCGACGTTCCCCGGACACTCGTAGACATCACGATCGAGCTCGAGGGAACGACCGCCGATACCGTTCTCGGCGTCCGCGGCACATGCGGCGACTGGACGACTTCGCCGAGCGTCGGGTCCATCTGCAACGATGACCGCCGCCGAGGAGAAGATCAGGATAGCCGCCTATGGCTCCACAACGTCGCCGCTTCCGGCGGCTTTCCGTCGAGGCTTTATATCCTCGTCGATTCATGGGCGCGCAACGGAGAGGGCGACTTCCAGCTGACCGTTTCGATCGACCCCGCGGCGCGAGACGTTTGCAGCGCCTCTCCCCTCGATATCCGAGGGGGCGGCACCGTCTTTGGAACGATTCTCGGGGAGAACAACCAGCGTCCTTCGTGCGCGACCACGAATCGTCCGGAAGCTGTGTTCCAGACTGGGCGTTTCGGTGAGGCCGAAGGTTTGGTCGTTACCTCAAGGCACATTCTCTACGCGCGCAGCAGCTGCTCCGGCGATGACCTCGATTGCGATAACTCGTCGGCAGGAAGCCAGACGAGCCTCGAAGACCTCGACTCAAGCTTTATGTTCCTCGAGGCCAGCACTCGTTCTCAATACCTGCTCCGCTACAATCCGTAGCCCGGCTGGATGCGAAGAAACTCCTCCCGCGCGAACGTGGGGGGAGTTTTTTGCGACTGCTGCACGAGGAGCGGAGCCCGACCGGGCTCAAAGGAAAAGCGTTCGTTCCGAATCGCTCGCAAGCATCGGGGATCAGAACGACGGGTTGCGATGACCGCTTGAGCTAGGGACAGCCCCTAAGACGCCTTGAGGCTCTTTCGACGAGCCTCGGAGAGCTCTGTGATTTCAAGGGCTGCGCTCTCGGGGCGCCGAATGTAGGGACAGCCCCTAAGACGCTTGTGCTTGGTCGAGCTCGCCGACGTTCGCGGCCGACTCCGCCTCCGGCAAATCCACGGGCGCGGGGGCGTTGCCACGCAGGGCTCCGATGAGCTGAACGAAGGTACTCAGCATACCCCAGCCGAGACCCACAACGACGCCGCCATCGATGATCCCGCGCCATGGCTGCGGGATTTGCTTCACGGCAATTACAAGACCGGTGATCACGATGAGAAGAATCCACGCGACCTTTTTTCGGGTCGAGTGAAAGAGCCCCATGCAAAAAGGCAGGGCGAGCAGAACCCAGAGCGGCCTCGGGTTCTGACCAAGGTAAACGGCGCGCGATACGACTCGAGGCGAGAACCGAAGCTGAAAGCCGCGGTAACCCTCGGCGTACGCGTTAAAGAGTGCAAAAAGGACAAAGAGTCCCTTTTGAATGGGCGTCATCGAACCGTCGAGCCAGGGTTCCACCGCGATTGGGGTGATCCGGTAGACCGCGTTCCCCAGCAAAAGCAGAATGCACATCACGCCAAATACGACGATCGCAGGTCGCTCAATGCGCTGGTGCGGGGCAGTCACGGCGGCGGTGTAGCGCAACTCGCATCATCCGGCCAGACGCCCAGCTTGCATCGAAGCGTCCCGGAAGGCTTGGAGTGGCGTTCACGTGGGGGAAATCTCTCTTCGCCGTTGACCCCTCCTCCGAGGGCGATAAGATGCGCCCGTCCCGTGCAGATCGATCCTCAGCATCCGGCTCTAGGCCTCCGTCAAATCCTTCGCGAAGATGGCACCGCCGTTCGCGAGCCAAACGTCGACGACGAAACGCTTTTCCAAATCTTCCGGCATATGCTGCGGATTCGGATTGTCGACGAGCGCATGTTGATGCGTCAGCGACAGGGCAAGGTTGGATTTTACGGCGCGAGCACGGGCCAGGAAGCGACACCGATCGCGACCGCGATGTGTTTGAAACCCGACGACTGGGTTTTTCCGGCGCTGCGCGAAGCGTCCATTATGCTGGTTCGCGGCTACCCGCTCACGAAATGGCTCGCCCAGATCTACGGAAATGCTGGCGACGTCATGAAGGGCCGGCAACAGCCAATGCATATGGCCGGCAAAGGCGCGAACCAGGTTTCTTGGTCCTCCTGCTTGGGACCGCAGCTTCCGCAGGCGGTCGGCGCGGCGCAGGCGATGAAAATCCGCGGCGAAGCAGGCCGAATTGCGGTTGCGTTTACCGGCGACGGCGCGACCAGCGAACCCGATTTTCACGCCGCGATGAACTTCGCGGGCGTTTGGAAGCCCCCCTGTGTTCTGATTTGCCAGAACAACCACTGGGCGATTAGCGTGCCTTCGAGCAAGCAGACGGCCTCGACGACATTCGCGATCAAAGCGGAGGCGTACGGGATCCCCGGCGTACGGGTCGATGGAAACGACGTCCTGGCGCTTCTCGAAGTGATCGGCGAAGCGACCGATCGAGCTCGCAAGGGCGAAGGCCCGACGTTCATCGAAGCTGTGACCTACCGCATCGGTGCGCATAGCTCCAGTGACGACCCGCGCCTCTATCGCGACGAAGCGGAGGTCGAGCGCTGGAAGGCGAGGGATCCCATTCTTCGGTTTGAGGCCTATATGCGTAGTCGAGGTCTTGTGGACGATGGCTACCAAGAGAAGCTCCGAGAAGAGCTTACCGAAGAGGTTTTGACCGCAATCCGCGAGACGGAGAAGTACGGCGAGATCGAACGGCCCACCCTATTTGACGATGTCTACGCGGAACTCCCGTGGCATCTGGAAGAGCAGAAGGCGGAGCTCCTTGAGCATGAACCCGCGCCTTCTCACTGACCCCGATAAGAAAGCAAAAACACGTTATGGCGACTGAAACCTACGACGCGATTGTCATCGGCGCTGGACCCGGCGGATACGTGGCGGCCATTCGACTTGGCCAGCTGGGACTGAATGTCCTGTGCATCGACAAAGAGCATTGGGGCGGCGTTTGTCTCAACTGGGGCTGCATTCCCTCGAAGGCGCTCATCGCTGCCTCCGGTCTCGTCCACAAAGCGAAGCACGCTTCCCATATGGGCATCGATTTCGGCGAGCCGAAGGTCGACGTCGCGAAGATGCAGGAGTGGAAGGACGGCATCGTCAACAAGCTCACAAGCGGCGTTGCTGGCCTCGTTAAGGGCAACGGCGGTTCGCTCCTTCTCGGCACCGCGCAGTTCACCTCGAAGGACACCCTCGAAGTGACAACGCCCGAAGGCGAGAAGAAGACCGTGAAGGCGACGAAGGGAATCATCGTCGCGACCGGCACGAACGTGATCGAGATTCCGGGCTTTAAGCCGGATGGCGATGTCGTGATCACCGCGCGTGAAGCGGTGTCGCTGAAGGAAGCTCCGGCGCGGATGGTCATCATCGGCGGCGGCGTGATCGGCATGGAGCTCGGCATGGTCTATCAGAAGCTCGGCACGAAGGTGACCGTAGTGGAGATGATGGACCAGCTTCTTCCCGGAACCGACAAGGACGTTGTCCGAGTCGTCGAAAAGCGCTTCCTCAAGAGCGACAATCCCGCCACCTCGCTGACGAAGGCCAAGGCGCTTTCCTGCGAAGTGAAGGGCGGCGTCGCGACCGTGACCGTCGAACACGAAGGCCAGCAGAAGAAGATCGAAGCGGAGAAGGTCCTCGTGGCCGTCGGCTTCCGTCCGAATAGCAAGAACCTCGGGCTTGAGAAGGCGGGCGTGAAGCTCGACGATCGCGGCCACATCAAGGTCGATGAGTTCCTTCGCACGAACGTTCCGAGCATCTATGCCATTGGCGACGTTACCGGCGGACCCTACCTCGCGCACAAGGCGAGCAAAGAAGGCGAGATCGCTGCGGAAGTGATCGCGGGCCACAAGGGCGCGAAGATGGATATCGTCGCGATGCCGGCCGCCATCTTCACGGATCCGGAGATCGCCTCTGTCGGCCTTACCGAGACGCAGGCGAAGAAGGACGGACGCAAGTTCAACGTGGGCAAGTTCCCCTTCGCCGCTTCCGGGCGCGCGATGGCCGTGAACGAGACCGACGGCTTCATCAAGGTCCTCACGGACGCGGAGAACGACGACAAGGTTCTCGGCGTGACCATCGTCGGACACGAGGCGAGCGACCTCATCAGCGAGTCTGCGCTCGCGATGGAGATGCACGCGTTTGCTGAAGATGTTGCCCTGACGGTGCATCCACACCCGACGCTTGGCGAAGGCGTCATGGAAGCGTTTAAGCACGCGCTCGGCGAGGCCGTTCACGTGATGAACAAGAAGAAGAAGTAACCTTGACGGAGCGATTGCTTCAGGCGCGTTACTTGGGCCTCGTCGAATACGGCGAGGCCCTTGCCCTTCAAGAGGAGCTAATTGAGAAACGCGGGGCGCAGGAGATTCCCGACACGCTCTTGCTCCTTGAGCATCCTCCAACAATCACCCTCGGCCGCGGCGCGAAGGAGCACAATCTGCTTCTGTCACGAGAAGAGTACGCAGCCCGCGGCGTGGCGGTCGAAGAGATTGGGCGCGGCGGAGACGTGACCTATCACGGGCCGGGGCAGCTTGTGGGGTATCCGATTCTCGATCTCAATGGCGGACGCGAGGACGTTCGGAAATACGTTGCGTCTCTCGAGCAAACGATGATCGACCTTGCCGCGCGATACGGCATCGTCGCGGAACGTATCGATGGCATGAATGGCTCGTGGGTCGGTGTGAATGATCGTCCTCGAAAGATTGGCGCCGTCGGCGTTCGAATCAGTCGCTGGATTACGAAGCATGGGTTTGCGTTTAACGGGACGACGAACCTCGAGCACTTCTCCTGGATTGTTCCGTGCGGGCTCGTCGGTAAGGGCGTGACGAGCGTGGAAGCGGAGACGGGGCTCACGGTAAACCCACGCGCGATGGCAGGCGTTGCGGCCGAACGTCTTGCGGAGCTTCAATCGAGCCGTCTCGAATGGGCCGGAGCGAGCCCTGATGTGACGATGGTCCCGGTCTCGGGGCAGTTGTCCTCCCGGCAGGTGGGTGACGCTCTTCAAATCGGAGACCTCGAGGTCCGCGTGGGGGACGCACGAGATGGTTTCCAGCGCTGGGATATTCTCGGTTCCGATAGGCACCCCTCGTGGATCGGGAGCGCGATCGAGTGGAGACAGGATGGGAGCGAGCTCTCCGCTACGTTTCGCGGAATGTTGCGCCCTCCCGAGAGCGCGCTTTGGGCGGCGCTTCAAGAACGGGCTGCAAAACCCACCGGCTAAGAGGTCTGGCTGCACGCGAGACACTTCTCTCCAGACTTTGCCAGAGACTTTTTCTAGAGAGACTAGCTCTTAGACGAGGGGGATGTCCCCGTCGATCATCGCGTAGGCCGAGTGGTTGTGGATGGACTCGAAGTTCTCTACTTCCACTCGGTAGGTGCGAACGCGCTCGTGAGCAGCAAGTCTGGCTGCAACATCTCGGGCGAGGTCTTCGCAGAACTTCGGATTGTCGTACGCCTCTTCGGTGACGAACTTTTCGTCCGCGCGTTTCAGTACGCCGTAGAGTTGCGAAGACGCTTCCTCTTCGACGAGCGCAATAAGCTCTTCTGCCGAAAGCGTCGCAGCTGGCTCGGCGGCGATGGTGACGTGGGCGCGCTGGTTGTGTGCGCCGTAGTCGGAAATCTCTTTGGAACAGGGGCAGAGGCTTGTCGCTGGGACGAGCACCTGGGTCACGTTGATCGCTCGGCCCTGCTCGACTTTGCAGGTCATGGTGACCTCGTAATCCATCAGGCTCACGACCTTGGAGACGGGCGCGGTCTTCTTCACGAAAAACGGGAACTTCATTTTGACATACGCGCTGTCCGACTCGAGGCGCTCGCAGATGAGCGAAGCCATCGCTTCGAGCGAAGCGCTCGACAGCGCGTCGTCGTTGTCATTCAGGACCTCGACGAAGCGCGACATATGTGTGCCCTTGAGGTCGGGCGAGAGACTCACGAAAATGTCGAACTCCGCAATGGTGTGCTGCGCCTCTCCGTTTTGCTCCGCGACGCGCACAGGATGGCGAAGCCCCTTTACGCCCACCCGTTGAATACGGATTTGACGAGAGTCGGGGGAGCCTTGAACGTCTGGGATCTCTGAGGGCTGGCTTGCGGGCATTGTCCTAACCGGCAGAAATCGCCGGGCTGGTGGTGTGCACGAGGGAAAGCCTCCTCGCAAACCGTTCGCGTATTCCCCGGGCCGTCGGTAAACGCCGGGCACGAGGACTTGCGCGCTTGGCGGAGCAAATGAGGGCGAACTCGCGTCGAAAATGGCAACTCGGGGAAACCAAAGCGTCAACAAAAGCCCACAAAGACAGGTGACCAGAATCACGGACCAAAGCGGTCCTTTTCCCTTTACGCGACACTTTCCGATGTGTTCTGGTAGCGCTACGTTTCACCGTCCGCTGAACTATGGCGGCGTTCGACCGAACGGGCTAAGGCCCAGGCAAAAGGTAGAGAGTTAATGGCAGGAATTGTGGAAGACGTACTTTCGAAGGAACAGCAGAGCGCGCTGACGCCCGCCGGCATCGTGGCATCGCTGCTCGAAGGCAATAAGCGTTATATGAAGGGGGAGCTTACCGAACGAAAGCATACGAGCCAGATCCCGAAGGCCGAAGGCGGGCAAAACCCCGAGGCCATCATTCTCTCCTGCGTTGACTCCCGCGTCCCCGTCGAAACCGTTTTCGATCGCGGAATCGGCGATCTTTTCGTGGCCCGCGTGGCTGGCAACTTCATCAATGTCGATATGCTTGGAAGCATGGAATACGCCTGCAAAGTCGCCGGCTCCAAGCTTGTCATGGTGCTCGGTCATCAGCACTGCGGCGCGGTCACCAGTGCCGTAAAGGACGTCAAGCTTGGGAATATCACCGACCTTCTCAGCAAGATCACCCCAGCGGTCGAAGCCGCGCGCGCCGCGACTTCGGAATCCGACACCTCAGGTGACAACGGCAAGTTCGTTCATGAAGTTTGTGAGCACAATGTGCGCCTGAATGTCGAAGGTATCCGCGAGCGCAGCGCCATCCTCAAGGAGATGGAAGACGCGGGTGAAATCGCGATTGTCGGCGCCATCTACAACCTCAGCGACGGCAGCGTCGATATCGTGGTTCCGGCAAAGTAGCCGTTTCGGGCGCTGTCCCCGAGCAACGCAAAGGCCGAGCGATTCGCTCGGCCTTTTTTGTGTCCTTCGCCGGTCGCGCCGGTCGCGTTTAGAACGTCGTGTAGACGCCCGCGCTGACGAGCGTCCCAAGCGCTCGGCTTCGGCCCCAGAGTGTTCGCTGCAGATAAAGATCGATACCGACTCTCCGTGAACGCTCGACGGGAATGAGCGCTCCGATCCCGAGGTCAAACGAGTCCTGTCGCTCCGGGGTCTGGGCAATGAAACGTTCTCGATCGAGTGCATCTCGGTGTCCAACGCCGATGAGAAGCTGCGCCCGGACTTTCACCATCAGATACTCGTGTAGCCAAGCGCCCGCCTCGCCGATGAGGTTGACGGATGTTGCGATGCGTCCCTCGTTGAGCGTCGGTCCGAAGGTGACCGGAATGGTCCAGTCGAGCGCAAACGAAGCAAAGGCGGATAGGCCGAAGAGTGAAAAGCCGTGCCCGATCGAAACCCTGGGGCCAAGAGAGAAAACGCGGTCGGTATGAAGTGGCCTCTCGCGGCCGTCGACCAAGGGAATGCTGCCGCGGAGCGCGACGCTGATCGCCGGGCTGCTAGTGATTCGCACTCTCGCCATTGCGATGAGATTGCCAAAAGCGAATCCGCCGACTTCCCCGGCCTGCTCTCGCGCGGCGACGTTGCCGGTGAGCGATAACGCGACGCGCGGGGCAATGCCGATGTCTCCAAAGAAGGTCAGCTCGTGGCTCGTGAAGCGCGGCACGCTGCGAGTATCCGCATCGATGGTGAAGAAGCTCGCGCTTTCCGAGTACGCGTACCCAAGCTTAAGGAAGCCATGAAGCGGTTCCGGAACCCAAGGGCTCGCCGCCGCGCGGGAAGGGAGGAACGCACTCCAAAGGAAGAGTCCGAAGAAGACGAGCGGGCTGAGTCGATTCGCTGTGAACATGCGCTCTCGCGACCCGCCTGCTTAGAGGGCGCCGTAGTATTCGCGGAGCACGGTCTCTGCGGATTTACCGAGAGGGTCGTATCCGAAAGGAGGCTCCTGCGGCGGAAAGCGCTCCTGATCTCGGTCCTGGAGGTCTGTGAAGGTTTTCCACCAGAACATCCCGGCGAACCACTCTTGGTCCCAGAACGATTCGAAGATGGCGCGGTACGCGATCGCTTGGTGCTCCTCGTCGACCCGACCTCGACAAGAGCTGGTCGGATCCTCCGGCCATAGCCAAGGCTCGATGGTCGAATCTGGGCAGGATTTGTAGCCGACTTCCGTGAAGAGAATCGGTCGGCCATTCGCTCGAGAGATTTCGGCAAGCTCGGTCGCGACCCGCTCGGCACCTGCGCGCAACGTCTCCGCGCTGGCTTCCGAATCTCCGGTAAGCGGATAGAAGGCGTTCACACCGACATAGTCGAGTGCGTCACCAAAGCTTAGCTGGTCGAGCCCATCCCAGTTCGCGGAGTAGGTGAGCCGCCCCGAATAGACGCTACGCACAAGCGCCGCGAGTTCGCGGAAATACTCGGGATGCTGCTGCACCATTGTTTTTAGTTCCAGCCCGAGCGAGAGGATCTCGATGGAGGCCTCTTGCGCAATCCGCGCGGCGCGAACGACATAGGCGGCATAGCTCTCGAAAAATGCCCGCCACTCGGAATCGGTCCACCTTGTCCCGTCATCGCATCGGCCGAGCTCTCCTCGCCAGGTTCCGTCGTTGATCCAGAGCGTCGGTGAGAGCAGAACGGAGATCGAGCGCGCGTGTGCTTGCTCGGCCATACGCAGAAGTGAAGCTTCGTTCTCTTGTCCAAGTGCGTCGAACTCTGGCCGGACGTTGGTATCGCAACGCGTGTCGAGAAGGGCAAAGGAACTCAGACTGATGGCGTTCGTGCCAATCTCACCGAGTCGCGCGAGCGCTTGGTCCGCAAGCTCCGTTCCGTAACCGCGGGCCCCATCATCGGATGCGTCGGCATCTTCATCATCGTCGATATGTGCCAGCACCATCCCGGCGATGCGTTCGGGAGGTTCATTGACCGGGCCGGGCGGGGCACCATCCCCCAGGTCGACGTCGATCGCGCCATCGGAAGTCGAAGCATCCGCGGTCGTTACGGGGCCACGGATCACTTCGCAGCCCTGGAGAAGGAAGAAAGCGGCGAAAAGCAGTGAATAAGCGGGTCGAGTCAGCACAGCGCTCTTAGTCCCGGCGAGAGAAAACGTTACGCCGCTCGGGGGTTCGGGAATCTATCCGCGGCACGACGTTCGATTTCGTGTGGGATGCCGTCGCTCGTGCGGTGTCACGCATCCGCGCGGTCCCAGCCTTTCTTCACGCCGGCCGCGACCATTTCATCGGCGATGGCTTCCGCTGCTTCGAGAGAAGGTGCGGTACGGACGTCTCGTTTGAGTGGGTCCTTTCGCCCGGGGCTGTAGTCGGTCCAGTGCACGACAAACGCGGGGAACGTGGGGTCCGCGATCTCTTTGTTGGTCTTCCAGAGAAGTACCTTTCGAACCGCGAGATTGCCCTTTGTTGTTTTGGTGTACACCTCGCGCCGTAGCACTTCGCTTTTCGCGAGTTCGACTTTCTCCACCGCCTGGTCGAGGTCGTCGATGTGCACTCGCTCAAGAACCTGCGCGGCTCGAACATCGAGCGCGTTCACGTCTTTGTCATCGCGCACACGCGCAAGCACCGGATGGAGAATGCTGATGCCCTTGGCAGGGGCAATCGCTGTCCACCGTTCGGCACCGAGTTCGAGCACCATTCGTTTGATCGCGTCGCCGGAGGAATCCTCTCCCTGAACATCGGTGAGTTTTACCTCGACGACCATCGTCGGGCGGACAAACTTAAAGAGCGCTCCAGAGCTTGAGGCGTAGCTATAGCCGCTCGGAATCGCGTGTTCCGCGAGCTTTTCGTAAAGCTTGGCTCGGTGCTCTGGCGTACCGAGGTTTCCGCAGCTTCCGATGACCTGAAAACGTCCATCTTCACGGATCAGCGCGAGCAACAAGGACCGAACCTGTTTCTCTTCGTCCGCGCGTTCGGTGAATGCGATTACCGCTGCGTCGAGGGTGAAGATGGGTTTGACCTTGTAGATGCGGCCAATCTCTTCGCTGCGGACAACGATCCCTTCGCCTTTGCCGCCTTCGACCCATTCAGAGAAGAGGTCCTTGACCTTGTCGTGGCTCGCGCAGTGCACGGTCTTGATCGCTTGGAGGCGCTTACCGCCTTTGCAGAGTCGCTCGAAGCAGCGGAGCCGGTCCTCGTATGCAGGCATCGGAGAGACCGCTTCGGAATCTCCGCCTTCAAGAAGGTCGAAGACCTGAAAGCCCATCTTCTCAGCTGGCGCATCTGCGCCGCCGCTTCGTGCTTTGCGAAGGTCTCCAACCCGCGGCCGCCCGCCGGAGCGGATGGCGAACAGTTCTCCCGCCAAAATCGTCCGTCCTTCGGCGCGACGCTGCACGAACTTTCGGGCTTCGGCGAGCACGGGAATATCACCGCGGATTACCTTTCCGTTATACGAAACGAGCGCGACCTCCTCGCCGTCGACGATCAAGAACCAAAGCTCCCCGTCGATTTTCGGACTGACCCACAGGCCTCCCTTCGGGAGCGTCTCGATTTCCTCGGCGCTGAGCGCGCGGTAGCGGCTCGCGATTTGCCGCTTGTAGGCTTTGAGCCGCTTGGCAAGCTCGGGCTCTGCGATGCTTCCCGCCGGGCAGTGTGTTCCGTCGGCAAGGGGCGCCTCTTGGCTTAAGTCGAAGAGCTCACTCATCCCTTTTTCTCCGTTTCGGGACGCTTTAACTCCATCCGAGAGAGATGAAGCAGGAGCTGATAGCGGGTGCCTTCCACGCGCCCTTCGAGGAAGCCGCGAAACGCTGCACCGTTCGTGTTAAAGACCAGCGGGTCGCGACCCTTTTCGCCGCCTCCAACGAGCATGAGGGCGTCGTCGTTCGCGAGCTCCTCGGCGATGCCGAAGAGGTAGTCGTAGGTCAATCCATTAAAGTGCGAAAGCTGAATCGAGCGCTCGAAGACAAAGCGCTGAAGCGCCTGCTTCTTCGGCATCTTCTTGCCGGTCCAGCGAATCGGAAATTCGTCGTTCACGTTCGCCTGCTTGTCCTCCCATGCCTTACGTTCTTTCTCCGCCCCGCTAGGATCGAGGATCACTTCGATAAGACTCGGCGGAGCGTGAAGCACGTTGCCTTCGGAGCTCAGATACACCTGGGACATGCGTCCGAGGCGCTGCCCGACGCGCTCCATATCGACCTCGGGGTCTCCGTCGACAAGCGCTTGCCCGTACGCGTCTCCCTGCGTTTCGGTTAGCTTCGCATGCGTGTTCTCGGGCGCTGCAGCGAGGAAACGAATGAACTCCGCCGATTTGCCGACCACGCCCTTTCCGGGAGGCGCAGGGGCCTTGAGCGTAGAGAAACCAACGGGCGCGTTTCGCCCTTTGCTATTGGTGATGTGAATCTTGCGTTGGGGTGCAGGCATCGTCTCTGGCTCCTCTTAAAACATCTCGAAATCGAGGTCGTCGACGTCATCCTCATCGTCTGCGGGATCTGCGACGATCACCTCCGCAGCATCGAGCCAAGCGGGTTCGGTCAGGCCCCCGATCAGCGCGAAGACTTCGCCCTCTTGGTTTGCGATCAGAACCGCGACATCGGCTTGATAGTCCGCTCGGTAGTTAAACGCGAAGCGATAGAGCTCGCCCTCGCGGAGCTTTTCGAGAAGGGCATCGTCGACCTCCGAGGGCTCGAGCGCGTAGACCGACTTCAGGCGAAGGTCGAGAGCGATCGATGGATCGATGGGGCCTTCGAGGGCTTGTGCCACGCCGAGGGTCGAGTCGATTTTGGGGAGTTCGTTGCCTTCCTCATCGAGACCAACGAGCTCCTTATTCGGGACCCAGTGGCCGTCTTCCAGGAACCAACCCTGTGCGGTCATCCCGCTCACGATCAGCATCGAGCCGTCTTCGGTGAGACGCGCCTTTGTACAGGCCTCTCCTTCCGGGTCGAGCGGGATCCTTTTCCGGCTACCGTAGAGCTTCGAGCGCTCCACCTTTTTCATCCCGAAGCGGCTCTCATTGCCGCCCAAACTGACCACTATTTCTCTCGCCATGAAAGCCTCTCGCTGCCGCGAATCGTGCGATATTGTCTACGCGCGACCGAGGGTACACGAAGCCTCTGACAAGTGCTTGTATGCTCATTTCGGGACGCGGACTCTCCATCCGGCAGCAACGTTTCGCTCGAGAGCAGCGTCTCTCGACTCGAAGAGACCGCGTTCAGAGCGCTGGATGATCTGGCGCTTCCGGGACCGGCTCGGTGCGGAAGGGGACGTACTCGATGAGGCCGCCGCGGCGGATGGAGTCGCGCTCGTCATCGATGATCTCGTCGATCTCTGCAGCATCGACGGTGCACCAGTAGTTGTCGGTACCGTCAGCGCTCGATTGCTGCGCGCTCATTCCCCACTCGAGGTTCTGACAAATATTATTGTCGGCGAGCCGCTGAACGGGCACGTCTTCGGACGCGACGAAGATGCCTTGTCGGTTGCAGGCCACCGTATTGAAGCGAACTTCGGAGTTGTCGTCCGGGGTCATCGCGGTGTTGTTGAACTGAAAGAGGGAGTGCTCGATGAAGAGGTCGGTCTCGGGGCCTTCTACCGTCAGCGTGGACTCCCAGGTCGCGACGCCGATATTGCCGTACTCGACGATCGCATGCTGCATGCGCATGGTGCCGCCGTTCGTAAGCTGTAGCGCGATGCCGCCCCAGTCGCCGACCTTTGGTTCGAGTTCGTTTGAAGAAAAGAGCACGGGTGCGTCGGGCGTGCCTTCGACATCCATATGTCCCTCGAGTTCGAGCGAGGCACCGCGGCGGAAATAAACTTCGGTTCCCGCGGTGACGGTGAGGGTCACGCCCGTTCGAACGCCAAAGAGGCCTTCGACGCAGACGCGTCCTTCCCAGACCGTATCTTCGAGAACGGTGCCCGATACGAACGTGTCGGCGCTCTCGCATGGGGCGAGGTCACGCGTCGGACCGAAACATCCGGGGGAGCAGAGCGTGTCGTCGTCGTCGTCGCCAAAGCCGAAGGGATCGTCGAGTGGACAGTGGTCGCCGACGCTGCCGTCGGGGCCGGTATCCGGGGTCGCATCCGGACCTGCGTCGTTCATTCCACTATCGGCCGGGCCGCTATCGAAAGACCCGCCATCGGCAGGGCTAGCATCAAGAGGCGCGCTATCCGCGGATCCTGTGTCGCGCGGGCTGCCATCGATCTGCCCAGTGTCGGTAGGGCCGCTATCGGAAACTGAGCTGTCCAGGACATCTGCGTCGCGTGCAGCATCGAGTCCGCCGTCGCTTTCTCCGCTGCCATAATTCGGATCTCCGAAATCCGAGCGGGCACCGCAGGCGAGCGAAACAACAAGCGAGAGGGAGAGCAGGAGAGTGCGCATGATCGGATGGTCATGGCGTTGACGGTTGGCCCGCAAGAAAAAATGCGGCGCGAGGACGTTGACGAGTTCTCAGAAGAGCAGGCTGAAGCCGGTTCCTTCGAAGCGGAGGCGAGCCGCGGGCGGCGGCGCTGCCTCGGGAAGATCGTCTGGCAGGGGGCGTTCCTCGACGTCGCGATCGACCGGAACGAAGCGCGCCTGCGCGTGAACGATGCCGATGATCGCCGTGAGCATGAGCGCGGAGAACATGCCGATGTTGAGGACCCGAGACGTGAACTCGCCTTGCTCGAAACTCTCCAGTGCGATGCGCTGTTCATCTTCGTCCCGAATCGCGAGAACGTCTTCAAGGCGATTGCCCAGCCACTGATGCCAGCCCCAGGTTGCGACGGTGCCGAGAGCGAGTGCGCTCTCGATCGTCAAGAACGCAATGCCGGCCGAGCGATCACCGTTTTGAAATTGACCGATCCCAAAGGGGAGGGCGGCGATCCAGCGCGAGTTGGTGCGTTCTACGACCCGTTCTTGGGCGAGGGCTTCCAGTCGACGCATCCGTTCCTGCTGAAGTAAGATCCGCTCGATCTGAGCCGCGTTGATCTGCTCGAGCCGTTGCTGTGCTTCTTGCTCTTCTTGAGCAGCGGCCTGAGCGCGTTCCGTTCGCACCGAATCGAAGACCTGCAGGACCTCTTGAGGGAAGCTCAGGGGGTCGAGCTGGTACGTGCTGTCTGCCTCAAGAAGAAGCGAGAACTGCTGACGTGCGTCATCTTCCCGGTCGACGAAGAGATACGCTGCGCCGAGGTATTTTCGGGACTCGATGACCAATACTTCGTTTCGCAGCTGCGGGACCGCTCCGCCCACAAGTCGCTCGAAACGTCGCGCCGCTTCTTCGTAGTTATGCTCGCTATAGGCGCTGCGAGCTTCCTCGAAATCTTCGAGCTCCCCCGCCATCGCGCGACCGGAGAACGCGCTTAGGCACGAGAATAGAAGGGCGGCCAAAAGCCGTGCCCACCGCTGAGTGTGTCCTCCGCCACGTGGCGACCGTGGGTCGCGAACGTTTGGCAATCGGAGGAAGGCGAGGGTCATGGAGGGGATTCGCGGAGTTCGACTCGGGTCTGGGTCGGAGTCGTGGCTCCGGCCGTGAGAGTAACAGTCCCTGTATAGACTTCATAACCGGGCGCTGTCACCCGATATTGACGAGTCTCTCTTCCTCGGGACATCGGAATATAGAGCAAGGCGCGCGTGCGACCTTCGGCGCCACCGGAGCTACCGCGGGGGAGCACCTCCACCGTCGCGGGTACATTTGCGGTAATGTAGAGCGGTGAATCGCGAAAGGAGAGCGCGCGACTCAGCGCATAAGGCTCTTCGCCAGCTGGGATATTTTGAGTAAATTCAGCGTCTTCGCAGCAGTCATTGGCTCCGACAAAGCGAAAGCGATGCGGACCCGGTGTGAGTTCCACGCTTCGAAAATCCGGACCGAACGCCCGAAGGGGGCCATTGTCGACCGAGATTTGCACGTTGGGCGGGCGAGGGCGGAACACCACCTCTCGGGGCGCGCCTTGCGAATCCTCGCGCCTCATTCCGACGGCCCGTCCTGGTCTTCGCGAGTCACCGCGCCATGCGACGGGTTCTGCGTCGGTGCCTTCGCTGGGCGCAGAATCGGTGAAGGTACCGGGGGCGCTATCTTCGACAACAGCGTCGAGCAGGCCAGCATCACGCGGCGATGTGTCACCTGGAGCGGAATCGCTCGCAGCTCCGTCGTCCGTCGCATCCAGAGCAGCGTCGACCAAGGCGTTGGTCAACACGACCGGATCTTCAGGGGTGTCAGAAGGGTCGTTTTGAAAGCCCATCCACGCCGCGCCGGATAGCACTGCGACCCCGCATGCGAGCGCCAAGGCGGGCATGACTTTGCCGCGGCTCTCCGAGCGCTCAATCAGGCGAAGCGCTTCGTCATTGCCATCGTCGATGGCGAGCACCCGATTCAGCGAGAGAAGGGCACTCGAACGGTTTTTTGCCGATAGCGCGGCGCGTGCATTGCCGAGCGAGACTGCGATCACTTTGCTGCGAAGTCGCTCGGATTCGCCGTCCGGGTCTGCGAGGAACATCTGAAGCTGAGCATTCGCGTCCTCGATTTCGACCTCGCGCAAGACTCCCTCAAGTGAGGTGCGAAGTGAGGCCGCGCTCTCGTAGCGCTCGTCCGGGTTTCGCTTCAGGCAGCGTTCGATGATGCTGGCGAACCGTTCGCCAACCTCAGGGCGGACTCGCAAGGGCGGAGGAAACTCGCCGTCCACGAGGCGTCGAATGATCTGGTGAGGGTTTCTCCCGGTGAACGGAAGGCGTCCGAGCGCGATGTAGTAGAGGACCGTTCCGAGGGAGAAGAGATCGGAACGCTCGTCGACATCGCCGGCATCGACTTGCTCAGGTGCCATATGTCCTGGCGATCCGAGGATCTGTCCGGTTGCCGTAAACGATTGGGTGTCGACCATCTGAGCGATACCGAAGTCCGTGAGCTTTAGGCAGCGCTCTTCGTGAAAGAGCACGTTTTCTGGCTTCACGTCCCGATGCACGAGCGACGCCTCGTGTGCAGCCTCAAGGGCTCGGCAGAGCTGAATGCCCGCGCACGCCGCGATCTCCGCCGGCATGGCGCCCTTTTCTTCGATGTAGTGCTTCAGTGTAGGCCCGGTCAGGAGCTCCACGGCGATGTAGGATTCCTCCGACTCGTTTCCGCTAAACTCGTAGACTTCGAGGATATTGGGATGCTTGAGTCGAGCGACGCTTCTCGCTTCGCGCGCGAAACGGGTCCGCGCTTCCTGAGTCTTCTGAAGGTGAGGATGAAGAACCTTAATCGCGACCGCACGATCGAGGAGCGTATCGCGTGCGCGATAGACGGTGGCCATTCCACCGTGCCCGAGCTCTTCGAGCAGCTCGTATTTGCCGAGCGTGCGAATCATGGGCCGGACTATCGCACGTCCTGTGCGGTTTCGTCGTGCCTTTTGAGCGAATCTCCTTTGATTTCGCTTCCCGGCGACTCGAATGCCGCACGAGGGCGGGGCGGAGAAATGGCGCCCTTCGAGATCCGAGAGAAGTTCACTTCCTGCCAACATCGGAGCGGAGAACATTATTCGCGTTTTGCAGCGAATTTCCTGAGCTTGGCGAACGACTCATCGTCATGAAGAAATCTCGCTTTGGCGCTGTCGGAAGGTCAACGCTGGCCTTGTCGAACGCTCTGCCCGCTGCTGCCACGCTTTGCGCATCGAATCGAGTCGCGATCGGAATCTCACCCGATCCATATTCCTCGGCACGTTGGGCCAACCTCCGCTTCCAAGTCGCGGAGCGCAGGAAGCCTGTTATGGTCTCGATGTGAACTTTGAACCGACACTCTTCACGAACACCTGCGAACTACGCGAAGTCGATGCGCAGGTGGCATTCGTGACTGTCATCGATGGCGAATTGAAGGGACATGAACATCCCTTTGCGGACGGGGTGCTGACCGTTGGCAAAAGCAGCGCGGCTGGACTCCAGATCCCGGACCGCGCGGTGTCACGTTTGCACTGTGAGCTCGAGAGGGTGGAGGGCGGCGTTCGGTTCCGTGACCTAGGAAGCAAAAACGGAAGCTGGATCGGCAACGTGCGCATTGAGAGCGCGCTGCTTCGCAACCACTCTCGCGTCCAAATCGGCGGTACGACGATCGAGGTTCGGATTGGCGAGCAGCGTCTGCGTCGCGCGGTTTGGACGGGCGGCGATACCTTCGGAACACTCATTGGCGCGTCTGCGGTGATGCATCGACTTTTCGCGTCGATGGCGCGGATCGCGGAGGGCGATTCGTCGGTGCTCATCACGGGGGAGTCAGGTACCGGCAAAGAGGAAATCGCGCGAACGCTTCATCTGAATAGTCTGCGAAAGAAGGGCCCTTTCGTGGTGGTCGACGGTGCAAGTCTGTCGCGAACGCTTGCCGACCTCGAACTCTTCGGGCATCAGCGCGGCGCGTTTACCGGCGCGGAGGCAGAGCGTGCGGGGGCTTTCGAGCGTGCGAATGGAGGCACGATCTTTCTCGATGAGATCGGGGAGCTCCCACTCGAGATTCAACCAAAGCTTCTCCGCGTGCTCGAAGACCGGACGGTGCAGCGGCTCGGCGACGCGACCCGCCGACCGGTGGACGTCCGAGTCGTCGCCGCGACTCATCGCTCGCTCGCGCAAATGGTCAACGAGGGGACATTCCGGGAGGACCTCTTCTTCCGACTCAACGTCCTGGAGCTTGTCTCGCCTCCATTGCGACAGAGAGGCGACGATGCTCGTCTCCTCTCGCGGCACTTCCTCGAGGCGTTCGCGCCTGGGGATGACGCCGCGATGAACGCACTCATGCGTGATTTGCAGAAGTACGCTGGATATCGCTGGCCTGGAAATGTTCGCGAGCTTCGCTCGTTCGTTCGCCGTGTGGTTGCGCTTGGAGAGGGCTACGCGGGGCGGCCGACGCTTGCGAGCGATATGCCCGATACCGTTCGCGTGGACTTGCCCTTTAAGGAGGCGAAATCCGCCTGGGTCGATGTCTTCGAACGAGAGTATCTCGCTCGTCTGATGGACGAATCCGCCGGAAACGTCACCGAGGCCGCGCGGCGCTCCGGACTCGCGCGAAGCCGAATGCACGAGCTCGTGAAGAAACACGGCCTTCGCTAGAAAGCGCCCGTCGCGGTTCATCAGAATCGATATTGGTAGCGCTGATCTCGATCGTATCCGCCGACGTCGCTCGGTTTTTGAATAGCAGCGCGGGCCCGTTCCCGCTCGCACCGGTTGATGACGCGCACCAGCGCGTGCAGCCGCTGCGCTCCTTCGTCGTAGAGCTCAGGTCCTCGCGGCCAGATATTCCGCGACCAGCGGAGCCAGCGGAGAGTCTCGTCGATCGAGGGGCGAAGAGATTGCTCCTTTCTCGCGAGCTTTCGAAGTTTCGCGATTTCTCGTTCCCACGGAAAGGGAGCACGTCGCCAGTCGCGGCATTGATGATGGACCAGCCTGGGGTAGCCATCGACCCAATACTGAGTGCCGATTTCGCCACCGCAGACGTGGCATTCGTTTTCGTGGATTGCGGGTGTCGTAGAGGCCATGGTTCACCCTACGAAGAGGGTGTGACACGCCATCGATTCGGACCATGCGTCCGCCAAATCGCGTTCAGCGATACCGAACGATTCGGATAAATCTAAGGCTCGGTGACCGTCTCCAGCGCTCTTGCGAGGTTGTCGGAACGGGTTTGCAGAAGGGAGCGCCGTCCGCGCAGGCTCTCCGCTCGATCGCTCTCCCCGGCGCCCTCCGCCCGTTCGATCTCGCGGTCAATCTCCTCGAGAAGAACCCCAACCACGGCGTATTCTCGTGCATGCGCGCGCGGGTTGTTGGGCTGGCCGAAGATCAGAGCGGGGGCTTCCGGCACATCTTCGGTCTCGTCCATTGCCTCGATATCTTCTTCGGTGGGCGAAACCTCTGAAGTGGTCTCGCCCGTAGCGCTCCCTGGCTCGCTTGGTTCGCCTACGTTCACCACCTCAGCCGCCTCAAGCTCGACTTCCGCAAGAGCGCGTCGCTCTTCGAAGGCTTCGTTGACTTCGATCGGCGCCTCGTCCCTTGGAGCCTCCGTGCTCGTCTCGTCATGGCCTGCTTCGGCGGTTTCGTTCGACGCGCGGTCCGAAACTCTATCGTCTCGAGAGAACCAAAAGGCCCCTCCCGCGAAGACGATGAGCAGTCCGAGGACTGCGGTGGCTTTCACCCCGCTCACGCGTCTTGGGTCAGGCCGCAGCGCTCGAGTAGCGCTTCGAGGTTTGGTGCGCGACCCATGAAGTTCTTGAAGAGCGTTTCCGGGTCGTCGCTATCCCCCTTCGCGAGTACATTGCTTCGGAAGGCGTGCCCGATGTCCTTGCTAATGACGCCGTTTTCACGAAAGCGTGTGAAGGCATCCGCGTCGAGAACCTCTGCCCACTTATAGCTGTAGTAGCCGGAGGCGTAGGCCGTTGGCGAAGCGAAGAGATGCGTAAACGCGCAGATCATCCCGTAGTCCTCCGGCAAGTCCGTCACGGCATGCTCGGCGAGCACGTCGCGTGCGAACGCGCGCACGGAATCGGGGGTCGCGGTGTCGAGATCGAGCTCTCGATGGAGGCGAAGGTCCACCGTACCAAAACCGAGCTGTCGCATTTGCGCAGCCGCGGCGCGGTACGTGCGCGAAGCTTGTAGCTTCTGGAGAAGCTCTTCTGGGATCGTCTCGCCGGTCTCGTAGTGCTTCGCGAAGAAATCGAGAGAGACCCGTTCCCAGCAGAAGTTCTCCATGATTTGGGAGGGCAGTTCGACGAAATCCCACGCGACATTTGTCCCGCCGAGGCTCGAGACTTCGACTTCGCTCAGCGCGTGATGCAGGAGATGTCCAAACTCGTGGAAGAGAGTCTCCACCTCACGATGCGTTAGCAGCGCGGGACGGTCGCCGACCGGCGGCGTGACGTTGGCGCAGAAGAGACCTCGATGTGGCGGGCCGTAAACGAGTGCGTTCATCCACGCGCCACCTCGTTTGTCCTCCCGCGGGTGAAGGTCGACGTAAAAGCCGGCGATTTCCTTTCCGCCTTCTTGAATCGAGTAAAAGCGCACGTCCTCATTCCAAACCGAGACTTTGCGCTCCTCGATCTCGATTCCGTAGAGCTCCTTCGCCAACTCGAAGAGACCCTCAAGGACACTCTCCGCTTTGAAGTAGGGGCGAAGAATCTCTTCGTCGAAGTCGTAGCGTTCCTTTCGAAGCTTTTCCGCGAAGTAGCCCACGTCCCAAGGGTTTAGCGTGGCGGCGGCGTCATTCAGGGTCGCTTGCTGGAACGAGAGCAGCGCCGCGTTCTCTTTCTGGAAGAAGGGGAGGGTCTTCTCCCGAAGTTCGTCCACGAAGGACATCGCGGCTCCCCCGCTCTTTGCCATGCGTTCTTCCAGAACGAAGTCCGCAAAATCCTCATACCCGAGGAGCTTCGCTTTGCGGTTTCGCAGCTTGAGGATCTCCAAGATGAGGCCGCGGTTGTCGCGCTCGCCAGAGGTCGCCCGCGTGTTGTAGGCGCGCCACAGCCGCTCTCGAATCGCGGAATCGTCGAGATACGTCAGAACTGGAATGAGGCTCGGCGCTTGAAGCGTGAAGCGATAGCCCGAGAGCTCCTTGCTCTTCGCACTCGCGGCCGCTGCATTCTTCGCGGATTCGGGAAGCCCCTCGAGGCGACTCTCGTCTTCGATGATGAGTTCAAACGCGTTCGTCGCGTCGAGAACGTGTTGCGCGAAAAGAGTGGTCTTCTCCGTTAGCTCGACCTGAATCGCGGTCAGCTCCTCTTTCTTCGCCGGGGAAAGCTCTGCGCCGTTACGCCGGAAGCTTCGAAGCGTCTTTTCGAGGAGCCGAGCGCGCACCGGGTCGAGCGCCTTCGCGTCGTCCGTTGCAGCATACGTGTGAATCGCATCGTAGAGTTCCCCATCGAGCGGGATGGTGGACCAGAAGGCCGCCGCAAGAGGCTGTGCTGCCGTGTACGCTTTGCGCAAATCTGGGGTCGTCGCGACGGATTCGAGATGCCCAACCACGGTCATCGCCGTACTCAACGGGACGGTCGCATCTTCCAGTGCTCCAAGGGTGTTTTCGTAGGTCCGCGACCCTTCGAGATTCTTGATCGCGCTCAGCGCTCCCTTTGCGTTTTCGATCAGCGTTTCGATCGCGGGGAGAACGTGCGCCGGCCGGATCTCGTGAAAAGGGATTTCGTATGGAATGTGAAGCAGTGGATTCGAAGACATCGCCGGAGCATAGCGCTTTTCTTTTGCGGCGATACCCTCACAGCAGTCCTATCTCGACGAATTCTCGCATCCGGTCGTTCGAAATTCGAGAACGACCGTTTCGCAATTTGGTGAACTTGGTTCATCGGGATGCCTTTGAACCCGTCGCGGTGTAGACTACGCGCGATGAAGTTCTTAAAGCCCTCGCTCACGTTTCTCGGCTCTCTGCTGGCGCTCGGCTGCGTCGACCCTGGGCCTACGCCTCCGGCGATTATCTACCCGGCCGACGACCTCGGAAACATCGACCCAACCCCAGCGGCGGGTTGCACCGGCTCGTGGGTCGTTGGTGTGCGTGGGCGCGTGGTGAACGAATCCGGGGCTGGAATTCAAGGAATTGCGAACGCCTGCGTGACCACAAGCACGAACGAATTTCAGTGCCTTGAAGGTGTTCCGACGGACGCGAATGGCTATTGGAATTTCGCGGTTCCTGCGCCGACACCTGGCGTGGAGCAGGCGGACTCCCGCTGTATCTCTTTGATGCGGACGCGTGCTGTCACGTCCACCCCCGGTTTCGCGGCGACGTATTGCGAGCTGCCGACGACGAATATTACTGCCGGCATCATGGAAATGGATCAAGCGGCGACTCTCTACCGAATCGACGCGCCCTCAAGTCTTCCGCCGCGCGGCGACGAAAACGCAGTGCGCGATGTCGTTTTTGCAGATGGTCTCGTCGTCGAAGTGGTTCCGGCACGGCTCTTCGGCTCCGATTATGACAACCTCGCGGCTCGCCGCGTAAACCTCGCGGCAGGCAACCCGTGCTTCGTGGAGGATAGCGACAACCTGCTCGGTCTGTACGCGATGGGCCCGGAGGTGCTGCTCCACTACTCCGACAACGTCGGTTTCCGGATCCGCATCCCGAACAACCACGGCCTGAATGAAGGAGACCGCGTGGAACTCCTCGCCCTCGGCGGCCTTGAGGTTATCGAGCTCGACGATAAGACGATTCACGAGGCGGAGTTCGATACGTTCGGTACTGCGACGGTGGTGGGCAGTGAAATCGTCAGTGACCCGGGAAGCGAGCTTCCCGCGATCGGTTGGTTCGGCTACCGTCGCATGCAGTGATGTTACGACTGCGGCTTCTGCTTGCCGCGTTGGTCCTCTGGGGATGCGGTGAGACCGTTGAACCCGTTCCGGTCAACGCGGTCTTTGTTCTCCCCCGACCCGGTGTGGAGGCCCCCTTCTTCGATCTCCCCTGGCCAACGGATATTCGGCTCACGGACAGCGGCAATCTATCGCTGGAAGGCTTTCCGCGGACCGCGTTGATCGGCGACTATATCGACGCGATCGAAGCGAATATCTCTGGGTATAGCGTCGCCTCTCCGGCCTATTTTCACTTCAGCGGCCCGATCGATGCGGCGTCACTTCCCGACAGCGCGCTGGCCGCACAGGAGCAGGGCGCAAGCGTTTTCCTCGTCAATATCGATCCGGAAAGTCCCGAGATGGGGCAGCGCGCTCCTGTTTACGTGCGCTTTCAAAGCGAGGAGCGTCTCTATTGGGGAGCGAATACGCTCAGCGTCGCGCCCATTCCCGGAATCCCGCTTCGTGGTGCAACGACCTACGCCGCCGTGGTGACGAATCGCGTGCTGACGCCCGACGGCCTCGCGGTGACGCGCCCGGCGGAGCTTGACGCGGTGCTTCGAGGGGAAGGCGATGCGGCCATTCAAGCGGCTGCGAACATCTATCAGCCGGCCGTTGCGACCCTCGAATCGCTCGGGATCAGCGCGGCAGAAATCGTGAACCTCGCTGTCTTCACCACCCAAGACCCCGTGGGAGAGCTTTTTGCTGCCGCGGACTGGCTCGCGGAGCAGGAGCCCCCAGAGGCCCGTCGACGGGACTGGGCTTGGCGCCGGACAGAGCCGGAGTATCACGTGCTGCACGGGCGCTATGACGCGCGCTCGTTCCAGCAAGGGGAGATCCCCTTTGCAACCTCGGGGGGAGAGCTCGTCCTCGATGGCGACACGCCGGTCGTTCAGGATACGTACCCGGCGCGTTTCTCTCTGACGGTACCGCGTACTCCGATGCCGGAATCCGGATATCCGATCGTGATTTATGCGCACGGCACCGGCGGCGATTTCGAAAGCAGTGAGGACTCTGGGCTCGCGGAGCGTCTGGCCGCCCGGGGAATCGCCACCATGGGCGTTGATCAGATTCATCACGGAACCCGGGCGCCCGACGGCGCAAACGTTGAGGTCCTTTCGTTTAATGTGGCAAATCCAATTGCCTTCCGCGACAACACTCGTCAGGCCGCGCTCGACGTGGTCGAGCAGGCGAACTTCATCGCGCACGTCACCGTGCCGGATAACCTTGTCGCTACCGACGAGCCGATCGTCTTCGATCGTGACTCGCTCTTCTTCTTCGGGCACTCCCAGGGCGGGATCAATGGCCCCCTCTTTTTGGCGGCGGATCGTAGCGTCCGTGCGGCCGTGCTGAGCGGCACCGGAGCTTATATTCCCATCGCCCTCGTGCTGAAGACCGAGCCGATCGACATCCCAACACTCGTTCGCTCTCAACTCCGCATTCCGGCGGCGGAAGAGCTGACGATTGACCACCCCGTCTTCGCAGTGCTTCAGACCTGGGTCGATGTCGCGGACCCGGGAAACTACGCTTCGTACCTGGTCGAGAATCCGCGCATCCCCGACCGGCCGCTCAGTCTCCTTCAGACCGAAGGGGTGGATGATCCGTTCACCCCTGCGCTTTCGATGGAAACATTCGCGACCGCATCTCGGATCCCCACAATCGGCGAAGTGCGAAACCCGACCGCCGCACAAGAGGTCCTTGGCATCGAATCAGCGAACGGCCCGGTCTCCGGGAATATCGCGGGTGGCCAAGCGACAGGCGGGCTTCTTCAGTTTTCGGGCGGGCACTTCGTAGCGTTTCAGGACGCTCGTCTCGAGGGTATCGCTGATTTCTTCGCAAGTGCCGTCGAGGGGGTTCCGACGATTGAAGCGCTCCCCTAGCGCACGAGCAGCCTGTTCCCCATTCAACCGGGATAGCGATTGAGCCAAAGCGTGACTTGCGCGAGGCTCCGGCATGGGCCTCCGAGAAAGCAAGGGTGAGGGTATGAGATGGGCTTACGCCGGGGCAGGGGCACTTTTGGGTGCGATGCTCGTTTGGCTTTGGGTGCGTTCGTCCGAGGAAGTGGTGCCGGCGCGAGATGAAAACCGAGCGCTGCCGGCAACCGAGTTCGTGGAGACCTCGCCGCCGGGACCTCTCCCTGCTGGCCTCGACTGGATTCTGAGCAGCGGGGGCTCGGAGCCCTCCTCGACTCCGATTTCATTGCTCCAGGACTTAGAATCGTTGCGGCAAAACCTTCCTGGACGTGGTGCGATCCTTTTTGCCGGCGGAAGCGGTTCCTACCTTCAGGAGAGCGTTCACGATCAACCCACTTTGCGGGAAGAACTCGGAGAGCTCTTCGAGCCTCGAGACCGGCGGGTTCACTACGTTCCAGCGCCCACAGTCGATGGCCCTTCCTCGCGGCGATTCTTACTCGAATCGCTTGATGCACAGCTCGCGTCCGGCGACGAACCGCTCTTCGTCTACCTCGGCGGGCACGGCGAGGGAGGCGAAATTCCGGCCGACGCACTGCTTCATATGTGGGGCGGCGAGATCGTACAGGTCGATGAACTGGCGGCCGTACTCCAAGCGCCGCGACCCGCTCGACTCGTCATGACCTCGTGCTTTGGTGGCGGTTTCGCGGATGTGATTTTCGATGGCGCGGACGCGGATTCCGGCCTTGCGCAGGCGGACCTTTGTGGCGTCTTTGCGACCTCGTGGGATACGGAGGCAAGTGGGTGCGATCCGAATCCCGACCGCCGAATGCAGGGAGGGTACGCTCTACGTTTTGCGGAAGTGGCGAGCTCAGGAGACCCCGAGGTCGATGCCGACGGGGATGGGATGATTTCGATCCTCGAAGCGCATACGTTCGCGAGGCTGCGCTCGATCTCTTTCGATGTACCGACAACTACGTCCGAGCGATGGCTGCGGGTACGTGCCAAACGCGCATCGATGCAACGCGATGACGCGCCGGACTCTGAGGTCAGCGGCTCCGAACCGCCGTTCGCTGAGCCCGAGACGGATGAGATAGATCTTTCCTGGCTTCGAGAAGAACAGCTCGTGATCGAAGCGCTGGGTCGCGAACTAAATGTTCAGGATGAAGATTCCCTGTTACGCCTTCGTACGGACATCGAACGTCGACTGGAGGATGCGGAGCTTGAGGCAGAGGAGCGCGCCGAACGGGTGGATGAAGCATACTATCGACTCCGCGCTGAGCTTTTGAGGCATTGGCCGACCCTCGACGACGCATGGTCACGCCAGTTTGATGACGCGATCAGTCGCGATGCAGAGGCTATCTCTCGCGCGCTGCGCGAATCCGGACCCGCCCGGGATCTCGAGGTGGTTCAGAGCGCGCAACGTACTCGACTCGAACGCATCGACGAGATGCACGTTGAGCTCGCGCGTGTTCGCCGCTTGGTGGACGCCTACGATGCGGTCGCGTTCGCGCGCCTCGTGCATGACGTGGACCGAGAGGGCTGGGAGGGGTTCACGCGACTTCGCACTTGCGAGCGCAGCGCTTTGCGCCCTACCAGGGGTCGATGAGATGGCCCGCTCGCATACCGGTTGGCGAGTCGTCGCCGCCTGCGGCGGTCTGTGAGTTGGCCATTCCTCCGGTCCTGCGGGCGCGTCTGAGATCGATCTGAAGTTCGCTCTCAGATCCATCTACCAGCACCTCTTCGGTTCGGTATCCGCGCGCGCGAAGCTCGATCGTCAGCTCTTCGTCGGCGCGGATGGAGAAAGGCGTTTCACCGAGAAGGCTGCCGTTGAGGAATACGGTGGCCGGTGGTGTCGACTGGATGAGGACTTCTCGCTCCGCTGCGACACCCTCCGTCGCCGGGGAGTCGTTCTCTGCTCCCGTGCCGCCTTCCTCGGCAGCACTTGTTTCGTTTCCGGCTGCACTACCTTCGTTCGGGCTTGTCGGATTCGCCGGTGGATTGATTCCGCTCTCCACCGGGGTGACGCCCGGAGCTGTTGGGGCGCCTGGCTGGATCGCCACGACCGATTCCGTTTCGGTTCCGCCACCCGGCATTGCGAACGCTGCCGCAAGACCGAGCCCCGCAGTCAGGACGACCGCTACGCCCGCCACCATCCATCGCTTCGCTCCACCGCTTTCCTCAAGGTCCGGCTCGGGCTCGATCGTATCCGAGACCGTGACATCATCGAGCGAGATGGACATGGAGTGCGGAGTCGAGATGCCGCTGATCCGGTCAATCTCCGCGACGAGTTCTCCCATCGTCTGTATTCGTTCCGCTGGGTCTTTCGCAAGGCAGCCTTGGACCAGGCGGTCGATATCGGCTGGAATCGCTTGCTCCGCGACCTGCGCGATCGAAGGAACAGGCGAGTAGACGTGGGCGCGCATCGCCTCAAAGTGGGACGTCGATTCGAATGGGGGCTTGCCCGTCAGCATGAAGCAGAGAAGCCCGCCGAGTGCGTAGATGTCGGCGAGATGCGTGATTTCACCTCCGGTCACCTGTTCCGGCGACATATAGCGGGGCGAGCCCATCATGATGCCGCTCTGCGTAAGGTTTTCGCCTTCCTCCTGAGCGACGATTTTTACGAGCCCAAAGTCGAGCACTTTCGCGAAGAGCGGGTCGTCGCCTCGCGCCTGAATCATCACGTTGCCGGGTTTGAGGTCCCGGTGGACGAGGCCGCGATCGTGCGCGTCCCGGAGTGAGGAAGCAATTTGCCTCGCGACGTGAAGAGCCTCGAGAGGCGTCAGCGGTCCTCGTTGATTCCGGATGAGCTTCCCGAGCGTCGGCCCGTCGATGAACTCCATCGCGAAGTAGAGCAGCCCCTCGTCTCGACCGTAGTCGTGAACGATCACCGTATTCGGGTGGCTTAGGTTCGCGACGGCGGCGGCCTCGAGCAAAAAGCGTCGACTAAACGACTCTTCCATCGAAAGGTCAGGCTGCGATTTCAAGATCTTGACGGCGACCTTGCGACCCAGCGGGACCTGCTCTGCGAGGTAGACGACGCCCATGCCGCCGGCGGCTAGCCGGGAGCGAATCCGGAACCTTCCGGCGATCAACTCACCAATGAGCGGATCTTGCTCCACCGATCTTGGGCTCGACATCATGCGAAGCATAGCAGTGCTTTCGTTTCGAGAAAACGCCAACTTGCGCGCGTTGCCCACAATTTCTGTGGTTTCAACGTTCTCGATGAGAACCATCGATCTTGGAGCGGACAATCCTTGGAGCGATTGCGAACGCAATTCGCAGATCGATGGGCTTTTCTAGGGGGAAAGGAGGACGAGCGCCATGAGCCCGACCAGAGCCAGCAGTGCGTGCACGACAATGATTCGCACCGATGAGCGCCGCACAAATCGCAACCAGAGGATCGCAGGAGCGCCGATTAGGAGCGTCGAAGCTGCCCCAAGGGTTCCCTGTCTGAAGATCACCAGCGCAAAGCCCACGGCATCGAGCAGGGTGATACACGCAAGACTGACGGTGAGCGCTTGGCGCTCAGTGCCAAAACGCCGAAGTGCTCGAACGGGCAGCGACCTTTTGTTCGCAGCGCTATCCGCGGCTAGGTCGGGCATCGCGGTCGAGATATTTCCCGCCACGCCGAAGAGGAGCGGGGCGGCGAAAAGAGACCATGGAATCGAAGCTCCGGCATGCGCCACACAAATATACCCAAACGCGGGAAGCACGATCCCCGTACCCGCTCCCTGCAACCACTCCCCTCCGCCGCGATGGCTCATCTGAAACGGTGGCGCGGTATAGAGGTAGATGAGGAGTAGCGCGGCGGGAAGCGCGAGCGTGGCCGTCCAGGCCGCGACGGTACCTACCCATATGGTTGTGATCGCGAGTACACCAATCGCGATCCCAATCGCTCGCTGGAGCGCTCGCGGATCGAGCAAGCCTTCGACAAGGACCCCGGATCCTCCGCTAAAGAGCGTTCGGGTCTTCGAGTCGGTCTCCCGATCGAAGTAGTCGTTCGCGTACAGGATGACGACTTGAAGGGAGGCGGTCCATAGTAGGGCGAGCGCGACCTCCGCTTTGATATCTTCAGAGGCCGCACCTCTCCGAATTGCCAGGGCAGCCCCGAAAAGGACATTGGGCGCCAGGTTGCCGAACGCGAGCGGGCGCGCAGCTCGAATCCAAGGCCGGATCTTGGCAAACATGCGCGCTAACTTTTCATCTACTGCCGGTACGAAAGAGGGGCGCTCCTCAACCGTGCGCCCCTCGCGGTCAGTCGCAGCTCGTGATGCAACGTCCGACGTCGTATTCGCCTTCGAACCAGAAGGGGGCGGCGACGGGACAGCAGCGGAGCGATGCATCGGAGCCGCAATCCGGATCTCGCAGGTTGCACGTAGCCGCGGTAGTGCCACCGCAGCTTGCGGCACAGGCGGTCGTCGATTCCCCAGCGCAGCAGACCTGTCCACCCGAGCAATCTGAATCCTGATGACATCCGAGGTAGCCGTAGGTTTCCTCGATCATCGCGGCCTCACTGCACATCATCTCGCGCGGCGAACCATGCTCAAGACAGCCGGCGGGATTTCCTTCGGAACTCGAGATGCAGCAGCCGAATCCAGGCTCGCAATCGGCGCGGCCCGGGCAGGTGTGTCCGCTCGAGGGAGTCTCGTCTTGGCACACGCCAGCGACGCAGCTTCCGCCTCCGGGGCAATCCCCGCAGCTTCCGCCGCATCCGTCGTCACCGCACTCGCGCCCTCCGCCGCACGCCGGCTCACACGAACCCTCGACGCACGCGCCGAGGAAAGGCTGGCAGAGTTCAAGCGGTGCTTCGCACTCGGCGCCCGTATCGCACACTCGAGAACATCGATCGTCAACACAGAAGCCGCTCTCGCAGTCGCTCTGAGCGGAACACGCGGACCCAATCGGTCCAGTCCCCCGCGCCCCTGGTTCACAGAAGCAGGAACCGTCCGCCTCGTTGCATTCGCAGCGCGTACCGGGTGCGCAGTCGAGGTTGTAGTTCAGCCGGCAATCGACGGGCACTTCTTCTCGAATGCCGCAATCGGTGCAGTCGGTGCCGTAGTCGCAAACATCATACGCGGACTCGGGCCCGCCATCGTCACATTCACCGTCCGCGGCAAATTCGCAGCTGTCGTCGCAGATTCCATCGACTTCGATGCACTGGTCATCTTCGCTGCAGATCGTTCCGTCAGTGCATTCTCCGCAGATTCCGCCACAGCCGTCGGAACCACAGTCGCGCCCGCTGCAATCGGGCGTGCAGCCTGCACAATCCGGGTCGTCGGGGCATCCTTCCACGCACTCACCATCGGCTTCGAGATCGCACCGGCATCGTGCGCGGCTATCTTCCTCGCGGCATTCGTATCCGTCTTCGCAGGAGCGTCGGACCAGGCGACCACCGATGCAGACAACTGGAGAATCACCATCACAGCGCCCCTCTCGGTTGGCGAGCCCTTCGCAAGCATCCGCGGTGGAATCGGAACGTGAAGAATCCTCAATGTCGGTATCCCGGCCCGTGTCGCGAGTGCTCGTATCCCGGCGCGCGTCGGTGGCCGCATCCGTGCCGCCATCATCGTCACCGCAGGCGCTGAGTGGAAGTGCCGCGAGCGCGACGAAAAGAATCCAACGAGAAGAGAAGCGAGTCATAGCCGCAGTCTAGCAGACCGTTGATATTTTCCGAGTCCGCTTCGCGGCATTTTTGCTTACTCAAACACCATCCGATTCTCGCGAGATAGATACAATATCCGCCTTCGAGTCGGACGTGTCTGCGCAGGCAAAACTCCACGAACTAGGGGCTGTCCCTATATTCGGCGCCGCCATAGCGCAGCCCTTGAAATCACAGAGCTTTCCGAGGCTCGTCGAAAGAGTGCCACTCTTCCTTCTCACTTCTAAAAGCTCTGTGAATCCAATCATCTACGCTCTGACAACCCCGAATATAGGGACAGCCCCTAGAATAGGAATAAATCAACGGGCTGCTAGAGCGCGATCGAGACGCCGCGCAACGCGGCGAGCGGCCTGCGTTGATGTGCTTGTTTCGCGGTCTTCGACGAAATGCGCTTCCACTCAGGACTCTTGAAAGATCCGAATCCTTGTCAAAAAAGGACGCCTGACGTCGCTATGCCCGCGACTCATCGATTCGGCGCATCCCTTCGAGGAGCAAGCTCTCGGTCGCTTGATGGATCGTTCGCTCAGTAGGCGAGAAGCTTGAATCCAGTTCGAATTCTCCGCCCTCAATGCGCAGCAAGTTGTAGAACGCTTGCTCTCCTCGGGCGTCTCCGAAGCGGGCGTCGTAGATGGAGCCCTCTCCGAAGATCAGTTCACCTCGGCTGCCGTCCGAACGAACGATCAACCTGCCCGTTCGCCTGCTTCCGCTGAACACTTGAATGAGCTCGGGCAAAGGCATGTCCGCAAGGGAACCAAGAACCCCTTTTGCCGGTCCGCGAGCGAGAAGCTGTGAAACCTTTGTGAGCACGATGTCTGGAGCCGTTGGTTTCGAAAAGTACTCCGCACAGCCAGCGTCGTATGCTGCTTGAATCGAATTGCGATCCGAGCGTGCGCTAAGGACAACCACAGGCTTTTGCGCTGCGACCCCTGCATCGAGGACCTTTCGTCCTGCCCCGGGCTCTTCGAGATCGAGGTCCAAGATGATGGCGTTCGCATCGGGGATTAATTTGAGCGCCTTCTCTGCCGTGCGGACAATCCAAACTTCGTGCCCCGCGCTGCTGAGGCGAAGGTCGAGCAGGGCCGTATCCTCGCGATTGGAGTCGACAAGTAGGACCGTGCTTTGTGAGCTCTCGCTATCACGCGAGCTAAGCGTTCGCATCAACGCTTCGATGACCATCCCGTCGAAGAGCTGACCCTCAAGTCCTTGGAGGACCGAGATCCCTTCGCCCCTCTCCAAGATTCGGTTGTAAGGGTTCTTCGCGTGGGTCGTGAGGTCGTGATAGGTCTCGCATACGGCAAGGATTCGTGCCCCGAGCGGCACGTCGCGGCCACGAAGGCTTGATGGGAAGCCATCGCCATCCACTCGCTCGTACAGGGAGGTAATTGCCTCGGTCGTAATCCGAGGCAGGTTTGCTTGTTCGAAAAGTCGCACCGGGACACTCGCAGCGCGCTCGGCTTGCATCCTGTGGCCTTCGTAGCGAGCGACATTTAGCGGTGTCAGGTGGTAGACCTTCGGCTTTCCGACATCGTGAAGCAGTCCGGCCAAACGAAGACCGTAGATATCGTCATAAGACAGCCGGAGCTTATTTCCCACTTGCGACGCAAGTCGTGCGACGCCCGCGGAATGGCCTCGGAGCCCGTCACGCTGCTGATCGAGGAGCGACGAGAAAACAGAGACCGTCTCAAGATGCTGGTCTTGAGGAACGGTGCCCGCCGGGGGAATGCTCGAACGGGGTAGAACCGAAGCGCGACGCGCCTGAGCTTTCTTCGCGACCGTCCCTGCACCGAGACCAGCGAGGCTCGCCGCGAGGTCTGGCGCAGCGATCTCAAGTTTCGATGGTTTATGCATCGCCGGCCCAAATGCCGGCGGGGTGACCGAGGCTTTGTGATTCGCCTGCTTCACGAGTCGCGCCATCTCGCCGGTCTTGCCGCGATAGTGCTGTCGAATCGCTGCGTGAACCGCGCGGGGCATCGCGATGATCACGTTCACGTCTCGCGCGGAAGTTCCTGCTTGAATCTGAGAGACGATATCGGTCCGTTCGCAGTATGCGGCAGCTACGGTGAGTCGTCGGGTGCGCACATCGAAGAGAAGGGGCATTACCGCAAGCTTTTCGGCCAGCCCAAGCGGAACGACGAGGCGCGTATGTTCCGCGATCTCGGCGCGCGCGAGCTTCTCTGTCGTCAGAAATCGGAAACCGTAGATCTGTGAGAGCCACTTCAGCAACTGCAGCTCTCGGACTCCGCCATCGAGCAGCGCGTCTCGGATATCCATCCGGTTCGCGATCGCCTCGAGGTTTGCTGCGTCAAGCGCTCCCGCATCGATATGACCGAGCTCGACGAGCCGTTGCCCGACATTGTTTCCTGATGGTTCTCCAACCACGACGCGATGTTATCAAAGCGCAGTGTATCTCGCGCAAGAATTGAGCCTATCGGCGCCACCGAAACCGAATTTCGTAAGGGTAGTGACAGGAACGCAGATGACGAGAGAGCTTACGGGAGTTCGAAGAGCTGGTTCATCAAAAAGAGCCATCCGGGCACCGTCGCGAGGGCGAGCACGCTCGAGAGTACGATCGACTTCGCGATATGGTGAACTCCGACATCAAACTCTTCCGCGATCGAAAACGTTGTGATGGCGCTGGGCATTGCCGCGAGGATCCAGAGCACCCGGCTTTGCATCAGGTCGAGCCAACCGGCTCGGTAGCCGCCAACGATGCAAGCCCCGGCGACCATTGGGAGCAGGATGAGTTTGACGACAACATGCGAGATTGCAGGTCCATCCAGTCCTCGAAGGGCTGTGCGCTCTTCGTAGAGATAGAGGCCCAACATGAACAATGCGACGGGCGCGGCGGCCGAGGCGAGCGGGCGGACCGTTGAGACGACGAGCTCGATATTCGGCACTGGCTTCAGAAGAAGCGCGATCGGGGTTGCCCAGAGCAGCGGCTGTTTGAGTAGGGCGCGAACGTTTGGCGAAGCTCCGTCGCCAGCGTCGCCTGACCAACGAAGTAGAAGGTAAGGGCCCACGAGCATTGCGATCCCGACATGCACCGCAACACTCAACGAGGCGAGTCCGATCACTTCTTCTCCGAGGATCGCTGCGCAAAGCGGCAGACCAAGATACGCGACGTTCCCGAACGCAACCGAGAGCGAAATGCTGCCGGAGAATTTTCGTTGAAAGAGGCGGGCGAAAAACAAAGTCAGCGCGAGGGGGACGGGTACCGCGAGCCAAAACGCGGGCGTGGTCGGGATGGCAAATTCTGCTCCTGCGACGCCGACGAAGATGAGCGATGGGAACGCGAAAAAGAGTGCGAACCGGTTGAGGTTGGCGATCGCCGCTCGCGGCTTCGAGAAGAGGCCGATGCGACCGGCAAAAGTTCCTAGGGCGATCGGAAATAGGAGCGCGAGAACACGCGCGAGGGGACTCATCGGGAAGCTTCGCGAAGCGACCGCTTTAACCACGCGCGCGCGTCTGCCTCGTCGTTCGTTGCGTAAAAGGTAGGTCCGGCGCTTCTCATTCGGCGCATTTGCATCATTCCGACGTGGGTCTTGACCAGGGCGACAAGGTAGGGGCTGCGTTCGGTGAGGACCGCACGCATTTCGTTGTTCACGCGCTCAAACTCGGGGTCGTTTCTAGCGAGCGGAGCTCCGCGCAGATCGTAGAGCCATCCGAACGTGGGGTTTTGAGAAATGACGACCTGGTCCGCGAACTCGCCGACGATTAAGTAGCCCGCGCGAACTTGTTCCAGCGTCTCGTAGCGCCGGTCGTTTCGGACGATCCTTACAATATCCTCCTCGTGATAGAGGGATAAGAATGGAGACCAGGAGTGAGGATCGCGTTTCGCCATGAGGAAGGAGAAGCCCCTTTCTTTATCGCCTATTCTGACCATCCTGTCGATCGCTCTCGTAGGCTGTCAAAGCCATTGCGAAGATCGATCTGTGAGCGGTCACGTGGTCTCATGCGTCAACGAATAATTTTGTACACTCCCCCACATGACTGCTTTTGATTTGGCCCGCATCGGCGGGCGAAGCGCTCTCGATTCTCTCCTTCTCGAGGTGCGCCGAGCAGGGGAGCTCGCCATGCGACTCTTCGCGGAAGGTGCGCCGGAACGAGCAGAAAAAAAGCCCGACCGCAGCCCGGTAACGGAGGCGGATCGCGCAGTCGAGAATCGCCTTCGCGAGTACTTCACACGTGTCACGCCGGAGATTGCCTTCGAGGGAGAAGAGACGGGCCGACGTGAGGGAAGCGAACTTCGATGGCTTGTCGATCCGATCGATGGAACCCGTGCGTTCCTTCGAGGCCTCGACACATGGTCGATCTTGATCGGTCTCGTAGAATCGCGGGAGGGCGAGGAAGTTCCGATGGCTGGCATCGCGTACCTTCCAGCGCGAGACCAACTCTTTTGGGGTGTCAAAGGTCACGGGGCCTATGTCAATGGTGCGCCGTGCCGCCTGTCTGCGGTCACAGCGCTCGATGACGCCGCGGTGGGGCATGGCGCGCTCTCCCAATTCGATGCTGCCGGGCGCCTCGATCTTCTCACGGCCCTCTCGCAGGGTACCTACACTCAGCGCGGCTTCGCGGACTTTGCCAACTACGCCGAGCTTTTGCAGGGACGTCTCGACGCGGTGATCGACCCAGATGTGCAAGCGTACGACATCGCTCCTGCCGCGTTGTTGGTACAAGAAGCGGGAGGACGGTTTTCCGACGAGGGCGGCGCGCCGACGCTGCGTGGCGACATCTTTATCGCATCGAATGGTTCGCTGCATTCAGAGCTTCTCACGCTGATGCGCAGTCGGACTTAGGAGCTATCCCCTCCCAGCCTGGCGCAGGAGGTTTGCGAGCTGGGACCGCTTCAGGGGGATTTACGTCTATCGCAACAACGTTGACTGGAGGGCTGCACGCGCGACTTCCCGGGGTTGCAAACCTCTGTGCGAGAATCACGAGCCTCGTGAGAGATACGGGATTTTCTGTCTTTCTTTCGTCACCCATGTTCCGCTCTGCAGGGCGACGCTTTCGTCCTACGTTTGCCGCTCAGCGTTGAGAAAGCGAGAGCCAAGCGCGAAAGCAACGGTCGCGGCCATAGACGGTGACGCGCGAAGAGCTTCTTCGAACGGGGCACCCGCCGGAAGAGCCTTAAGCTCCGCCGCATCAATCCGTAGCGCCGCGAATGCGACCTCGAGACTCGGCGTCAGTGTAAATGCGGCCTTGGCGGCGCGCCCGTTCGCAATCGCATAGAGTTCGCTTTCACTCGGAGCGGTCGACCGCTCGGAGAGGAGCGCACGGATAAGTCCTTGTTCAAGCTGCGGGATTTCGCGCCAGAAATCGGAGGCGATCAGCGCAGCTTCCTCGGTGACCTCGTTCACCGCTTGGGTTGGTCCAAAGGCCGCCCACATCGCGTCCAAGACCACCCTCGCTTGACTGCGTGTTCGGCTCGCGACGAGCGCATGTTCATCGCATGCAAGCGCGAGCGCACGATGGAGACGGAACCGCCGCAGAGGAGGGGGGTCCTGCTCGAGATCCGGCGGTAGCATGACGGCGACCGGGCGCGTCGCCGCAAAGCGGATCCCGCTTTCGCTTGCGCCGGTATAGGTGGGCGGCTCCAAATCAAAGGCCTCGCAGAAATCTCGGTAGTCGCGTCCTATCTCCGAGCCGCTCAGTCTCGACAGCCTTGAGGTACCAAGGAGCCCGTACTCTCGCGGCCGTCTCTGAAGGAGTCGTCCGCCGTGGCGCCACAAGAGACCGAGCGCGGTGGAAAGCCCAAGGTGCTCCGCCATCACCCGAGAAGCCTCGCGGAGTTGAGGTGGTGCTGTCTCGGGACACTGATTCGTTCCCTCAGCCAGGCGCGCGAGTGACCGGGCCACGGCGCTAAGCTCAGCGTGATTTTCGCGTTCGCTCATTTGCGCCAGGCGCTCTGCTAGTCCGCCGTCCGCGGGATTGGCTCTCAGCGCGCGTACGGTGGGACCGTAGGGCGCACCTCGGGACACAGAATCCGAGCTGTGCTTCGTGTTTCTCGCGCCGCCGCTGACGAGGTTTGTCAACGCGGGTGCCGGCGACGTAAGCGCGGCGGGAGGGGCAGAAAACCATCCGCTGACGCTTCGAGAACCCGCGGGAATCGTGTTTTCGGCTGCTGATTCCGTGATGCGATTTCCCTGCGTCTCGCCTTTCGGCTTTGCAAAGACAGGTGCATCGGAAGGAGCGCGTGGAGGCGGTGGAGCCGAGGACACCGTTTCGTTGGTCGTCGGTTGTGTCTCGGAGGATCCTGACTCGGCCTTCGATAGAACGTCGCTGTTTTCGGATCGCTTTACTCCGATGGACCTCGTCGTCTTTTTACGGCGCCTTGGCACGGGCAGGTCCTGGGACGCGAACCCGCCGCTTTCTTTGCTAGGAAAGCTTGTCGTCAGTGCCTCGGGCGGAACGAGTGGCGCAGGTGGCATCGTTTCGACGTGGCGGCTTGGTGTTGCGTCGGGACCCGGCCCAAGAGCGCTCCCTCCGGTTTGTGGGGGACGACTTGCCGGAAGCAGTCCTCCCATTTCCTTCGTCGGGACTCCCCCGGGCGGGGCGGAAGACGTACCTCCGTGGCGAAAATCGTGACCGATGACTTCAACCGGTGCGGCCTCTTGACTCTTTTCCCCTTGGGGAAGGTCTGACATCGCATCGAGAATTTTTTCGGCGATCTCCCGGAGCGGTTCGGGCGCGCTGGCGGGCGCGATCGATTGCACCCGCTCAGGTAGATCCGAAGGAAGGTTCTCAATCTCGGGCACAAGTGGGAGCACTCGCTCACGTAGCGTTGATAAGACAGCTGCTGGCTCGCCCTGATCCCCGAGAACCTGAGCTAGGACAAGGAGGGAGCGACACTGTTCATCGGCGTCCCATGTCGATTCGACGCGCGCTTCGAGCGCCTCAAGCCATGCCTTTCGTAGCTCGACAAGGCGCGCGCGATCCGCGTGGCGAACTTTCGCGGCGGTTGCTCTGAGGGATGGGATGAGGGCGAGCCGCTTCGATTCGCTGAGTGACTGCGTATTGAGTTCGACCGCGCGCAACGGGCTCGAGAGTTCTTCGGAATAGAGTTTCGCGGCGGCCCGGCGCAGCTCGAGTCTCTCGTCAACTCGACGTTCCGAATCCGCCAACGTGACGAGCGCCTCGGCATGCGGGGCGTGTTCGCCGAGCGTGGCGCTCAAGCGTGCGATCGAGTCGAACGCGGGCCCGCGAGCAGGCACGATATCGAAGCTGAGTTTGTATCGCCGTAGCGCCTCGGCGCCTTCTCCCTGACGTTCAAGCCATTTGGCCCAGCGGAAGCGTGTTCCTCTTCGGGCATGACGACCCAGCGCAGCTTCATCCAGCGCTGCAAAGGTTTGATTGGCCGTCGTGATCGCTCGCTCGTCGGCGGCGATCTTCTCAAACGCGATCCAGAGCGGTCCCGCGTTCGACCCTCCCTGTAGCAGTGCAGAGGTCGCGAGTGCGAGCGCAGCTGGAGCGTCACCTCGGCGCCGTAGCCAATCGACCATTTCCGTCGCAATGCTCAGGTTTCGTTCGCTCGCGCTTTCCTCTCGCGCCCAACGTGTTGCGAGTTCTTCGTTTCCATCGCGCGAGAAGGTCTCGAGAACGTCTTGGACGCCGTCGCTGAGATCCTCATGTTCGTCGAAAAGCTGCCCGGCGAATTCAAGCGCGCCGTTGACGTCCTGTGCTCGCACAGATGCGACGTGCACCATCGTTCGCAACACTCGGAGGCGTTGATCTGGCGTCGGAGCGGATTCCAGCCGGAGGCCTAAGGTGGCGAGCAGTTTCGCATCCTGTCCTGTGGAGGCGTAACGTTCGCTCAAACGCAAGAGAGCTTCGTCGTGGTGGGGCGCGAGCCCGATCACCCGGAGCCAAGCCCGCGCTTCTTCAAACGAGACCCGAGAGCTATCCTCAAACCGCTCTCGATAGCCCCGTGCAAGCGACGCCAGCGCCGAAACCTTGTCGTCCGTTTTGGGGGTCCATGCCGCAAGCCGCTCTACGATCGCTGGGTCTGCTGCGATCTCCGGACGTTCCTCGCCGATGACCTGAAAGGAGAGCTCGCTGGCACCCAGCCGGTCGATCGCTTTCGCGCAAAGTTCGACGCATCGTGTTGGGTTCTCGATTTGAAGCGCACATCGGAGGCTCGGCGCCGCCAACCTCGGCGAGTAGGTATTGCACGCGTGTTCGATCGCCGCTTCACGTTCCTGATCGGTGGTTGCTGCTTCGAGGTAGGCCAGCGCAAATTGCGTGTTTTTGGGGCGGAGATCGCAACGGGCGGCGGAGAGAAGCACGAGCGCCTCTGGGGTAGCCGCTGGCTCGAGTCCTTGTCGTAGGCTGATCGCGGGGCCGAAGTATTCGATTGCCCGTTTTACGGTTGATGCGTTGAGCGGATCGCCGAGGAGGTCTGCTTCGAGCTTCGCGGAGGTCTCTTGAGGGCAGCATGGAGCCTCGCCGTTAAGCACGCGCCGCTCATCCGCTCGGCGTGCGTTCCAGCTCCAGCGCCCGGTCTTCATGGCGTTGTCCACAAGCACTTTGTCGACGAGCGCGCGCTGCTCCGGGTCTCGCTTTGCAATCAACTCAAGCCGAACCAGCGCTTCCGCGTGGCGAGGCCGCGCTTCAAGCCACGCTTTGCATTGCTCCGCGGCCAGCGCGAAGTTCCCGCGTTTGCACGCAAGGGCGACGACCCACCGCGCGCTCCGAACGCGCTCGCTCGAGTTGAGGTGCTCCCCGTCGAGGCCATGCTTCAGAACCTCCAGGAGCTCGTCTTCCGATTGTCCGAGTCGAAGTAGACGCTCAAGGCTACGCCGGACAGTTCGATCTTTCGGGTCCTCTTCAAGGGCGCTTTTGTAGAGTTCGATCGCCTCCGCTCGTTCTTCCGGATGGTCTCGCAACATTGCCGCGAGCCGTTTGGTATTCGCGAGCGTTGGTGCGCGCTGGTGGTCTTCTCTTGCGACTTGTACGAGGCCCCGTTTGATGCGGAGTCGCTCGTGCAAGCGAGCACGCTCCGTTTGCGCTTCTTCGTTTTCGGCGTCGAGCTCCAGCAACTGCTCCCATGCCCAAAGGGCGCGCGATGCGCTTCCGAGTCGCTCCTCTGCGAATTGCGCTAGCTCTCGCAAAAGACGACCGGTGACGTCACCGGGGGCACATCGCTCAAGGGCGTCGGCCAACATTCCTGGGTCAGCGCGCGATGCGCAGAGCTCACGAACAGCGGATTCGGCTGCTTCGTTCGATGGTTCTTTTGCCCACGCGCGCAAGATGAGCTCGTTCCCCCAATCAACCGCATCTGGCGTCTTCGCAAAGCGTTCGCCCGCGACGCGCTTCGCAGTTGCGTCGTCGGGTCCCCAGAGCGCGATCGCCTCCGACATGACCTGGGAGGTCGCTGTATCCACGCGCTCTGCATCGAGCGCCAGCGGCTCGTGGATGACGGTGATCGAGGGGTCCGCAGCGAAGACATCCGCCAATAGGTCAACCGCGATATCGAAACGCTCTTGTCGCTCCGCGATCTCGGCGCACGTCATTCTTTCACTGACGCTCACGTCCGCGAGCGCGACGGGACACATGAGATCGATGGCAAGCAAGGGACGGCCCATTCTCGCTGCAAGTTCCGCCGCTTCCGTTCGAGATGACTCGTCTTCTGCCGTGGAGATGAGAATCCCAATCGCTCTCTCCGGGTCGTCTTCCGCGAGCCGTCGCGCCGCTTGCACAAGGAGTCCGGTTCGCTCTGGCTCAGATTCAAGACTGGCCGCCCAGAGCAGTACCTCGGCGTCGATCTCTTCGATATCGGATTCCGCCGCACGAAGGTGAACGCGCGCGATAGACCGCTGTTCGCCACGCATTGCAGTTCGAGCTCGGGCTTTGGCGACCTCGAGCCGCCTCGTTCCATGTGCGACTTTGCTTGCAGCGGCCTCATACGCGTCCGAAAGGTCCAAACGTCCAAGACGTGCGCAAGCATCTGCCGCCGAAAGCAGGTAGGTCGTATCGGTGGGGTCTGCCGCCGCCGATTCGCGTAGCGCTCGTGCGGTCTCTGCGACGGCGCCGAAGTGTTGGGTCCATGCGCGGGCGAGTTCTCCCCATGCTTCCGCCCGGGTGGGACCTGGTGCGCCTACCTGCTCGAGTTCCGCGACGCGATGCTCTAGCGCGGAGAGGGGATCGTCGTCTTCCATCGTGACGGCGGGAAGATCGAGCGCTTGGCCAAGGTTTTCATGGCTTTCGCGCTGGTGGGCAAGGTCCGGGGGAGGTGCCGTTCGCCCTGGTGGTAGCTCGCTCCGGCGTGATGGTGGTGCGACAGAGCCCGAGTTTCCAAGCCATAACAGGCCTGCTCGAACAAGCGCCGCGACGCGACTTGCTGAACCGGGTGACCGAGCGAGCAATCTCGAGAGTGGACGCGCGAAATCCTCCTCGTCGATCCCTGCCCATTCAAGCGCACTCGCTGCCAAGGGCGAAGCGGCCGCGTGCATGTAGGAATCCGCACGCTCTCCAATCGCGCCGGCCTCCTGCTCGGCCGCGATAACCGCGAGTGCGTCCAATAGTAGAGTGAGCAGATCTTCGCCGCCGTGCTCTTCGCTACGTCGGGCCGCGGGCTGAATTTCCGGAACGTTCTTTAAGCCGTCGAGCGCATCGATGAGCCGGTCGGTCCAAGTCGCTCGCCGAGCTTTGTTCAGCGCACGAATGTCGACGCCTGTCTTCGCAAGCGCTCGCAGGTCATCGCCAAGCGTGGATGCGTGCGAGGGAATGCGACCGGTGGCTGCGAGCAAGGTCGCGATCGTATCGTCGGTCGAGAGCGCGCTGATCGATACGACCTTGCCTCCGTTGAGTCGCAGGGTTCGCTCGCCGAGCTGGATGAGTCCATCTGCGCCTCGTTCTCGAAGCTCGAGGAGCGCACGTGCGATAGGGCTTGGGGCGGGAGTGACCACGGCTTGATTCTACCATCGGGGAACGTTGGCTCCGCAAGGAACTGGCGAACGTCTCAAGATTGACGCGGAGCGACCGCAGGATCGCTCAGTCCGAAAAACGCACGGCCGGCGGGAGGGGAGCGTGGCGAAGGTTCATCCTTGTCGGATGTGCTTCAGCGCGCTCTCCCATTTCTCGACGCGCTCGATATCACCGGAGAGTCGTGCGGAGTCTGCCGCTTCTAGGTACGACTCGTCGGCGAAGCCTGTTGCGCCCAGGAGCTCTGAAATTCGTCCGACGAGACCATGTCCATCTGCGCAGATGGCGTGTCCTCCGGAAGAGCTGCCGAGGTCGATTGCTTTGCGAGCGTGTTGCTTCGCGTCTTTCGTTGCCCCGAGCGCAAACTGGACCTCCGCGAGACGAAGGTGTGCTCGAGCCCGAAAAAGCTGCGCGCGATCCCCACGTTCCTCTTCAAAAAGTTCAAGCGCTCGCCGGAACGCGTTCGCGGCTGTCGCGTATTCGTGATTGGTTGCGCGGAGTTTTCCAAGCGCCATCTGCAGCTCTGACTCCAACCGAGGTTGAACCCCCGCGACAAGTTCAAGTGCCGCACCAAAGGCACGCATTGCGTCTCGGGTTCGACCGCGCTGTAGGTAGACTCGTCCAAGTACCAGATTCATACGTCCGCGCGTTGGATCGGAGGGCCCGAGCAGCTCGATCGCTTCCCGAATGGTTCCTTCCCCGCTGGCGACCTCGCCCGAAACTGCGAGCGCCCAACCGAGCTTCCAGGAGAAGGTGGCTCGCGCTGAATCCATCATGGAATCGCCGGTCTCCAAAGATTCGCGGCGTGCCAGCTCGAGCGCACGCTGGTGGGCTCGCACCGAAGCGCGAGCGTCGCCTCTGCGCATTGCGGCGTCACCGACCCGTTCGAGGACCATCAGTGCCGACATGGGGTTGGCGCCGCGGTAGGAGTGTTCCGCGAGGATCTCGTCCGCGGGGTTGTCGGCTTCGATGACGGTCAAAATTCGGCTGTGGAGTTCTGCACGTGCCGATGCCGGGATGAAGGCCTCGACGAGATCTGCGATCAGCGGATGTGTCACCTCAACGCTCTTGTGGTCGACCGTCACCATTTTCGAAGCGGAGAGTTCATCGAGACCCGAGAAATCCGTTTCGTCCGCAATCTCGCGAATTTGTTTCAGTGTCGCGCGTCCACCGAACGCACCAACGACCTGGAGCAGACGTCTTGCTCGTGCGCCCAGCCGGTCGACGCGCTGGGCGACCACATCGACCAAACGTCCTGGGCGGGACTCCCGACCGAGTTCGGCGTCGAGAAGGTCGAGCTGGTCGAGGTAGAGCGGGAGTAGCTTTCGGCTGCTATTTAGACTGTCGCTGATCCGCCGACCTCGGTCGTCGGCTGGTTTGCCTTTCGAAACAAACTGGACGACCTCCCGAAGATCCAATCCGGAAAGCGCGAGGAGCTTCGATGCCCCGTCCACCGGCGGCTCACCCGAACTCAGAATGAAGAGCTTTTGGCTGGCGTGTTGGGCGAGGTACGAGAGGGTATCCGCGGAGAGTTGATCGCAGCGATCGAGGTCGTCCACGATCAGCACGACCTGAGACACTCTCGCCTTTTTCGCAGTCTGCTCGGCGACATGGGAAAGCGCTGCCGCAACGCCGCCGTGTCGAGGTTGAGCAGGGATTCCCCGCACCCCTTGAGGGTTCGCAAGCTCGTCGAAACCGGCCCTGACGAGAGGGTCGAGCTCTGGATCGAGCGCGTGCCGACGTAGCTGCTCAATCGGTTCGTTCGCAAGCTGCTCCAAGAGGGCGGCAATTGGACCGTACGCGACCGGCGCTGCGTAAGGGAGCGCCGAAGCGCCTACAACAATAGCGCCTGAACTCGCGAGCGTATCCGATGCCTCTTTCAAAAGCCGGGTTCGCCCCACACCGATCTCGCCGTGAACGTGCACCCAAGAGAGCCCCGATTTTGCCGCGTCCAAAATCGTCTCAAGTTCCGCTTTTCGTCCTACGAAAGGACGCTCGGTACTGACGGGCGGCAGGAACGAGGAGTGCCGCGTGTTGGCGGGAGCTGGGGGGAGCTTTGTTTGATAGCGAGAACCGCAGCTTCCACAAAACTGCATCGAAACCGGGAAGCGAGCACCACAGGCAGGGCACTCGCGCGTCGGGGCAGCTTCCGTTTTCGGTGCCGACTGGAAGCCAGACCGAATGGCCTCGGCCATCTCTTGGGCACTCTGATAGCGGTCTCGCGGATTCTTCGCGAGCGCCTTCATCGTGACCTCTGCAAGCGAATCTGGAATCGAACGGTGCGGGGCGGTCGTCCTTGGGTCGGGTACCGGGTCGTTGATATGACGGAGGACCACTTTCGTCGGAGTGTCCGCGTCGAAGGGGAGAAGGTCCGTCAGCAGCTCGAAGAGTAAGACCCCGCAGGCATAGACATCGGAACGACCGTCAACGCCTTCGCCCTTTCCCTGCTCCGGCGCCATATAATCCGGAGTTCCGCACACGAGGCCGGGCCGCGTGATGCTGGTCTCGTTGTTCGCGTTTGTAATGGTCGCCAATCCGAAATCGACGACCTTCACCAGCTCACGCCCATCGCGAAGACGCTTCAAGATGACGTTTTCGGGTTTGAGATCGCGGTGCACGACGTCGAGCGCGTGGGCCTCGGAGAGCGCGTCGAGGACGCTCGAGAGGATGGTGACAATCCTCGCCATCGGCAGCGGGCCTTCGTCCGTAATCACCATGGCGAGGTCTTTGCCCTCGAGATACTCCATGACGAGATACAGAGTGCCGTCCTCGGTCCGGCCGAAATCGATGACGCTTACGCTATTCGGGTGGTTCAGCCTGCTCGAGGCCCGAGCTTCGGTATAGAAACGGGCGACGGTCTGTTCGTCCCCAAGCAGATGCGGATGAATCACTTTAACCGCGACGGTGCGACCAAGTGTTTTCTGCTCCGCGCGATACACGCGGCCCATTCCGCCAATCCCGATCAGTTCGCGAACCAGGTACGCGCCGCCGATCATTCGCCCGATCATCGGATCGGTGGATTCTCCAGGACCACCAATCGGCACACCACAGCTCGAACAAAATCGAGCCTCGTCCTCTGCGCGGGCGCCGCATTGATTGCAGATTTGCACGGACGCGAGTCTAACTTAGTTCACCCATCGGAGTGATATTTTTTCGGCCCCCTCCGCTTGCAAATGGCGAACAAGTTTCATTAACGTCTCCGCCGTTTTCGCCTCTCCCTAGAATCATGGAGAAAAGTGGGGTTTCCATTTGGGAAACGAACTTAGTGACTAACCGTTTTCGTTAGCTCTTGTTGCCGAACAAGGCGATCTGCACTGGAACGGAGTGATATTTTGGGTCGACACGATCTCCTCCGAGTGTCCATTTTGACACGCCGCGCTGGGTACTCGAATCAACCACAGAACGAGTCTTCGGTCGCGTTTCGACTTCTTTCTTCCGCACGATTTCTCGACTGGCCCAACTCCGGCTATTCTCTCGGGGTGACCTCCGCAACTCGGCCGCGTGATCGCGAGCAGGCCCAAATCCCGGACCTATTTCTTATGGTCTTGGGTGTGTGTGCGTGGGTGCTGTGCAATGCCCCCGTGATTGCCCTTTCGTGGGCGGCAGGGCTCACGCTTGTCCTTTCGCTTGGGCTCGTGAGCTTTGGGGTGTTTGCCCTCGGGCGCGAGGACTCGTCACTCACCTTCAAGAATCTTGGTTTGGGCGCCGCGGTCTTGGGGCTGTGCGCCCCAGCGGTCGCTGCTGGGTTTACCGGGCAGTCTGAGCCACGGCTCCTTTGGAGATGCGCGGCCAGTTTGGCTTTCGCCGCCTTTCTTTTCAGAGCATTGGGTTTGGCACGCGGTCGGCGCGCTTTCGGAAAGTCGATTCCGAAAGAAGGAACGTTGGATGCGGAGGGGATTGCACGACACCGGACGCGCCAGCTACTGACAATCGCGGGAGGTCTCGCTGCGTTTGTTCTCGCCGTGATTATTCCGACCGCGGGCCTTCCCTCGCAGATGCGTGAGTATTGGGGGGAGAGTGTTCGCGAAGCCGGGGTTCTTAGCCAGGCGCTTGGCAGCGTGTTCGCCGTCGCGTCCATTTTGATCTTGTCCGCCGGAACACGACGAAATCGGAAACCTCCTACGCGGCGAGAGCGTCGCAGCCGTCTCTTGTCTCTCTTGATCGTGCTCGCGATGGGGGCCGGGCTACTTTTCCTCGTTTCTCGCTGACATCAGCTCTCTAAATAAAAAAGGCTCCCAGCATTGGGAGCCTTTCAGAAATCAGCTGAACGTCAGCGGGCGCATCGACAAATCTCGCAACCATCTTCATCTCGCTCGAATCCCATCGGGCCACATGCGATGCGGCACGTGACGGGTTCGCAGCTGACATCACGCGGCGCGCAGAAGCCGTCTTCGCCGCAATCGTTCGGCGGGCACGGCTCACGGAATGTGCACTCCGGCTGGGGGCAAGGATTCTCGTCGTCACACGAGATACGGTCGGGCTCCGGTTCGGGCATCGGCTCGGGACGGGCACAAGCACAGATTTCGCAACCGTCGTCATCCCGCTCGAAGCCTTCTGGGCCACATGCGATACGGCACGTGACGGGCTCGCAGCTGACCTCGCGCGGCGCGCAGAAACCGTCCTCGCCGCAGTCGTTGGGAGGGCAGGGCTCGCGGAAGGTACACTCGGGTTGAGGACATGGGGTCTCCTCGTCACAAGCGATCGGTTCGGGCGCAGGCTCTGCACAGGAGCAAATCTCGCAGCCGTCCTCTCCGAGAGCGAAGCCCTCAGGTCCACAGGCGAGACGACACGTCACAGGCTCGCATTGCGCCTCAAGCTCGCAGGCTCCCTCGTCGGAACAGACGTTTGCCGGGCAAGGCTCGCGAAGACAGAACACTGGCGCGCAGTCGTCGTCGGTCTCGCACATGCCGGTGCAATCCGGATCGGGGCTGGCGCAGAACTCATCGCACTCGCCATCGCCGTACCACATATAGAGTTCACAATAATCGGTCGGATCGTCGGTCTTCGCGGCGTCTCGGGCGTCGTCCTTATCCCCTTCTGCGGTTGGTGTCGTGCAAGCGAAACCCGTGAGTAGGATTGTGAAGAAGAGGCCACTTCGGGCGATGAAGGTACGGTCGGTCATTGCCGAGAAGCTAAGCAACAAGCGTACCTGGTCAGACCATAGTTGAACTCTCCGTCAATTTAGGGGCAGGGCGAAGCTTCAAAAAACCAAGGTGTCGGCGCTAGGGAAACACCCAGGCGCACTCTGTGGCTTCTCCAATAGCCGCCGCTGCGAGGTACTCCAGAGGCTCAACTTCAATTCAAACGTCGACCGAGGAGGTGGACGTTTTTGCCGGCAACCTTAAAACCGGAGCGTGCCGCCAAGCTCGACGACGCGCGCCTTTACCTTCTCGGCGATTTCCGCGAGCGGAACTTTCACCGCATCCTCATTGGATGCTCGCTCTTTGTATTCCGCGACACCTTCCGCGAGCGTTTTTCCACCCACCGTGACGCGGAGCGGAATTCCCACCAGGTCGGCGTCTTTAAACTTGAAGCCGGGACGCTCCTTTCGGTCGTCGAAGAGAACATCTACGCCAAGCGCCTTCAGCTCTTCGTAGACCTTCTCCGCGGCTTCGAGGACTTCTGCGTTCTTGCCGAGCGCCAACACGGTCGCTTGGAAGGGCGCGATTGGCATCGGCCAAATCATCCCGCCATCGTCGTGATTCTGTTCGACCGCGGCCGCGACCAGACGAGTGACGCCGATCCCGTAACAGCCCATGACGAAGTGCTGCGCCTTCCCATTCTTGTCGAGATATGTGGCGTTCATCTTCTCCGTGTAGTGGGTGCCGAGGACGAAGATATGCCCGCCCTCAATACCTCGATAGGTTCGGAGCGTTCCTTCGCATCGCGGGCAACCATCGCCTTCTTCAACAAATCGGAGCGCGTGGGTGTCGGCCTCGAAATCGCGCCCAGCGCTGACGCCCTTGAAGTGATGCCCTTCGCCTCCGCCGCAGACGGCATCTCGCAGCACACCCACTTCGTGATCCATGAGCAGCGTGACGTCATCTGCGAGCCCAAAGGGCCCGATGTAGCCTGGATCGGCTCCAAACGCGCTCTTGATCTCCCCATCCTCAGCGAGTCGCACACCGGTGCCGGAGAGCGCTTTGGACACAAGGATTTCGTTGAGTTCGCGATCGCCGCGAACCAACGCGAGAACCGGCCGCGGCTCTTCTTCGAGCGTCATAAGAGCGATTGCCTTGATCATCGACTGGGCTTCGATGCCGTCACCCTCGAAGAACGTGACCAGCTCGTCGATCGTTTTCGTGTTTGGCGTCGCAACCTTCTCAGGAGCGACGAACTTCGGCTCCGCCGGTGCATCCAGTGCAAGTCGAGCCGTCGCGACTTCCACGTTCGCAGCGTAGTCGCAGGTATCGCATGCGACGATTTTGTCCTCGCCGCTTTGAGCGAGGATCTGGAACTCCGCGCTCGTATCTCCGCCGATTTGGCCCGAGTCGGCTTCGACCACGCGATATTCGAGACCGAGACGATCGAAGATCTTTC
>JAHDCI010000138.1 GCA_020629955.1 Myxococcota bacterium | reverse complement strand
TCATCCACAGACCGAACGCAAAACTTGCGACCAGACTGACCCCAAACCCCCAAGTTAGATTGGGGGCGTTGGGTATCCCAAAATGGAGCGCGGCAACAATTCCGACGCCGGTCAACCACGAAGCGATAACAATTCGGCGCGCCGCGACTCCAAGCGATATGCGGCTTCGTGCCGGTCTGGGATCAACCGACTCAGTAGATGGGTGAGTATCGCCAGAGGACATCTATTTGGGTGTTCCTACTTCGTTCTGCCCGCAAGACTGTCCATCAAAAAAGGTCGCTCGATGTGTAGTCGGCGACCTTCTCCAAAACCCGAGCGCTCTAGCAGGCCGGTGAAAAAGGGCCGATTTTGGTTCGTTGGATGTTGGCGTGCGCAGATGCGTCCGATTGTTCGACTCGTATTGTGCATACGTGGCGAAAACTGGATGGCGTTTGAGTGCGTGAAAATCCCGCGATTCGGACGTTTTTCACGAGCCTGCTAGTCTTCTTCCGTTGTCGGAGGAGCCTCGACGACCGTACGGAAGCCCGAGGGATCGAAGACGTGCGCTTCATCTGTATCGATAAACGTGAGCATGCTTCCATCACCTGTGACCCGAAGGCCGCCGGAAATAAAGATGGCGGTATCAAAAAGTGGCGCGGCCGCATGGAACGCGCGCGGACGAAGCAACGCGAGCGACGAGGCCGTCGCACCTCCAGATGGGATATCCCGATAGAGCAAGGTGTCCGGCGAAGTTGCGTAGTCGCTGGAATCGAGGCCGCCGGCGCCGACGACCTTTCCATCGACGAGTCGGGTCAACGTACCAAACGCGTATCCCGTGTCGTTCGCCGACTGAGCGACGCCATCGTTGATCGTAAAGCCTCGATCGGAGGCAGCGCAGCCCACGAAGCTATCCGCTTCGAAGACCGGAGTATTTGGATCCGCAGGGTCACACTGCGGGCCCACCCAGCCGACCACGAGCGCGACGCCATCTTCTTCCATCACGCGCGGTCCAACCAATCCGAAGCCAGGACGGTCTTGCATGGAGGGACCGGTAGGAAAGCCCGCATCGACTGCGTTCGAGACACTTGCATCCCCTGCGGATGAGATCTCGATGACTTCTGCGATGTGTTCGTTGCTGGAAGCGATGCTGCCGCCGATCACCCATACTTCACCGTCGAGGACGGTCACGGCAGGATATTCATGGGGCGCATCGAAAATGTTGCCGTCGGCACTGTAGACTCCGTAGCCGCCAGCCTTGTTTTCATCGAAGAGCTCGAAGGTCATGGACGCGTCGCGACCGAGGCCACCGGCCAAAACGACCTGCCCGCCTTCGACGGCCGCACCGTGAAGAACGCGGCCTACATTTAGCGCGCCGACAACGCTTGTATCGCCTGGACCTCCGACAAACATGCCGCGTCCCGGATCACCATCGCGAGCGGCATCTTCGGCTTCGCGTCCGAGCTCTGGATCGAAGATCTCAAACGAAGCATGCGCATCCGCCGAGAAGAACATAACACCAGCACCGGCGGATGCGGGCAGGAACGCGAGCGTCAGAGAGTTGGACCCGCCCGCAAGAAGTACACGTCCATCGCTTAGAAGCGTCGCGGAATGACCGCCGCGTCCCTCAAGCATCGTGACGGGCCAATAGCGAGCGGTGGCGGGGTCGTAGATCTGGGCGGAGCGAGTCGCCGTCAGCTCATGGCAGGATGAGCCGGCGGGCGCTTCTGCCGGGCAGTCCACTGCCGCCGTCCGATCGAAGCCACCCGAGATGAGAATTCGGCCGTCGTCCAGCCGCGTGGCCGTGTGAAATGCCCGCGGGGTAGCGTGATCATCGAAACGGTCGAGGGCGTTCGCCTCGCCGATCTTATAAAACCCAATATCGATGTAGCGTCGCTCGCCCGGCTCCAGCCAGAGCTGTCCGCTGCGGCCAACGTACGAAAGCGTCAAGCTCTCGGGAGCACCTTCGGCGTTAAAGGTGGCATCGAATCCATAAAGCTCGATTTCGACGTTCTCACCCGTTGGGATATCGACCACAAGCTCCGGTCGACCGTTCCCGTTTTCGTCCGGAAGCCCACTCCCTTCCACGCCTGGGCGCTCGCGAAGGCTGCTCGAAAACGTCGGGATAACCTCGGTATCCCCTTGAAGTACGCGGACTTCGACGAGGTCGAGGTTCTCGGGAGGCGATCCGACTGCGTCCAAAAAGTGAACCCGTACCTGAACCGGATCTTCTTGGGCCACGCAGGAAAGACCGGAGACGAGAATCAGCGCCGATAGAAAGGCGCGCATCAAGCCAAAAGCGTTGGAAGTCATCGTCTCGGAGACTACCTCGTTTTCGCTTAGGAATACAGATCCCTCGGCGATATGGAGAACAACTTCCGCTCTCTCCATCCGAACGCCGCCCGCCCCTATCCATGCGTTGCCCCCGGATAAGAATCCGGGAAGGAATCCGGGACGAAAAATGGGCCGCAGAGGTTAAGCCGCTTCCGCCAAGGACGCGCTCTCGCTTGCGATGGTTTGCGCGCCTTCCTCGGCGAGGACGAAATCCACGAGCCCTTTTGCGGAGACAATGAACGCAAGACGCCCACCAGGACCTGGGTTCATCTTTTCGGGACCAAACGCGCTACGCGCTCTTGCCTCGGCGGGTGAACCTTGCCTCACCAAAGCGACCCCGCAAATGCTGGCCTTCCGGATCAACGTGCCTCTGCTCGCCACCACCAAGTCGGTTCGCAGAACACCATCGAGACCAGGTCCGCGCCCGAGCCGCAGGCGAACATCCTGAACCTCCCCCGAAGCAGACTGATGCGCAACGAGCCGAAGCCCGGGACAGGGCATCATCCATGGCAGTTCCGCGAGGCGTTTCAGCAAGCTCAGACGCTCAGCATGATCGCTCGCGGGTGCCTCTTTGACGCGGAGCGCAAATGCAGCGGTCACGGATGCCAGCAGCGAATACTCACCGAGCTGCAAATCGGTGGCAGCCCCGAAAAACTCAAGAAACCCAACCCCAAGCGCGAGAAGAGCGAGTGACGTCACAAGCCCGCGCGCGAGTTTCGGGGAAAGCTCGCGCCCGCCGACTTCGGGCACGCCTTTGCGGAAGGAGACCGCGGTCCACTTGCCAAGACGCGGAGAAGAAAGGGCCGAACGGCGCGGCCACAGTAGGACCGCGAGCAAGAACAGGCCCGTCGCAAAACCGAAGGGGTAACCTCGCTCCACGGAAAGCATCGCGGCGGAAGCGGCGAGCGCCAGGAGGATGGTCGACCGCAACATGCCCTTTCCATTCAGAACGAGCGCTCCGGCCGCGTGTTTCTCGCGAAGCCCGAGAAGCAGCACGAGCGCGAAACAGGCCAGCGCGAACTCTTGCAGACGAAGAGCCGAGCTCTCTACTGCCGGAGTAGCGCCCGTCGTGGCCGGCGCCGGGGCCGTTTCAGAATCACCGTCGGGCTCTTCCTCCACGCTCTCAATCGATGAATCCGTGGCGCGAGAGTCCGAGTTTCCTTCGGACGATTCCGCAAATAGCTCTGCGAGGGCCTGGTCGCGACGAGACAGCGCCCCCGCGAAGCGCTCGGCGTCGACATCTACATTCAGTTCCCATCGATGCGTTCGTGGAAGATGAATCCGGCGCCAGACCACGCGCGTTGCGTCGCCCGGTCGCTCCACGCGAACAGAGCCACGGCCCTCTTCCAGCGCCTCAGGTTCCGCTTCGCCGGGCAAGAGCATGGAAACCTCCACCCCGCCCACTCCGGCATTCCATTCTGGGAACACCCAATGAAGCCTCACGTCCCCACTCGGAGAACTCCCAAAGGACCGCGCCATGTCCGTGCGGTAGCGAAAGCGAAGCTCATATTCCCCGCGTCGCGGCGAACGCTCGAAGCGAAATCGAAGTACGCTGCCCTCATCTCGTCGGTCCACTTCCACCCGAGGCCGATAGCGGGGGCCGCGGGGCGACGGTTCGCTCGCAGCGTCACCCTCCGTTTCGCTCTCGGTCTCCTCCGCATCGCTTGAGTCGTGCGCCTCTTCTTCCAGCGAGGTCATCAGCGCGCTTGCGCGAAGGTATTCAACTTCGCGGTCTTCCGTCACCACCTCGAGCATCTCTAGCCACCCGCCAAGGACCCGAACGGAGACCCGCATTTCCACCTCTGCGAAGCCATCCTCTTGCACTTCGATGGTGGCACCCGCGCTTGTTACATGCGCATCTGTCCACGCTCGCGCGCTCGGTTGGAACGCAAGCGACATGATTGCAGCGATCAGACAGGCACGAAGAAATGATGGCACCGAAGGAACGTATCAACGGCCCGCGATCCCCCGAAATTTATGGCATGGAACGGCCGGCGGAAGTATCAATCTTGAGCCAACCAAAGAAACGCGATGGGCGCGAGTACCAGGCTGAACGCCACGCCTACCGCGGACGTCAGACCGATCGCGGAGAGTGCGGGATGTTCGCTGAGCGCCAGAACGCCGAAACTGAGCACGGTCGACGCGCAGGCCATCAGAAGACTCGCAGATGTTGCCGCGGCATATCCCGGCGCGCCGTCTCGCTCTTCCATCACGGCCGCTTCGACCATAAACACGCCGTAGTCGACGCCCATACTTAAGACCAACAAGAGCGCCACCCAGTGAAGCAGACTGACCGACACGCCAAGAATCCCAAGAACGCCAACGGTCGCTGCGCACGAAAGGAGTGCCGGGAGGAACGCCGCGAGCGAGCGTCGGAGTGAGCGATAGCGGACGAATACGAGAAATAGAATCGCGATGAGGCCCACGCCGATCAGCTGTTGGGCGCGCGTACGAAAGCGCCGGTAGGCATCGGCCATGTACCCGTTTTGGTCGAAGAATCGAACGCCCTCGACCGATTCAAGGCGCCTCTGCAGCGCCGCCGGGTCCTGGACTCCCTGCAAGAATGTCAGCAGACCATGTCGCCCATCTGGCAGGTCGACGTGAAAACTATTGCGAAGTGGCGCAAGGGGCGTGTTGTCGAGCGAGCTCCATTCCAGAAGCGACGCTTCCTCCTGCAGTGTTTGCTCGAACGAAGTGAACATCCCGCGAACGAAACCTTCTTGCTCAAGGGCGGACACGGTCTGCTCGAACGCATCGTCCGGGAGCTCCTCGATCGCTCGCCGCTGCCACTGCCGAGAAACGACCATCGGCGTGATCGAACGAAAGTGTTCGAGTTCTCCGGCTTCGACCGCTTCAAGAAGGACCCGGCGCGCCGTCTCCGACCGCTGGAGCGCCTCTTCAAGGGTGTCCCCCGTGGCCGCTGCGAATCGCGCCGCTTCCATTCGCGCGACCTGCCCTCGCACGTGCTCATCCTCCTCAAGGAGTTCGGCAGGGACGGGGTTGAGGGCTCGAATATCGTCAATGAACGAAGCCTGAGGAATCCCGACCGCGCTCAGTCCGATCGCCAAGAGTGGCAGCACGATCACCGCACCGCGGAAACGGCGAAGACCATCGAGAAGCGCCGCCGCAAGCGAACCCAGCGCCCGATGGGGACGCGTCGCAACCGCCGAATCGCTCATCCAAGGAGGCAGGGCATAGCGAGTCAGCAGCAGTGCCGCGGCGATCCCCGCGCTCGCGAAAGTGGCCATCTGCTGGATGCCTGGAAACGAAGACCACGCCAGCCCGACCAAGCCGGCGATCGTCGTTAGCGCGCCGACCAAAAGCCCGGGCCAAATCTCCTTGGCCGTCTCCTCGGCACCCGTTTCCCCCAAACGATGGTGGTTAAAGAGGTGAGCGACATAATCGAGGGCGACACCGATCAGCGTCGCTCCGAACGCGAGGGTGAGGCCATGAATTCGACCATCAAAGAAGAGGAACACCGCTCCCGCGCCGACGATCACCCCGCCAGCGATCGGTACGGTGGAAAGAAGCAGTGGGCGCGGCGACTGAAAAAGCAGACCGAGGAGTAGCAGGACACCGATGGTTCCGAACGTGGAAACGCGTTCAATATCCGCGCGGATCACACGCTCGGATGCGACCGCGATTCGGTGTACCGACGCTTGGGAGAGCGTCAGCTCGCCATGCGTGGCCTGAAGCGCCGAAACCTCTTCCTCGAGTTCTTCGAGGAACGACCGGGTCGCCCCACCCTCAAAAGGAGAGGCCTTGGTCGCGACCAAAATCACCGCCTGGCTCTCGTCTTCCCGAAGAACAAAAGTCCCTTCGCGAATCAAAAGTTCATCTCCGCCGGATTGAAGCGCTTGGCTTTGATCCAGGAAAAGCAGCCACGGATCGCTCGTCGCGATACGGCGAACGAACGCGCCGGCTGGGCTTCCGAGCCGCTCCTTCAGGCTCGCCGCGCGGGCTCGAAAATCGAGCGGCACATCGGGATCTCGCAGCGTGAGACGACGCGGAAAATAGAGCTCGTAAAAGCTCTGTTCGAGAGCCTCGTCCGGTCCAGCGCGAACCCACTCAACATCTTCGCGCGACCCGAGACGTTCGGCGAGCGAGCGTGCTGCGGCGGTCGCTCTCTCCGGGTCTTCCCCGGAGAGAACCAACGTGAGGGTCCGGCTAAGATCGGAACCCGTCAAGGCGCGTGAAAGCGCGGTCATCTCCGCATCGACGCCGGCGGGCATAAACTCGGTGATTTCGGTGTCGATGCGAAGCCGCGCTCCAAGAAGGACGGAGAGTGCGATCAACATCAGCACCGCAGATGCTGAGAGGGCTCTCGCGGATCGCTTCGTCATGGGTTGCTTCTTGGCCCGTTTTGGCGCCGCGAACAAGCTCCAGTGATATCGACGATGGCCGTTTTTCGTACGCGTGCCTACACGACACCAGCGCGCTGCTAAACGTGTTGGTCGAGCATGATCGTGTTTCCATCTGGGTCACGGAGGATGCAGTGACCTGGCCCGTCGGCCGAATCGACCTCCACATCGATGTCGAGCCCCTCGGATTTGAGCCTTCTCTGAATCTCACGGATATCCGTGAACTCTTCGAGAGCCTCAGCAGACTGATTCCAGCCTGGGTTAAACGTCAATATGTTGTCCTCAAACATCCCTTGGAATAGCCCGATGACGTGTGGGCCATTTCGAAGCACAAGCCAGTTCTGAGTTGGTTCTCCGCCCGAAACGACGAATCCGAGTTTCTCGTAGAATGCCTGCGAAGCGGAGAGGTCTTTTACGGAGAGGCTGATGCAAAAGGCCCCGAGTGAAGATGAGTTTGTCATGACGAGAGGTTACCCCGGCGGTATGACATCGGCTGTGTTGTCACGCGTAAGGCTGGACCCGCAGAGAAAATGTGCTCTCCCCCTTGCGAGCGCGCTACGCTGTGCGAGAACAAACCTCGTAGTTCGCAACGATGAGACGAGTACTTCAGCTAGAGCAAAGCTTTCATCCTTGGGTAAAACAGGACAGCCAGGACTTTTTTGTTCACACGTACCCGGAGATCGTGGAAGCAGATGAACTCGATGGCTACTTCCAGGCCTCCGAAAGGTTCCTCGAGGCGCGCACGTCGACATTCGCGTGCGTTGCGGACCTGCGAAACGTTCACCCCATCAAAGTGACAGCGACTCATCGAGCCGCCTTTTCAAACTTTGAAGAACGTGTTCAAGAGTACGATCGACGCTGGTGCGTCGGTACCGGCCTCGTCATCCATGATGCGATCCATCGCGGTTTGATTACCGCGGTCTACTGGTTATCTCCCCCGGCGTACCCCTACTCTATCTTCGGCGACTACGACGACGCGTGCGAATGGGCGCTTGCGCAGCAAGAACCCACCGACTGAAACTGGCCGGAGCAGGATGGGCGAAGCGCCGCCACCAACGTCGCTCGAACCCCTTGCATTCAATGCACTCCAAGCCAACGATGCACGGCGATGGCGTTTGACCTCGTCAAAATCGGCGACGCGGCAGCGAGTCGCGCGCAGCGGTGGGTGCCCGATCCTCTCGTACTCGCGTTCTTGCTCACGCTCGTCGTTCTCGCGGGCGCGCTCGCGAACGGAGAGCCCCAGGAAATCGCGAGCGCATGGTTCGACTCATTCGCTTCTGGCCCCCTACTCGCGTTCGCACTTCAGATGTGTCTCGTATTGGTGACCGGACACGCCTTCGCTTCGAGCCCGCCGATCCGGCGCATCATCGATCGGCTCGCGGGCGCACGCTTAAGCCCCCCCGCGGCCTCCGCGTTGGTGGCGTTGGTCGCATGTATCAGCGCGGTGATTCATTGGGGCCTTGGTGCCGTGGCAGGTGCGCTTCTCGCCAAGGAAATCGGGGTGGCCGCCAAGCGTTCAGGTCGTCCCATCCACTACCCGATCCTCGGCGCGGCAGCCTACTCGGGGCTTGCGGTTTGGCACGGCGGACTCAGCGGTTCGGCCCCTCTGAAGGTGGCGGTTGAAAGTGATGCGATGACGTCCTTCGGTGGCGCCATTCCTGTTTCTGCGACCCTTTGGTCCCCGCTCAACTTCTGGGTCACCGGAGGGCTCTGCCTACTTCTGCCAGGCCTCTTCTATGTCTTGACGCCGAAGGCTGGCGGCCCCGAAGCGGCCCTCCCCCAAGAGAACAAAATCGAGGAGACGGTCCGGAGCCCAGACGGTCTCGCCGAAAAGCTCTCGGAGTCGCGCGCTCTGGCCTACGTCAGCGCGGGCCTTGGACTTCTTTCAGTCGCTTGGCTCTTCTCAAACGACACGCTCAAACTCGATCTGAACTTCGTCAACGCTGCCTTCCTCTTCCTCGGCCTGCTCTTTCACGGCAGCCTTCGACGCTACGCGGATGCTGCCGTTGAGGCGTCGAAAGGCTGCGTCTCCATCATTCTTCAGTTTCCCATCTACTTCGGGATCCTCGGGCTCCTGAAGGCATCTGGAATGATCGCTGGAGCGAGCCTCGCAATGACAGAATGGGCGAGCGGTGGGTCACTTTGCGCGTGGCTCTTCGGATCGGCAGGGCTTGTGAATTTCTTTGTTCCGTCGGGAGGCGGACAGTGGGCGATTCAAGGAGAGATCGTCCTCCGGAGCGCTCAGGAGCTAGGCGTGCCGCTCGGGGAAGCGGTTCTTGCGTTCAGCTATGGCGATGCATGGACCAATCTCTTGCAGCCTTTCTGGGCGTTGCCTCTTCTCGGCGTAATGGGACTGAAAGCAAAAGATATCCTTGGATATACGGCCATCGCGGCCTTGGTGGTCGGCGCGTATGTATTGGCGGTCCTGGCGATTTACTAACGCCCGTTAGGGGAGTCACCGATAAGGAGTCACCGATAACGGAGTCACACCCTTGGATCATCCTCTGACCGCCGGAGAACAAAGCCCTGGCATACGTCGTGCTACCCTCTGGAATATGACTTCTCTTCTGCGCAAGAGTGCGCCGCTTTTCCTCCTTGTAGGCTGCTATTCGAGCAACACTGTCGCACCCCTCATCGAGTGCTGTGAGCCGGACGGTTCGATCGCCGAGTACGAAACAGAGTTTTGTCCCTTTGGCACGTACGAAGCCCCGGCGGACGGGGTCTGCGAGGACGATCCCCCTCTCGCCCGCTGTTGCAGCCCCGAAGGCGAACTCTTCACCGACCTCGTTTGCCCCCCAGGTTCGGATGAGATCGGGCCTGGAGAAAGCTGCGAGCCGCCGGCTTGCGAGACCGAGCTGATCTGTTGCCAGGGAGACGCTTGGTACCCCGCCGAGTGCGAAGATTCGGAACCGTTCTGCCCAGAGGGCGGCGCATTGGTCGAGCCCGGCGAATGCGAAGCACCGCCGCCATGCGTGCGCCTTGCGTGCTGCGGCGAAGATATCGTTGAAATCGAATGTGACGCGCTTTGCCCCGACGGCGGCCCGCCTCTCGACGAGTTCGAGTGTGGACCACCCGATCGCGTGGATTGCTGCCTCGGTGGGCGCACCGTGGCGACCGGGGTCTCGCCAGCAACGTGTGACCGCCTCGGCGCCGAAAGTGCACCGATCGGCGCTTGCCCGATGGAAACCGAAATCGACTACGTTGCATGCGGCGGGTCGGAATCACTCGTTCCGTCGGAGATCTACGTACGTACGTCGGGGTGCTGCCCGCGCTTCTCATGCGAAGCCACTGCGGACGACTCGCGCGTGGATATTCAGATTCGAGACGAGGGAGACCTGTGCGATTGCGTAGGCGGCCCAATGGAGGTCCCAGTCCGATGCGACTATCCGCGACTTCCCGACGGACCTGCGCCGCTCTTCGTCAACGGGGAGCCTGGCTGGCCGGTGTTTCAGGGTGTTGAAGAAGAGCTGCTCTCCTGGTGCATTACCCCAGCACCAGAGGCCTACCCTCCGGAGCGCGCGTTCGATCTCGGCCCCGTCACTTCTCCCGTCGACGCATGTTTCGCGGGCGAAGACGAATTCGGCAGGCCGACCATTCGGATCACCGAAAGCTGCGGAACCTGCACGAGCCCCGGCCCTTGCGCGGCGCTCCTCGAATCGACCGGCGCACGTCCGAGCGTCGTGGTCTTCCCTTCGATTGTTCCCGAAGAGGGAGGAGCCTGCCCAGGGATCTGCATGCGGCATGAGCACGTCTGCAAGCTTCCCATCCTGGACGCCGGAGTCGCGGAGTATTGGGTGGAAACCCCTGAGATGGGCCGGCAACGGGTATCGCCGAGCTGCGGCCGCTGAGAGGAAACGTCGAGTCGCTACGCGCTCAGTCTTTTGGAAGAAGGCTGGGCTCGTAATCGCTCGGCGCCTCGAAGCCCAAAAGCTCTAGGGTCGTTGTCGCGACGGAGGCGATGGAGGATGTCCCGTCGCCCACGAGACGGATCGGCTGCCCTGGAATCCACAATGCGAAGGGCACCTGGTTGAGCGAGTGACTTGTTTTCGGCTTCGGCGAGCCGTCCTCGCGAAGAGAAACCTCTCCGCTCTTCTCAAACTCGTACATCTGATCCGCATTGCCGTGGTCCGCCGTCACCAGGAGCGCACCCTCGAGCTTTTGCACCGCTCTCCAAAGCCGGGCGAGCTGAAGGTCGACCGTCTCGACCGCAAGAATCGTTGCGTCGCGATGCCCGGTATGTCCGACCATATCGCCATTCGCGAAGTTGATTCGAAGCGATCGCTCTGCCCCCTCCGCCAGCGCCGCCAGGGTGATATCGGTGATCTCCGCGGCTTTCATCCACGGACGTTCGTCGAAAGGGACCAGGTCGCTCTCGACTTCGACGTAGCGTTCGAGAGATTCGTCGAACGCTCCACTTCGATTCCCATTCCAAAAATAAGTGACATGTCCGAACTTCTGGGTTTCGGAACATGCGAACTGCGGTACGCCCGCTCGCGCGAGCAGCTCTCCAGAAGTCTCATCGATCGATGGCGGTGAAACGAGGAACTGCTTCGGAAGCTGCAGATCACCGTCGTACTGCATCATGCCCGCGTAAAAGACGTTGGGCGCGTCGCCCCGTTCAAACGCTCCGAAATCCGATTCGGTCATGGCGCGGGTGAACTCGATTGCGCGGTCACCGCGGAAGTTAAAAAAGATGACGCTCGCCCCATCGCGCATTTTGCCAACCGGTCCTTCGCCGTCCGCGATGACAAACTCCGGTAGATATTGATCGATGATACCAGGCTCTTCGCGGCGGAACGCCTCCACGGCCTCGGTGGCGCTCCGGAACGTTCGTCCCACACCATGGACATGGGCATGATAACCGCGTTCCACGATCGACCAATCCGCCTCATAGCGATCCATCGTGGTGGTCATTCGCCCTCCCCCACTCGCGATGCAGTAGTCCGCCCCCGCGGCGCGATGGGTTTCGAGCACACTCTCAAGCCGCGCCACGTATTCAAGGGCGGAGGTCTCCGCGACGTCCCGGCCATCGAGGAGCACATGAACTCTGGCGCGGGTGACCCCATCCTCCCGCGCGCGAGCAAGCATCGCGATGAGGTGGTCGATGTGGCTATGAACGTTCCCATCCGATAACAGGCCGACGAAATGAAGGGCTTCGTTGGCGTCGAGAACCCGCTTGATCGCTTCCTTCCAAACCCTTCCCTCGAAGATCTCACCCGTGCGAATCGCGTCCTGCACGCGGGTGGCACCTTGGTCGAAAATACGACCGCTACCGAGGGCGTTGTGTCCGACTTCCGAGTTCCCCATATCCTTGTCGCTCGGCAGGCCGACCGCCTGACCGTGGGCGCGAAGAGCGATGCTGGAGTGCGCCATCAAACGGTCGAGTGTCGGCGTCCTCGCGAGCCAGACCGCGTCGCTTTCGTCCTTCTGCCCAATCCCCACGCCGTCCATGACAACGGTGAGGACGGGGCCCTTAACTTTCCAGCGAGACAGCGGCTTCAGCATGAGCGAACCATGTCGGCGACGCCCGCAGTTCGCAAGGCCGTCTCCTTCACCCCATCGCTGGCATGAAGTGACACACGTCCCGCGCGATCCGCCCAGAAGGACTCTCGCCGTCCGAGTCTGCCAGTGAAGAGCCAGAGCAGCGTCGCCCCGCGAAAACAGATCCATTCATCAATATTTTCAGGATCTTAAACGGATTTCGGGCACAAATTCGCCGCTTCATCCCGTGGCCAACCTTCCGAAATGTACAGGTCATTGCGTGCTGACAAACGCTTTCCCTCGCTGGAACGATTCCTGCTAGATTTTGGAGCACTATGGTCCGCTGTCTCCTCTCCGCGCTCGTCCTCTTCACTTGCATGGGCTTTAACTGCTCCGGACCCGAGGAAAGCCGTGACGCAGATTCAGGGTCGGCAACCGACGATGGCGGCACCCCGTTTGACGGCGGGATGGGCACCGATGCCGACCCGCCCCCTTCGCCAGAAGCCGCCGACCCACTGTTCAATGGAGGAACCCGGGGCGACATCGATGATGATACAGAATGCGTCAGCGAGGCGGGTGTTTGCGGCGGTGAATGCGACGAAGCGACCGTGTGCTGCTTCGGAAACCCACTTTGCTGCGCTCCAGCCGCCCATCCTATCTCCAGCGGCGGGGTCAACCTCGCGATTCCCTTCGGCGCTCCCGGCGGACGTCTCGAAGGGTCCACGATCATCCCGAGCGGCGACGGTCAGTACGATTCCGGCCTCACCTTCCCCGATGCAGTGAACCCCCGAAGCCAGCAGCTGCAGCTCAGCTTCAATTTAACGAGCGAGTGTCAAGGAGAAGTCTGTCTTGAAAGCGCCTCGGTCGGGCTCACCAGCCAAATCAGCGGGAGCCGAAGCCACGTCGATGCGATCGCGGCGATTCGGCGGATCGGGC
>JAHDCI010000137.1:2772-13183 GCA_020629955.1 Myxococcota bacterium | reverse complement strand
ACCATCATCTCTCCGGCGCCAATACCAAACATTGAAGCGAATCATGGGGCCAAGGACCCCTCGAGAGCAAGGCGCGCGCATCGATCGATTCCCGTCGGCAGTCGCAGCCGATCCGCAAAGACGCAAAACACAGAGCGCTCCCGTATTCCAAGCGCTCTGAATGGGAACCGCTTGGCGTGCACCAAACCTCGGGTGCGAGGCTATCCGATTTCTGCGAGCGTGCTCGACCAGGCGTCATATGCCAAGGTCGCGGTAGTGGCCGATCGGGAACAGAACCTAGGAGCTTTTGGCTGGCTGTGGATGATCGCCGTCGCAGGCCTCCCGTTCTACGTCTTCGACTCGGGCAAGCCGCAGCCAAGCGACTTTGGATTTTTACTTCTTTCGCTCGGAGCGCTCGGCTCCTGGGGAGCCTCGATCCCGCCGCGGCTACGAAAAACAACCATTCCGCTGATCGTCTACAGCGTCATCGTTCTGCTCGTGAACACCGTCTGGTCGACGATGTTGAACTTCAACACGCAGTTCCATGTCCGCACGGGGTTCGTTCTCTTTAACGGGATCGTCTTCGCGGGCATGCTTGCGATGGCGACGCGCGCCCCCGATCACTTCATTCGCATCACCACCCGAACCGTCGCGTTTTCGATTCTCTTGCAAGGCTTGCTGATGGTGCCCTTCTCGGGTCGCAACCTCTCTGGCCGGCTGATGCTCTTCTTCAACAACCCGAACCAGCTCGGCTATTACATCCTGGGAGCTGCGACGGTGGTCGTGATGGGAGCGGAGCGCGCAAAATTGCCGCGATGGGTGATCGTCCTATGCATGGTTGCGGCCTCGCTCTTGATCTATCGGACATACTCCCGCTCCTCGCTCATCGGGATGGTCATTCTCGTCATGATCTCCTTGTCGCGAAATCCGCTTCGTCTCGGGCTCGCCCTCGCGCCGCTGACCCTCATTGGAATGCTCGTTACGCAATCCATTCAGGAAGACAATATGTGGGCCGCCCGAATCGAACACGCGAGACAAGGCGACACGCGAGAGTTTCTTGAAGACCGAGGCCTCGAGAGACTCGTATCGCACCCCGAGCACCTCCTCTTGGGTTCAGGCGAAGGGGACCACTATCGTTTTCACGCCATCGGTCTTGAGCTTCATTCGTCCTTCGCCGGGGTCGCGTTCTACTACGGCATCCTTGGGATTTTCAGCCTGCTCTGGTTCTTCTTTTCGGTCGCGAATGCGAGTGGGCCCCGGTCCGCGATGCTGCTTTTACCTGTGCTCGCGTACAACTTCTTTCACAACGGGTTACGCGCGCGGATGTTCTGGTTTGTGCTGGCGATGGCGATCAGCGCGACGTACGCAGCGGTTCTTGCCAAGCAGCGCGAGGAGGACGAGCCGGAGCGCGAATCCATGGTCCCCGAGCGCGTGAGTCTTCCCGCACCAATCCGCTGAAGCCGGATTTCGTCCGCGGCAGGAAAGGGCAGACCGGTCGACAGAAGGGACGATGCTGTCTTTGCCGAAGGTCTTACGACACATCCCGAGTTCGAGAGCTCTCGTCTGCAACAGCGTTGCAACGTTTGCGTCGACAGAGCCACGTCGTGCTAAGAATCCATCGATGAGTCGCTCATGATTGCTTCCCGCCTATGCCCTGTTCTGCGCACCTCTGCGCTCTGCTTTCTGCTGGCGTGTGGGGCCAAAACCGACCTACCGATCCCCGAGTTTAACTCGGATGCGGGTTGCTCTCAGAACTGGGAATGCGACGACGGTTTTGGCTGCACCTCAGATCTCTGCGTGCTGGGCGAGTGCCGACATCGAACGGATGATTCACTGTGTGAAACCGGTCTCTTTTGTTCGATTGGGGCATGTTCTCTCGCGAGCGGGTGCACATCTATTCCGCGCGACTGCAGTGACGCGGTGGCTTGTACCGTGGATTCCTGCTCCGAAGACGGCTGCGTGCATGAGCCAAACGACGAGCTCTGCCCGGTGAGTACGTTCTGCGATATCGAACGCGGCTGCGTAGGACAGCTGCTCGTACACGACGAAAACCGTATCTACCGCGTCGAGCTGGATGGAGCGAACGCGACACCCATTGCCACCTCGACAATCAACTTTACGGATCTCGCTCTCGGGCTCGATCGAACGCTCTACGGATGTGATCTCGATCGGATCTACGAGGTTGATCTCCCTTCTGGGATCGCACGCCCTCGTATTGGCGCGCCGGATCTCGTCGCGCTCGAGATCGCACCTGACGGCGTCCTCTACGGAGCGGGGCTCCGCGACCGTGTCATCGCGTTTGACTTAGAACGGCTCGAGGCAAGGGAAGTCGCCAGGCTCCCCGATGGTTACGTCGCGGCAGGTGATATCGCGTTCGTTGAAGGTCGGATGTTGATCACGGGCGTCGACGTCCCGGCATCGACGGTCCGTCCAAACGTATTGATCGAAGTCGACCTTGCCTCTGGAACATCAAGAATCCTCGGCGACATCGAGATTCCATGCGTCTGGGGAGTCGCAGCATTCGGCCCGCGGCTCTTCGGCTTCACCTGCAACGGCGTCCTCTATGAGATCGACCCCTTCAGCGGGGAAGCCGACCGGCTCGATTCCCTCCCCTTCCGAGTGGGCGGCGCTGCCGCTCGCTAGTCTTGCAGACTGGAAACGACGCCATCTTCAAACTGAACGGCGACGCGGTTGATTCGATTGCGCCAATAGGTCCAGCGATCGCCGTTGAGCGTCGGAGTCGCATGTCGCGGGGGGTATCCCCACGCTCGAAGTACGCCCTCTTTGCTCATGCCTTGATAGATCTCGCCGTCGCGAATGCCCGCCTGGTCCGCATCGCTGAGAACAGAAACATCGGGGCACCCTTCCCCGAAATAACGCTGGACATGATCGTCGATCGAGGTGCGTCGCGCGCTACGGTGCAGAGCGTAACGGTAAGCGACATTTGTGCGCAGATCTGTGAACCGGATTTCACGCCGGTTAATCTGGTTGATGCGAACTGGCGTGCACATGGGGAGGACGCTGCCCCCGGGCGGCGCAATGTATCCGACCGACCATGCGACGCGGCGACCGTCCACCCGAAGATTCGTCTGGAGCATTGTGTGTGACGCGCTTGCAATCGCGTAGCTTCGCGGTGCCGCACAACTCGACATTAAAGCGCCGATAAGACCAAGCGCGATCAATCCCATGCGCATCAAGCGCGCGATCCGAAGGGACTCGCGAAGTGTGATGGGGTTGAAGGAAGTTCGGGGCATGAGAGGGGTGGTGTCAGCTGTCCGCAGGGCGAAACGATTGGCTGAGCTGCGCAAGTCTAAAGCAAGACCCGCGCCAGGCAAGTTCTTCGTAGACCGAACGGTCACGAAAACGAAAAAAGCGCTCCGAAGAGCGCTTTTTTTCTCGTTCGCGATTCGACTAGATGATCGGTCCGCCAGATCGGGCAGGTACGATGATATAGACCTGTCGCTCGTCGAGCACAGCCGCGCCAGAACCGCGCACCTGAATGAAGGCGATAAAGATTCGGCTCACGCGATCCCCTTCGTAGGTGGTGTTCTGGAAGGTGATATGAAAGCGGACCGAGGTTCCCGGAAGCGCGGAGAAGAAAGTTGAGGAGTCGATCGCGGCGACGGCGTCCTCGTGAGCGATGTCGTCGGGCGCGCCCCAGCAGGGCGTGATGGGTGGATCGGCAAGACACGCCGGCTGACGGCGCTTGATGAACTGCCGCGCATCCACATCATCGGACTCGTCATCCCGAAGAGCCGTGTCGACATCGATCGGGACGCGGGTTGCGACTGTCTCAATCGCGGTAACGACCTGCTCCGCGAAGACATCCGCGGACGTCTCGTTCGACAGATCATAGACCAAGGGGTTCCCGTCGAGGTCGACCGAGCCGGTCTCTTCCGCTGTTCGCTTCAAGAAGAAACACGGGTTCGAACCCGAAGGACCAACCATGCCGGCGCAGGAGCCGCTGCGGCTCGCGTTGATGCCAACGAACTTCGCGCCACGGGCGTTCATCGCGGAGATCGCGCCCGACCATTCCTGCGGTGCCGGGTCGATGCCCGTGTAGTTGCTGCACGAGGAAGTGGACTCACCGGGCGGTCCGTTGTGCGCGCAGATGTCCGTGAAGAGCACGATGATCGGAAGCGAACCTTCGCGGAAGCAGGGAGCCCCCCAACCGCCGTCGAGGCAATCGCCCTCGTACGCACGGAGACTATAGCTCGACGCGCCGCCCATATACGTCCAGTCGGCGCCTTCGCCGGTCATGGTCTGGTAGAGCGCTTCAACATGCGATTCGGGACCGTCGCTACCACCCGCCGCAGAGAGGCCCCGGAACGCGGTCGCGACGCGGTCCGCGCCAGCGGGGGGAGTCATCTGAATCGCGAGGCGGAAGGGCTCGTCGGTTCCGCGGCTGCCGTAGCCACCGAAGGGGAAGTCCTGGAATGCACCGCCGCCGAACCAAGCGTCCGGGATCGTCTCGTTGATCTGCGTAATCAAACCCGTGCCGGGCTGCGAGACCGTATCCTGAACGTTGCTGAGCGTTCCGCTCATCGAGCCTGTGATGTCGGTGAGGAAGAAGATACCCGCCGAGCGAATCTCGGTGCTGAAGTCGAGAACGGCGGTCTGGGGGTCGCCGTTAAAGGGCAGAACGAAGAAGAAGTCGTCCGCCGGCACGCCGCAGTCATCGTTCAGCGCACATCCACACTGCGGGCCGTCTCCGCCGTCTGGGCAGTTCACCTGCTCCACCGCGATTTCGACCACATCGGGGAACCCGTCATCGTCCGAGTCGGTGTCGCACAGGTCCGTACCGTAGCGAATCTCGTCGGCATCTGAGGCACCATCGTTATCGCTATCGAAGTCGATGAAATCGGGGCGACCGTCCGGCCGGACCTCGCCGGTGACCGGATCGACCTCGTTGGCGCACGAGTTCGGAGCCGTGTTTACGTCTCCATCGCCCGCTTCCATATTGTCGGTCAGGCCGTCATCGTCCGAGTCGAGGTCACGGAAGTTCTGAATCCCGTCCTCATCCGCATCGAGTCGTCCTTCGTCCGCGTCACTGATCGTGTCTCCGTCGGAGTCGATGTCGAAGACGTCGGGCGTCCCGTCCATATCCGTATCGACGAGCTCGCCCGTCTCGCTCAGCTCTTCCGCGTTCGGAATTCCGTCGCCGTCGACGTCAAGGTCACGATAGTCGAGTTCGCCATCGCCATCCTGGTCGGCGGGATCGTTTGTCTCCGGAACAACGCGCTGATTCGCGTCGGGCACGGTGTCGCCGTTGGAGTCACGGTCGAGGAAGTCGGGCGTCCCGTCCATATCCGTATCGATCGGATCAGACGTGCAGCTCATGTCGCCGGCTTCGACGGCGTCCGGGATCATATCGCCGTCCGAGTCGTCATCCTCACTGTTGGGAATACCGTCGCCGTCCAGATCTCCATCTCCCTCATCCATCGAGGAAATGAAATCTTCGTCCGGGTCATCCGCGAGTCCGCAGCGCTCGACCGGACCGCCATCATCCGGGACAGCACTATCGGTGCCGCTGTCGGGCGTGGGGCTATCGTCATCGCCTCCGCAGGCGAACGCGACGGTCAGAAGCGCGGTAAATAAGAAGGAGCGAAAGGTTTTCGAAGTCATTGAAATCATCCCGACCAAAAGTCGAACCTGCATGATTGAGGGCAAAGTCAACGCTCGCAAGCCGAACGGCCGTGAATCCTCCATTCCCCCTCTCGTGCAACAACATCGACCCGAAATTTTAGGGACGGCGAATTCGAGCTGGGTTGAAGGACACACCGCGAATCGACTTCACAAATCAGGTTTCGCGACTGCGTAGTCACTCTTGAAGCGAGACCTCAAGCTGTCACCTGAGGCCAACGAGTTTTAAAAATCGCTGGAAATGCTTCTGACCGCTCCGTTGTTTCGGAGGTCAACAGCGTTTGCGTCGCGATTGACAAGCGCTCGCGCCAAAGCTACTTCCCAGCTCGCACCTGGCTATGTTTTTTCGACTCCTCCCCGCCCTCGCCCTCCTCTCTCTTCTCGCCACTGTCGGCTGCGGACCGGATTATCCGTCCTGCGGCGATGATGATGATTGCCACGAGGGCGAGTTCTGCGTGAACGAGCAATGTCAGCAATGTCGCGTTGACTCGCACTGCGAGGCTGGTCACGAATGCAACGACGGACGCTGCGACCCGATCCAGGACTATTGCCGCTCGAATGCGGACTGCGGTGACGGCGCCGGCTGTGAGCGAAATCGATGCGTTACGCAGACGCGCACGGAGGCCCCTGAGCCGACCACAAGCGAGCCCATCCCGGATGAGTGCAGCTTGGAGCCGATCTACTTCGACTTCGACAGCGACCAACTGCCCAGCGCGGTTCGAGATCGGCTTCAGAATCTCGCCCGATGCGTCCAGGATGGCCGGATCCGCGGCATTCACCTCACCGGCTACACCGATGAGCGCGGGACGGAGGAATACAACCTTGCGCTCGGCGACCGACGAGCTCGCTCCGTGATGCAGTATCTAACGTCGCTTGGCGCGCCTTCGGCAAACCTCAGCGCTTCCTCGATGGGGGAAGAAATGTCGATGGGCGCTGATGAGGCGAGCTGGGAGCGCGACCGTAAGGTGACGCTCACCCCCCGTTGATCTCCGCTCCGAACGACCTGACCCGATAGAAAAAACTCATGCTCCGCATCGCCCCTTCCCTCCTCGTCTTCGTTCTTGCCGCCGGCTGCTACTCGAAGGGCGAAGGTGACCGCCTCGCGAGCCGGATTGAAGATCTCGAAGCGCGCGTCGAGCGCGTCGAATCCGGGATGCAGGAACAGCTTGAACGAGCGGAAGAAAAGCTCGCCGAGCTCGAGCGCGTACTCGAGCAGGCCACCGCAGTCGTGACTCGCAATAGCGCGGACCTTGGCACGCAGGTGCAATCGCTTCAGGAGCAGTTGCAGTCGACGCAGGGAGAGCTCGCCGAGGTACAAAACGAACTACGGCAGACGCAGCGAGCAGTTGCGGAACAACAGCAAGCGCTCAGCACTCAGGTCACGCAGGTGGCGCGTCGTGCCGGTGTCGATATGCCGCTCGAGGCGTCCGAGATTCCGGAAGACCGCAACGAGCACTTCCGCGCCGCGTCTCGGGCTTTTGCTGCTGGCGACCAATCTCGCTCCCGCGCGCTTTTCCGAGAGTATGTCCGCCGCTATGCGCAGGACGAACGCGCAGATGACGCCTTGATTCAAATCGGAAAGAGCTACCTTGAACAGTCCCGGCCGGCGAACGCATTGCAGGAATTCCGCCGCGTGATCACCTCTTATCGCGAGAGCGACTCTCTCGACGACGCGCTCTTTTACATGGGCGAGGCCTTCTTTGCGCTTCACTCGTGCACCGATGCACGCGGAGCCTATGAGGCGCTTCTCTCCGGTCATCGTCAGAGCCCCTACGCTGCACAAGCGCGCAATCGTCTTCGCGAAATGCGCGGCTCCGCACGCGCGAGCTGCACAAGCTAGGGCCAGACGAGGCTCGTTACCTAGGCGAACCATCGCCGCCATCGAGAGCACTGTCGGGGCGTCGGAGCGGCCACCGTAGATGCGCCGCTCTTCCTAGCCGATGACAGTTAGCGTTTGGGACGTTCCGACTGGGTGACCTCGGACCACGTCGGCACGAGCACGCTCGGTCGCACGGTCACGACATGAAGACGCAACAGGACACGCGTAACGGTCGACGTCCGTGAGAAGTTTCCACGCGACCCAGCTGGGTGCTCGAAGACTGCTTCGGTACCAGGTCGTGGATACGGGTAGGAGATTTCAAAAGTCTCCCCTTCGCGATGTTGGCCGCCTACTAGGCGGAAACCAATGAACGGATGCGAGGGATCGGGCTTCATGTCGGCACGTGCGCAGACACTGACGCAGTTGAGCGATGCGTCCATCGTGTAGATGCGATTCTGCGTCCAGACCTCCACCGTTTGTGTCGGCTGCGCCATCCGCGGCGCCGTTCCCGAGAGGTGAACGACCTCGATCTCGACAAGCGGCGTATCATCGTGAAGCGATCGCGCGGGAACGGTTCCGGGAGGCAAGTAGAGCTCGCCGGATTCTTCCGGCCCGCGCGAGCGCGAAGGCCCCTTCGGAATCGCTTCGTCTACATCGACTCCATCCCGTCCAACCTTGGGACGCGCAAATCCGCGCTGCGTCCTCGAATCGGCTTTTGTATCGGGGCCTTCCCCGTCACCGGGATGAGTTTCCTCGCTCATAGATAGACAGTACACGAGGTTCCCAGAAGGCGCGCGCGAAATTCGGTGAAGCGCCCCGGGAAAGCACGTATCGAGAAACGAGTTTCAAGAGTCGGGGAAGAGCCTGCTATGCTCCGCGCTCCGATGCCCTCCTTGCTCAACACTGTAAAGGACCTCGACCGCCTACGGCGGATCGTCAGCGTGCTGGTACGCCACGGTTTCGGCGAAATCGTGCAACGCACGGGCCTTGGTTCCTTGGTGCCCAAGAGTCGCAAGAGCGAGAGCGGCGTAGGACGGGGAGAACGGCTCAAGAGGGCTCTGGTCGAGCTTGGTCCGAGCTTTATCAAGCTGGGACAAATCGCCTCGACCCGTCCCGATATTCTACCGGCAGATATCGTCACGGAACTCAAAACGCTGCAAGATGAAGTTCCGCCTGAACCGTGGGAAGTCGTGCAGCCCTTGCTCGAGGGGGAGCTTGGCGGGCCGGTCGAAGAGATCTTCGAATCGTTCGACAACGTACCGCTCGCGTCAGCTTCGATCGCGCAGGTGCACCGCGCACGCCTAAAGACTGCGGAGGGCGACGTTCGCGAAGTCGTAGTGAAGGTGCAGCGCCCGCAGGTCCGAGAGATCATTGAGCTCGACCTCGACCTCCTCTACTGGTTTGCGCACGCCATCGAGCGCTCGATTCCCGAGATGAGGATGTACCAGCCGGTCAAACTGGTTGGCGAGTTCGACCGCGCGATCAGCGCCGAGCTCGATTTCGTCGCCGAGGCCGATCACGCCGACCGCTTTCGTGAGAACTTCAAGTCTCACCGCTCGGTCCGCTTTCCGCAGGTCTATCGGGAGGCGAGCAGCCGCCGCGTTTTGGTGCTCGAGTTTTTCGACGGTCTGAAGCTCGGCGACGCGATCGCCAACCATGGCTTTGACGGCGAGGTGGTGGCGAAGGTCGCGATCGACATCATCATCCAGCAGATCTTCGAAGACGGGTTTTTCCACGCAGATCCGCATCCCGGAAACCTCTTCATCATGGGCACGCCATCCTCGCCCGTGATCGCGATGTTCGATCTGGGACTCGTCGGCCACCTCACGCCGAAGCTTCGAGATCAGACAATCGACCTCATGGTTGCTGCCGTGCGGGAGGACTATCGCGGGATCGCCGATGCGCTCTGGGCGATCGGCAGCCCTTCACGTCGCGTCGATCGCGAAGCGTTCGAGGCGGAGGTCACGATCGTCGCGCAGAAATACCTCGGCAAGAAGCTCAAGGATATCGAGCTGAGTGCGTTGCTCAAAGATCTTGTCGATGGCGCGCGGCGCTTCGACGTGGAGGTTCCAAGCGGCTTCCTGATGATGGGCAAAGCACTGATGACCGTCGAAGGCATCGGAAAAGAAATCTACCCCGATCTCGATATCTTCAACGAGGTGCGGCCGTACTTCCTTCGCCTCATCCAGCAGCGTTACTCCCCGGAACGCGTAACGCAGGATGTGATCCGCGGCGTGCTTCGGTTGAGCAATGCGGCGTCGGATGCGCCGCTCCAGATCCAAGAGATTCTTGAGGACGCGAGGCGCGGCACCTTCCGTGTGCAGGTCCAAGAGCGCTCGTTGCGAGAAGCGGCGGATCGCCTGGGGCGGCGCCTCTTTAGTGGCTTGGTCGTGAGCGCCGGACTGATCGGCGGGTGTTTGCTACTGGCCGCCGACAAGCGTTGGACCGGCTGGGCGCTACTGATTGGGAGTGGCTCCTACGCGATGATGCACTCAACGCTGGTCTATTGGCTGAACCGCCGCGACCGGGTCGAACGAGACTGAATCTGGTGCGGGATCGGCTCGATCAACGCGCAGGGTTGTCGAGCATACGTCGGAGTAGGAGCTCCTCGCTCTCCGTGATCGGGTAACGCTTAGCGAGTAACTCGCGTGCAAGAACAAGCGCAGCCTTGGCCTCAAGCATCCATATCTGTGCGCAGACACGGGCTAGTTGGGGAGCACTGGTTTTGCCGAATTCGGGGCACCGATTCGCAAGCATAAGGCGAGCGTTTGCCCACGGCTCATTGTCTCCATCGGCTTCGGTTTGAAGTCCGCAATCCGGGCAGTTCACCGCGCTCCACCAACGGATGCGGCCGGCGAAATTTTGGCCGGTTGTCTCTTCTGCCCAGGCGGAACACGAAGGGCAGCGGACTGCGCGCCAAAGGATCTTCAAACGTAGATTTCGGGCATGCTGGCCCGTTCGCGCGCGTCC
>JAHDCI010000137.1:0-2672 GCA_020629955.1 Myxococcota bacterium | reverse complement strand
GCCAAAGGATCTTCAAACGTAGATTTCGGGCATGCTGGCCCGTTCGCGCGCGTCCGGTTCTCTCTTCTTCGCGGCTTCGTCGTCTCCCGCAGCGGCGTCGTCGACGATCTCCAGGGCCCGGCGCGCGCGTGCATCTTTCTGAATCAGCGATTGCTCATCGACGACCTGCACCGTGTGCAATCGATGAACGTACTCAAGTTCCAATTCGCCCGAGCTTGGCAGCATAAAGACGCCGTAGAGCTTCGCGAGATTTCGAAGACGCTCGACGGTCTCAAGCGGCAAATGACACTCGGCATGGGTGAGCACATACACGATGGGCATGCGCCCTTCTCGTCTCTTCAGCCGCTCCAAATCGGAGACAAGCGCACCAAACACCTTGGGGTAGTTCCGGCCACGTTCTCCCTTAAAGCAGAGCACGTAGGGGACGCTGATCCCGGCCGCATGCGCCTTACCGGCCTTCGCCGTCTGCACGTCGTAGAGCCGTGAGTCGAAGAAGCGAAAGTAAACATCCTCGCCCTGGAGCGAGAGTTTCTTTACCAAGGTCAGCGCAAGACCGCGTGCGAATACCGAGCGCCTGCCGCGCATGGAAGCGGAGGCATCCACCAAGATATAGTGCAGCTTTCGATCTTCCTCGTGCTGTTTCTCTCGCGCGTAGAAGAAGACTTCTTTTTCGACGAAGCGTCGATCGAAGAGCTCTTCGTCAAAAGCGAGCTCGCTGAGGACAAGCGAGTCCAAGGTGCCGCGTCTCGAGACTCCCGCGTAACCATCGACGCTGAAGCGCTGTTGGCCGCTCGCCCGTTTCGTCTCGAGCACGCTCGGCAGCAGGTCGAGTGAGAAGTTCACGATATCGTTTGCATCGGGAGACTGAAAGACGTTGAGCAGGTCGAGCATCTGCATCGCGCTCGCGGCGCTCGCCTCCGATCCGAACATGCCAACGAGCTTCAGGGTGTCGAGATCGACCTGCTCCACGGAGGTGATCAGACGCAGACGCCGCCGGAGGAGAAAACGCAGAAAGCCGACGTCGTGGGTTCGGTCTGCGCCCGCAAAGAGCGCACCGAGCTCTGGCTCGATGTCGCGATAGACTTCCGGGTCGAGTGGGAGGTTGGCGGGAAAGAGCTTCGCGCGGACTTCGTTCAGATAGTGTTCGTGAAGAGGCCCAAGAACCTTTAAGAGAAGCACCGCAATAAGCGAGTCTTCGAGCCTCCACTGACGCGCCTTCTCGAGCACCTCGCTCTCCGCGATCTCCTTCAGGACGCTCGCGTATTCGCGCAGCTCAGCTTCGTCGAGTCGAGCGTTCACTGGGCGCGGTCCGATTGGAATGCTCGCGGGGTCGATCACGGTCAAGAGACCAAGATCATGGACGAGCCAGAAGGGAACCGTAAGACCGACGCGAGTTAGCGAGTTGCGCCACTGCGCCGCCCTCAAACCCAACATCGGATTGTCCGAGCGGACCACCGATAATGCGAGCGCCCCGAGCTCCGCCGCGACGGGGCCGCTCTTTAGATGTGGCGGTACCGGCAAGAACTCAGAATGGGTTGTCTGGAACAGGCGCCATGGACGATTCGGTCATCGTCGGTGCAGGGGCCGGCTCGGGCTCAGGCTCAGGCGTTGGCGCTGGAGCCGCCTCCATCGACGGGGCAGGCTCCGGCTCCGGGGTGGGAGTCGGCTCTGGTTCGGGTGTGGGAGTTGGCTCCGGCGCCGGCTCGGGGGTTGGCTCTGGGCTCGCCATCTCGTCGAATGCATCATCCCGCTCGCGGCGTGGGCGACGCGGACGTCGAGCCCGTGGTGTGGTGGGCGGTGCGGCTGCGGCTGCACTCGCCTCAAACGTAAAGTTCACCGATGCATGCATCGAGTCATTCTCTTGAATGAAGGCATCCTCCGCGACCTCTTGGTAGCGGTCCCCATGTCCAGCGAGTGTCCCCTCAATCCGGAGCGCGCCGGGCGCAGCGTCGAACTCGAGAGTGCCCGGCGTCGTCACATTTTGAGAGCCGACACTCACTCGAGCGCCTGGCGGAGTTGACGTCACCTCAATGCGGTACGGCATCGACTCAAGCTCGACACGAAGTTCGCGCGAATCGTCGCCCGCCGTAATGGTCGCTTCGGTCGTTGTGTGACCGAAGAGGCGCACGGAGAGCGTGACCTCTTCGCCCTCCGGGAGCTCGCCTTCGAAAGGCGCAGTACCGAGAGGACGGCCATCGAGAAGGAAGGCAGCCCCAGGAGGCTCAGAGACGAAGCGGACCATGACCATCGTCGGCATGTCCGCGGGATCGCCCACTTCTGGAAGCTCGGCCTCGACCTCTTCGCCGGCCTCTTCACCATTCGCCGGCTCTTGCGATGGAGACTCGTTTGATTCGGCGTTTTCGACCGCGTTCTCTTCCGGCTCAACCGGTGGCTGTGTGGGCTGCTCCTGCTCGGAATCGCCACCAAACGCCGCGAACGCACCGGCGCCGCCGACAGCGACGAGAATCGCCAAAAGCCAGCCCTTACCGCCGCCGCCGCCCGCGATCTCCTTTTCCGCAGCAGCGACCGCGGCTTCGGCGCGCTCACGGTTCTCCTCAGCGTCGCTCCCGCTTCGAGACGACGCGGCCGCGGCAGCTTTGTCCTCATCCTTCGAAACCGGTTCGTCCTTTTCGGGAATGAGCGCGGCTTTCGGCTGAGCCTCTTCCTCCGCC
>JAHDCI010000136.1 GCA_020629955.1 Myxococcota bacterium | reverse complement strand
CTAGTGCGGGATCCGATCGATGGAAGGGATGATCGTTTGGCAGGGGCGCCGAGGCGAGCTTCGGAGAGCGAGCGACATGCCGTGGATATCGAGAGAAGAGCGAGGCTCGGATCGACGTTCGTGGCGGAAGAGGGCCCTTCTCACGATTTGAACCGCGCTAGCTAGAGTCGGCGAAACAGAGCGAAAGGGATCCAGTAGCGGACTGCGTTGACACCCGTCGTCGCGCGAGGACGGTTATTGGGCAGGTGCCTTCGCTACCCCGCGTACATCGCCTCCACGCGATCGTGATGTCCTTCGAGGATCTGCTTGCGGCGTAGTTTCATACTGGCCGTAAGCTCGCCAAGTTCGACATCGAACTCGCGCGGCAGGACCGAGATCTTCTTGATGGTTTGGTATCGAGCGACGTGCGCGTTGCACTCTTTCTCGACCTCACGCATCAGGTGCGCACGTACTTTTTCGGAGCTCGCCAGCGTTTCGAGATTTGCGGCGGTAACGCCCGCATTCTTGGCGAGTGTTTCGAGGTTCTCAGGGTCCAGCGTGACCAATGCGCAGAGGTAGGGCTTTCTATCTCCCACGACCATCGCCTGACCGACGCCAGCGATGCGCTGAAGATAGAACTCAAGTTCAACCGGGGCTACGTTCTTGCCACCGGCAGTGATGATGAGCTCCTTCAGGCGGCCGGTAATCTTGATGTTGCCGTCGCGGTCAAACTGTCCTGCATCGCCGGTCTTGAGCCAGCCATCTTCGGTCAGCATTGCGCGGGTCTCTTCCGCGAGGCCACGGTAGCCCCGGACAACGTTACGCCCCTTGATCTGAATCTCGGACTCGTCCCCGATTCGGATATCGACTCCGCGGAAGGGTTTTCCGACCGTCCCGAACGCAGGCTTCTTCGGATCGGTGATGGTTGCGACGCCGCTCGTCTCGGTAAGACCGTACACTTCGTAGATGCAGATGCCGAGGCTCGCGAAGAACTCCTGTGTGCTCTTGCTCATGGGGGCGGAGCCGGTGACCGCAATTTCGAGGCGATCGAGCCCAAGTGCGGTCTTGACCTTATCGACAACGAGAGCTCGCGCGATTCTCCGCGGGATTGGTTGGTGTTGATCCGCACGAAGTCCCTTACGGACCTGCGTCTCAAATGCCCTGAACTCGGTGTTCATACCCCAGTCGACAAGCTTCGCTTTTAGGCCACTCGCTTCTCCCAATCGGGCGCGCAGGGCAGCTTCGAACTTCTCCCAAACGCGCGGAACACCGAGGAAGATCGTTGGGCGAACTTCCGCGAGATAGTCCTTCACGAGCGGGATCTCCGGACAGAAGTACGCCTGACCCCCGACCATCAAAGTGAAGACGTTGGTCAGGATCTGCTCCGCTTGATGGCTCAAGGGGAGGTAGCTCACGGCGTGATACTCGGAGCGCCCGTCGTAGAACTGCGGCGCGAAATCCTGACCGCCTTTTCCGATTAGAAGCTGGCCACCGTGGTCGATCTCGACTCCCTTCGGCTTTCCGGTGGTGCCGGAGGTGTAGATCATGATGGAGAGATCTTCGGGGGTCAGCGCCTCGAATCGAGCGTCGAATTCCTCTTGGGAGCCTTCGTCGCCCAGAGCCAAGACCTCCTCGAATGAGCGGACGCGAGGGTCTCTTGTCGCGACCGGCGCGAAGGTAAGGATGGCAGTTGGTGCGTCGATGAGCCCGGCGGCTTCACAGTGCAAGATTTTTTGAAGCTCTTCTTCGCCGCCGGCGACAACGACCCTTGCGCCACAGTCTTTGAAGATATACGACACCTGCGCGTCGGTGCTGGTCCCATAGATCGGTGCGGGGACCGCTCCCACGGCTTCTGCGCCGAACTCGTATTGAACCCATTCAGGCTCGTTCTTTCCGATGATCGCGACGCACTCGCCGTGTTTCACTCCAAGTTGGATCAACGCTTTGCCAACGGCCTGAACGTTTCCCCAATATTCCGCGTACGTGACGCGCTCCCATCGCCCGTCACGCTTTCCGTGCAAAGCCGCCTGGCTTGGGCGGACATTGGCCCAGTGTTGAATGCGATGGACCAGAGTTTTGGAGTCGCTCATTGCTCGGATCTAAATGGGATCTGCTCGCATGCAAGGAGGCATCGATTGCACGACTCACGAAAAAGAGCGCCGAATACTTCCGGCGCTCTTTTCGAGGTGGGACAGATTGCGCACTACGGCGGAATCAGCTGATAGCGCGGTACATCGACAAACGACCGCGGCGGCGTGCAACCGTCGGTGCAGCTTGGAAGGTCTGTTGTGACGATATCGCCAATTTCTCCAGGACAGCTGCTGGGGGCTACGCCATCCGAAAAGCACACGCGCATGGCCGGCGAAACGCCGATATTGCCGAGATTGTCTTCGGTCCGCACCGCGGCGCATGCCCACCCTTCGTTGAGAGAACCCTGGAAATCGAAGGAGTCCCCGATGCACGTTAGCGGGGTCACAACCGGCTTTCCGTAAATCGCGCGTTCCGTGGTGCTCGCGATGCGCGGCGAAATGACCACGCCGAGCGGGCTGCTCTCCCGGCAGAGCTGCCGAGGTACACTCGGGGAGGTGCCGCTCACGCAGTCTCCGTAGATGCTTCCCCCAGCATACGCAGTTGCCGGCGTTCCTCCCGTGAAATCCAGGTCTGGTGGAAGGAAGATGGTTCCCGTCGGCCGGATTCCCTCGAGCTCGAGGACTACCGCAGTCGTCGGATCGCCTGCGACAGGCTCCACATCCGGGTTGATGGAATCGCAAACGCCGTCGTCGTTGGTGTCGACGAGCAGTGCCTGGTCGGAGTCGTCGAGGAAATAGATCTCTGCCGACCGGTTGCCGGCGTGGAAGAGAACGCTGGTACCACCCGTGCCCTCATTGGTCATGTCTTCGACACGCGCTCGGAACTCCGCTGCCGTTCCGACAATCTGACCATCATTCACGCTGTCATCTCCCAAGGGGTCAAAGAGCGGAGAACACTGCAATCGCTCGGAGAGTAGGCGAGAAGCGCGGACCATGGGGGGGTCCAGGCTGGCGATGGGCGGGACCGCGTCGAGCTTTACGATTTGAGAGGCCGTTAGACGATTTCCCACGGAATCCGCTGCGGTGACGTTGAGGGTCAATTCCGTGATCGTGGAGGGGAAGGTGGCAGCGTCAAAGAAGACCTCGAACTCGTCGGTTCCGCCGATGCGGCGCATGTTCAGTTCGAGACGTCCCACCCGCAAAATCACCGTTGAGTCGTCGACCTCAGCTGGGTCCATTGCCGAAACGTGAACCCGTGCGCGACCGCCGATGAGCTCGCCGGCGTCTGGCGTGAGAAACTCGATTGTTGGTCCTGTTCGATCGATTACGAAGGGCTGGACGTGGCGCGAAGTTCCGGGGGATGGGGTGCGCATATTCGTTGCTTCAACGCTGAACTCGAACTCACCCGCAAGTTCTTCTTCGAATACGGTCATGTCCGAGAAGTCGATGTCTGCGCGGTAGGTCCCGGGCTCGGTCTCCTCGATATCGGTGATCTCCACGCCGGCGACGGTAAGGGTGTGTTCCGCCACCTCAGCGAGGGTATCCCCTTCAACCAGTGGGGCCGGACTGACGCTATATCGTAGATCCATTCGGCCCGTATGAATCGAGCCCGCGTTTGGCATCAAAACGGTGATCTGCGGTCCGAGATCGACCAAGGTCTCGATCTCGTCTTCGGCGCATCTTGGCATTGCGTCGATATCCTGTGCGGTGCACCGAAAGCGCATCGCGCCGGAGTTAAGCCCTTCCAGGTTAAACGCGGCACGAAAGACACTCGCCTCCGCAACCACGGTCGGGGAGTCCGCGACCATGCCATCGCCGTCGAGGCGCACAATCGTGACCGACTCGGGATCGACGGGTCGGGCCTCCGGCGAGTCGCCCACCGTGACCCGACACTCCACCGTAACACGGTTTCCGATCACGACGTCCGCGGATGCGGGGTCGTTTGTCGCGATGGGGCTGAGAATGGTCGCGATCGGAGCCTCGGCGGTGTTGCAGACGGGGCCGGCATCTTCTTCCGATGCATCGACTGAGCCATCCGTCCCACCATCTTCCGCTCCGGAATCCTCCATGCTGCTATCCACCGAGCCCGTATCTTGTCCGGCGTCGGTCCCGATCGGAGGAGGGGGTGGGGCGCTATCGTCGCCACAGGCGAACCCGCAGAGACTCAATAACAAGGCGAGAGAGATGAAACGCATGCGCTCGTTGTAGACGAAGTCTGTAAGATACTTCAACCGATGTCGGTGAATGCAGCGGTTGTTGAATGCAAACCTGTCGAGATTCAGCTGTCGCTGGAAAGCCTCGTCGGGGAAGCTTCGAGAGCCGGTCCGTGGTATCACTGCCGAGCAAAATGCCAGACGCCAGTCTCACCGATTCCGCGCATGCATTCGTTTAATTCCTAATTCCAATTTCGACATGAACTGCCGCCGCGAATTCGCGCACTTCCAATCAGAGCCACTTCCCGTTTTGGGCCGCTCGAGCTCTTGGTCCGGGGCGTGCGTCGCGGCTTTCAAATTCCAAACTGCCTGGCAAACCGTTGGTTTTTCCGCGTTCCACTCTGCGCTATTTTCATGCGTTCAAACGCCATCCAGTTTCCCTGACGTAGGTGCGATACGAATCGTGAAAATCGGACGTATTGGCACACTCAAAAATCTCACGGATCGAATTCGGTCCATTTTCACTACCCTGCTAGATTACGAGGAGCACTCACATGAGTGAAGACATCCCAAGCGGTTACTCCGAGGCCGATATCGCAATCGTCGGTATGGCGGCCCATTTGCCCGGCGCGAGTAGCATCGAGCAATACTGGAAGAATCTCGTCAGCGGGACCGAATCCGTCGTGTTTTACTCGGATGAAGAGCTCATCGAGGCGGGCGTCCCGAAATCGCATTTGCGTCATCCGAAGTATGTGAAGGCCGGGGCTCCGCTTGAGGGAATGGCGGATTTCGATGGAGACATCTTCGGCTTCTCTCCAAAGGAATGCGCGATCTTGGATCCTCAGCACCGGCATTTCCTTGAGTGCGCATGGGAAGCCCTCGAAGACGCGGGGCATCCGCCGGATCGCTTCGATGGTCCCGTCGGGGTCTTCGGTGGCTGCGGCATGGGGAGCTATTTCTACTTTAACCTCTGCTCGAATCCGGAGCTTGTTGACTCGGTCGGCATGTTCCTTCTCCGGCACACCGGAAACGACAAGGATTTCCTCTCAACCCGCGTCTCCCACACGCTGAACCTCACCGGTCCGAGCGTGAACGTTCAGACCGCTTGTTCGACCTCGCTCGTCGCGGTTCACTACGCAGCGCAGGCGCTGGCCTCGTACGAATGTGATCTTGCGCTCGCCGGTGGCGTCACCATCGAGCTTCCGCATCGGCATGGCTACTTCTTCAAAGATGGAGAGATCCTGTCGCCGGATGGCCATTGTCATGCGTTTGATCACCGCAGTCAGGGGACGATTTTCGGTAGTGGCGCGGGCATCGTCGCGCTTCGTCGGCTTCCGGATGCTCTTGAAGAAGGCGATCATATCTACGCGGTCATTCGCGGGAGCGCGATCAACAATGATGGTGCTGCGAAAGCGGGATACCTGGCGCCGAGTGTTCAAGGACAGGCGGCTTGTATCGTCGAAGCGCACACCCTCGCGGACGTTGACCCGCGAAGCATCGGTTATGTGGAATGCCATGGCACAGGCACCTTCCTCGGCGATCCGATCGAAGTCTCTGCGCTGACGGAAGCTTTCCGCCAAGGAACCGAGGAGAAGGGTTTCTGCAAGATCGGTTCGGTAAAGACCAATATCGGTCATCTTGATACGGCCGCGGGTGTGGCCTCTCTGATCAAGAGTGCGCTGATCCTGGAGCGAGAGCAGATCCCGCCAACACTTGGCTTTGAAAAGCCCAATCCAACGATCGATTTTGAGTCGAGCCCCTTCGAGGTAAATCACCAGCTCACTCCGTGGCCAAAAGGGGATGCTCCGCGCCGGGCGGGCGTTCAGTCCCTTGGGGTCGGCGGAACGAATGCCCACGTGATCTTGCAGGAGGCGCCTCCCAAACTCGAGGCTGCACCCGAGAGCGAAGGACCACACCTTTTCTTGCTCAGTGCGAAGAGCCGCGCGGCGCTTGAGGGCAACGCGAAGAATTTGGCGGATCACCTCGCCGAACACTCTGAGCAAGCGCTCGATGATGTCTCGTGGACGCTTTTGAACGCGCGAACCGCGTTTGAGCGTCGCCGACCCGTCGCAGCGAGTACCCGCGAAGAGGCCATCTCCATTCTCCGCGGAGACCAACCTCGCCGAGTATTCTCCCATGTCGCGATCGACGACCCGAGCGTTGCGCTGCTCTTTCCGGGAGGCGGCGCCCAATACGCGCAGATGGGCAAAGACCTTTACGCAAACGAAACGGTTTTCCGGGACACGATGGACCAAGCGTTCCGTTATCTCGGTGCTCATCCCGAGGTCGACTTCGACCTTCAGGCGCTTCTTTACGAGACCGACTCGCCGGAGGCGCTGCTTCCGATCGAGCGGCAGTTGCCGGCGATTTACGCGACCTCCGTCGCGATGGCGAGGTTGCTCGAGTCGAAGGGCGTCAATCCGAGCGCGCTCCTCGGACATAGCAATGGCGAGTACGCGGCCGCGTGTCTCGCAGGGGTCCTCTCGTTCGAGGATGGCCTGGGTTTGGTGATCAAACGATCGCTCCTCATGTCCAAAACCGCGGTTGGAACCATGCTTGCGGTGCCGCTGCCGGAAGCGGAAGTTCAGCAACTCCTTGGAACGGAGCTTGACCTCGCAGCGGTGAATGGACCCGAACTCTGCGTGCTCAGTGGGTCGAAAGAGGCGTTGAGTTCGTTGAAGGCGCGCCTCGAAGAGCGCGACATCGACGCACGAATGCTCGATATCGATATCGCGGCGCACTCGCGAACGCTGGATCCGATCTTGGAAGATTTCCGAGCCTTCCTTCGTACCTTGACGCTCAAGGCGCCTCAGAAACGGGTGATATCAAGTCGCACCGGCGAGGAACTCAAACCATCGGAAGCGACAAGCCCCGACTATTGGGTCGAGCACCTTCGGCAGACCGTTCGTTTCGGCGATGCGCTGAATACGCTTGCCGGCGATAATCTCATCGCGGTGGAGTGCGGCCCCGGTCGCGCGATGCAATCGTTTGCGAAACAGTGCGCGGGCATCAAGACGCAGGCTGTGATCGGCACGATGCGTCACCGGGAGGAAGAGGTGAACGATCGCCTCTTCTTCATCGAGGTGCTCGGACGCCTCTGGTCCTTGGGCCTTGATCTCGATTTTTCAGAGCGTTTCGACGGCCGAAAAACCACGAAGGTTCGGCTGCCTACGTACGCTTTTGCGCGTCAGCGTTACTTCATCGAGCCTGGCACCCTAAGCGCTTCCGAATCTCATCATGTCGACCATTTCGAGGACGTCTCGGAGTTCGGATACGTACCGAGATGGCTTCCCAAGGATGTCGAAGGGGTGGTCGACCCGGGCGAAGAGAGCTGGCTCATCTTCCTTGACGATGCAGGAGTTGGCGAGCGGGTGGCCTCCGATCTTCGCGCGCGAGGTGCCGCCGTCACAACTGTGGTGGCGGGCGACGCGTTCGCGACCCTCGAAGGAGATCGCTACATCCTCAGCCCGGAGAGAGGGCGCGAGGGCTACGACCAGCTCGTTCAGGATCTGATGCAGCGCGGGCGTGCCCCGAGCCGTATTCTTCACCTCTGGCTGACGACGGCGGATGAGACGTTCCGCCCCGGGTCGAGCTTCTTCCACAGAAATCTTGAGCGCGGGTTCTACTCACTCTTCTTCTTATTGCAGTCCCTCGCTGATGAGAGCGCGCCGCGACCAGTGCATATCACCACCGTTTCGAACGGGATGCATGCGGTTGGCGACGAGTCGGTGCTCTATCCTGAGAAGGCGATTGCACTCGGTCCGATCAAGGTTGGTCCGCGTGAAATCGGAGGCATCACGATGAGTGGCCTCGATCTTCGGTTACCTGTGAAAGCATCGAGCGTGCGCGAAACACTTGGCCGGGTGTTCGGCGGTTTGGATGCGTATGAGGAAGCTCTCGATGAGCTCGCGTCGCGCCTGCTCGAAGAGGCGAGCACCGTCGCCTGCGCAGAGATCGCCGCCCTTCGTGACGGGCGACGCTACGTTCGACAATTGGTTCGTCGCGAGCTCGAGGAAGTCGCCGAGCTGCCAGAACTCCTCCGTGAAAATGGCACCTATCTTGTGACCGGTGGTCTTGGAGGTCTCGGCCTTGTCGCCGCCGAAGAGATCGCCCGCCGCTGCGGCGGAAGGCTCATTCTCCTAAGTCGTCGTGGGCTCCCGAGCCGGTCGGAATGGGATGAGTACGTCGAACATCATGGGGAGAGTGATCGCGTCAGCCAGCAGATCGAACGGGTCCGCCGCATCGAAGCAGCGGGGGCCGAGGTTCTCGTGCTCGCTGGCGACGTTACGAATTTCGAGGAGATGAACGATATCGCGACCCGTCTTCGACAACGATACGGTTCGATCCACGGTGTGATTCACACTGCCGGCGTTGTCGCCGATGACCTCATCCAGACCAAGAACCTGCCGGATATCGAGCGCGTATTCTCAGCGAAGGTGCACGGCACTCAGGTTCTCGACGAAATCTTCTCGGATGCGGACTTTCTGCTCGTCTATTCTTCGACTTCGAGTGAGACCGCTCCCGCCGGCCAAGTCGACTACGTCGGGGCCAACGCATTCCTCGACGCGTTCGTGCATACGAAGAGCGGGCATCGACGAAATATCGCGATTGGCTGGGGCATTTGGCGACAGGTCGGAATGGCCGCGGCGGCGATGGACGCGACGGACCTCAGCGCAGGACCGGAGTCTTTGCCAGCGACGACGCGCCCACTCTTCGATGGGCGGAGGCGAGATGCACTTGGTCGCCTTCACCTCTTCGGCGTTCACAGCCCGGATACCCACTGGATCTACGATGAGCATCGAATCAAGCCAGTGCGCGCCGGGGTGGAAAAAGGGCTCGCGCTCATTCCGGGCACTGGATATCTCGAACTTATCGCCCAGGCGATGTCGGAACTCGAGGGGAGTACGCCGTTTGAAATCGAGGAGCTGTACTTCATTCGGCCGCTTCAGATCGACGATGGGACATCTCGAGAAGTACGAGTTCGTACGCGACGCAACGAGGCGGGATATGCGATCGAAGTGCGGAGCGCGTGCGAAGTAGAGGGCAAGCGCGCATGGCAACTTCATGCCCAAGCGAACGTCGTCGTTGGCGGCGAGTTGTCGCGTACCGCGCTCGACGTTTCGGCGATCACGGAGCGCTGTCTCAACGATATTGAGACTGGCAGCGGGCTGCGTTCCGCGCAGGAAAAGCATCTTGATTTCGGTGGCCGCTGGCGAGTGCTCGACGAGGTTCGCTTCGGCGATGGAGAGGCGCTCGCGAAACTGCGGCTCCCGGCGAATGCCGTCAAGGACCTCGAGCAAGGCTATCTCTTGCATCCGGGCGCGATGGATCTTGCGACCGGCTTCGCAATGAACTTGATCGAAGGCTACGCGAGCGAGGAGGTGTGGGTCCCAGTCTCTTACGGCACCGCCATCGTTCATGGTCCGCTTGAAGCGGAGCTCTACAGCCACGTGATGAACGCGAAAGCGAATAGGGCGACCGACGACTTCGCGACATTTAATATCGTCATTGCGAATCGCTCCGGTGAGGCGCTTGTCGAAATTCAAGACTTTTCGATCCGGCGGATGCCGAAGGGAGTGGAGTTTGGAAAGGTTGCGCCGCCGACGCGAGCCGATGTCGAGCTTGAGCCGGGTGCGGCTGGGGAAGAGCGAACACTCTCGCCCGCGGAAGAGCGACTGAAGCAAAACCTCGAGCGGGGGATCACACCGGAGCAGGGAGCGGAGGGGCTGATTCGAGCGCTCGCTTTGGGTGAGCATCGAGTGCTTGTTTCCTCACTCGACGTTCGGGCGCTTGAGCGAGAGGCCGGCATGACGAGCGTCGAAGCCGACAACAGCTCCGCGAAATTCGCGCGACCCGAACTCGATAGTGAATACGTGGCACCTCGCGACGACGTCGAGCGAACGCTCGTCAGTTTCTGGGAGGACCTCCTCGGAGTCGAGAACGTCGGAGTTCAGGACAGCTTTTTCGATCTCGGAGGTCACTCCCTGATCGCCGTGCGTCTCTTCGCCAAAATCAAAAAAGCGTTCCGAGCCGATTTTCCGATCAGTGTTCTTTTTGAGGCGCCGACCATCGAAGCATGCGCCGATCTGATCCGGGAAGCGTCCCCGGAGCTGGCTGCTGCAACCGAGGGAGATGAGGCCGCCAAACCACGAGCCGAGAAGAAGGCGAAACGTCGGTACACGCATCTTGTTTCTATGCATCCTGGAGAGGGAGGTGATCGAACACCGTTTTTCCTCGTCGCGGGGATGTTTGGGAACGTGCTGAATCTCCGTCACCTCGCGCAGCTGATTGGCACAGACCGTCCTTTCTACGGTCTTCAGGCGAAGGGCTTGTATGGGAACGATGCTCCGCACGAAACCTTCGAGGAGATGGCGACCGCGTATCTCGAAGAGATTCGGACGGTTCGTCCGCATGGGCCGTATCTTCTCGGTGGCTTTTCAGGGGGCGGTTACACCGCGCTTGAGATGGCCAAGCAACTGAAAGCCGCTGGAGAAGAAGTGTCTCTCCTGGTGATGCTTGATACGCCTGCCGCGCTTCTCCCTAAACCGCTCAGTCTGAAGGACCGCGCGACGATTCAGCTACAACGAATCGAGAGCAAAGGCGCCATGTACTTCGCTGAGTGGGCACAGAATCGCGTGGAGTGGGAGCTCGGTAAGATTCGCTCTCGAATCGATGGTCCCGAGGAGCGAGGCGAAACCGAATTCCACAACGAGGCGATCGAAGCTGCGTTCCGACGCGCGCTCGCGCGATACGAGATCCCACAATGGGAGCAGCCGCTCGTACTTTTCAGGCCACCACTCGAGAAAGCGTATGTTCTCGGACCCGGCCGGATCCTGAACCACGATCGCGAATATGTGTATCAAGATAACGGATGGGGGCACTACTGCGACTTTGTACAAGTGCATGAGGTCCCGGGCGATCATGATTCAATGGTACTCGAGCCCAACGTTCGAGTGATGGCGAGAAAGCTACGCGCGATTATCGAATCGGCGGAGAATCAGAGTATTCAAGGAGCGGCTGAATGAACTCGCGAGTTCAAGAGCAAGGAGGGGTTCGATGAAAGTGCATGCGATCCTACTGAACTGGAGAACGGCCGAGATGACCCTGAAGGCGCTCGAGTCTGCGATGGATGCGCTTCACACACTTCGCGCGCCGTTTCGTCTGACGATCGTCGACAATGACTCGCAGGACGGAAGCGAAGAGCAGCTCCGCCAAGCGGTGGCAGAAAAGCAACGTGAAGGAGTCGCCGGCTATGAGCGAGTCGATGTTGTTCAGTCGGGACGTAACGGTGGTTTCGGAGCAGGCAATAACGTCGGGATCCGGCACGCTCTTCGGACCGCGGAAGAGAAGCCGGAGTACTTTTACATTCTAAATAGTGACGCCTTTCCTGCCGAAGACGCGATTGAGAGGCTCGCTCACTATCTCGATGGGCACGCCGAGGTTGGGATTGCGGGGAGCTACATCCACGGAGTCGATGGCGAGCCACATGTGACGGCTTTTCGTTTTCCGAGCGTCTTCTCCGAACTTGAGGGGTCGATGCGTCTTGGAGCGATCAGTCGCGCACTGAAGGATTACGTGGTTCCGATTGGCATCCCGGAAGAAACACGGGAGGTCGACTGGCTCGCGGGCGCGAGCATGTTGGTGCGGCGCTCGGTGCTCGACGAAATCGGTCTATTCGATGAGTCTTTCTTTCTCTACTTCGAGGAGACGGACCTTTGTAGACGAGCGGCCCGGGCGGGCTGGCGCACGGTTTACGTGCTGGAGAGCAAAGTCGCTCACGTTGGCTCGGCGTCGACCGGAATGAAAGAGTGGTCGAAGGTTCCGGAGTACTGGTTCGATTCACGGGCACACTATTTCGCGAAGAATCATGGCGGCCTTTACGCGACGGTTGCGACTGGCGTCCGCGCTGCAGGGAGCGCGTTGTGGCAGGTTCGACGACGTCTTCAGCGCAAGCCCGATGAAGATCCGCCGGGCTTTCTTGGTGGTCTACTGGCACATGCCATGAAGCGGACAAAAGAAAATGGAGGCCTTCAGTGAATGGGTTGCGACGCCTAACGCAAAAGGAGTTGTCGACGATTCGGGAACTGATCACGCGCGACGACAGCGAAACGCTCCTCCGTACCCTTCATCAGCTGGTACTGCGCTGGCCCATCGAATCGCCCGAGAGCGTGCCCATCCTCGAAGAGGCGGGGCTCTGTGTTGGCGATGAGCTGACGGAGGTGGGGGCTTTGGTGGCGGACTCGGCCCGGGAGTACACGTTTTGGGAAGAGCGCGATAGGGCGCTGCCGAGCGAAGAGCAGGTGCCGATGCTCCGCCGAGAAACCTACCGAGACAAAGAGGTGGTTGAGATTGGGTGTGGCGCAGGGTGCAATCTTTTCTCCCTGAACGGCTTGCCGACACGATTGGTCGGCATTGAGCCCATGCCCGTGTATGCCCAGATGAGTCGTATCCTTGCCGAGCGTGCCGGTCTTCCCGCGCCCCATGTGCTTGAGGGCAGCGCAGAGGAGCTGCCCTTCGTGGATGGAAGTTTCGACATCGTGCTTTGCTATACGTCCCACCAGTACATGAACATCAACCGGGCGCTTCAGGAAGCCGCGCGGGTTCTCCGTCCAGGCGGGCAATTGAAGCTGATCGGCGCGACTCTCCCGAGGTTCACGCGCGAGGCGGCTGGCGCATTCCTCGCGAATCGAAGCCTAGGGACTCTCAAGTACGACACGTTTGCGATTGGAAATACCATCTTCGACGAGCTTATCGGCCGGCGAATACTCGGTGTGGACAAGACCAAGACGACCGCGACACCGATTTACCCAAGCCGGGCTTCGATGAAGCGTCGTTTCGCGAAGGCGGGGTTCTTTCTAAGTCAGCACGACACAAAGACTGTCACCACTGGCGAGACAGCGTTCATTGCGGTGAAGCGCTGAAGGCTAGCCGGGTGAAGCGCTAAGGCCTATTCGGCGCATCCGAAACGCTGTACCCAAATTCGGTTGATGCCGTCATCCTCGGGACCGTCGGCCCAAATCGCGTGATACTCGCTACCGCGGCGCCGAAGTTCCGGATGCCCGAGATACGCACCTTCGGGGTCCACGGGATGCGGAGGGGCCTCCGTGCGACCTTCTCGTAG
>JAHDCI010000135.1:5360-13332 GCA_020629955.1 Myxococcota bacterium | reverse complement strand
AGGAGCGTCGCCCAAAGGAGCCGGCGTTTACATTTCTTCAACTCATGAAGTGACGCCAGACCCTTGCGTTTTGACGCGATCACGACCAAGAAACGACGCGGCGAGCCTTCGCGCTAAAACGCCGTAGATGAGGTTTTTCGAGAATGCTTAATATCCAGGAACAGCTGACTTCTTTCGCGATGCTTGGAGCCGGCTGGGTCATGTGGCTCTTGATTCTTCTTTCCGTGTTCGCGCTCGCGATCATTCTCGAGCGCGCTCGGGAGCTGATGCGCACCCGCGCGGATGCCGAGCATCTTCGCGCTCAGATGAAAAAGGCCTATGCCGATGGCGATATCGAGCAGGCGACGAAGCTCGCTTCGGCCTCTCCTGCGTATGAAGCTGGCGTGCTTGCCGCGGGGCTTAAGGCTGCGGAGGGCGGCGCCGAATCGGTCGAAGAGGCCATGGCGGCGGAGAAAACCCTCGCGAAGGCGATGATGGAGCGCCGTCTCGCGTTCCTCGGTACGGTCGGAAACAACGCGCCCTTTGTCGGACTGCTCGGAACGGTTATCGGTATTATTCGTTCGTTCCAGGCGTTGAACGATACGCAGGGGCAGGTCTCGGACCAGTTGATGGCCGAGATTGGTGAGGCGCTCGTCGCGACCGCCATCGGACTACTCGTCGCGCTCCCCGCAGTCGCTTTCTACAACTACTTCCAGCGCGTCATCAAAGGCCGCCTGAACTGGGTCGATATCCTTGGACGCGACCTGCTCTCCCATTTGAAGGCTGAGGAACACTAATGGCCGGCGGAGCCATGGGAGGCGGTGACGACGACGGTCTGATCACCGATATCAACGTCACGCCGCTCGTGGATGTTGTTTTGGTGCTGCTGATCATCCTGATGGTGACCGCGACGCAGATCGTTTCAAAGACGATCAACGTCGAGCTCCCAAGCGCACAGCGTCCTGACCAAGCCCAAGCCGCGACACCCACGACGTTGGCCATCAGCATTGATGAAGAGGGCCAGCTTTACCTCGATCGAGAAGAGGTCGACGAAGCCGTCTTGCGAACCCGCGTTCGTGCGGCGCGAGCTGCCGACGATGAGACTCGCGCCGTAATCGCGGCCCATCGCGCGATCGCCCACGGCACCGTGATTCGAATCATCGACCTTCTCCGCCAGGAGAATGTGAACAAGTTCGCATTTAACGTTCGTCAGGCCGACCTCGAAGACTGATGGCGTACCGAGAGTCCGGAAGGCCAAACTCAACCCCGCCGACCGCGCGCAAAGATCGCGGTTGGCTCTGGGTGATGTTTGGCGTTTGGGGCTCGCTTCTTTTTCACTTCGGGCTTCTGCCCCTGTCTTTTCAGCTCCTCGATAAGGCGGGATTAATGGCGGTCGATGAGCCGGCTCCGCTCTTTGTCGAAATGGAAGTTGTCGAGGTTCCGCTCGAGCCGGAGCCGGAGCCCGAGCCCGAACCTGAGCCGGAGGTCGAAGAACCCGAGCCGGAGCCGGATCCCGAGCCCGAGCCCGAACCTCGGCCCGAACCGGAACCGGAACCGGAACCCGAGCCCCAGCCCCGACGGGCGCCGCCCCCTCCGGAAGACGCCGCACCGGCGCCCGAAGCTGAACCAGATGAGCCTCCTCCGGAAATCGCCGACTTCTCGGGGACGACGCTTACCGGTCAAGGAAGTTTCTCCGTCGTCGCGGGCGATGGTAGCGATCGGGAAGGCCCGCTCGGCATGGCGCCGACGCGTCGCCGAACCGGAGACCCCACCGCGATGGGAATGCGATCCGTCAGCAGTGGACCTCGCGTGGTTCCCTCGCGGAACTTGAGCCGTCGCCCTGCGCCTCCTGGAGGAGCTCAGGCTCAGCTGCGTCGCTGTCTCGAACAGAACTATCCGCGACAGGCGCGGCGGCAAGGTGTCGAAGCGCGAGTGAATGCAGTGATGCGCATTCTGCCGAGCGGGCGCATCGCCTCCGCACGCATTCGCTCGGAATCTGTCACGGGTGAAGGCTTCGGCGCCGTGTGCCGGCGCTGTTTGATGGACCTTCCAGCTTGGTCTTCGCCGCTCGACGCCGGTGGAGATCCGGTCGCGACGAACTTCCCGGCCTTCTGCGATTTCTCCGTGCGCTACTAAGGAGCGCATCCTCGGGGACCGCTCCACCGACGGGGGCACTCTTGTTCGGGGGCGAGCTTCGTTCAACGAATGCGCCTCAGGCGGCGATTCCGACTTACGTCGGCTCGAGAATAACCTCCGCCACCGAGTCGGACTCTGCGCTGACGCTGCTATCGATGACGACATCGACACGGCCCTCGAGGCAGTAGGTGCCGTGCAGATCGGACTGAATCGCTCCGCTCTCGTCACGTTGGTTGATCACCCGAACATATTCTTCGCCACCGTTTTGAACCACCGTGCGCATCCCGGCCGGATTGCGGTTCTCCGTGTGCCGTCCGCGGATGATCACGCGATACTCGCCCGAAGGCACATCGAACGAGAACGTCGCGCTTCCGCGCCCGCTGCCATGTCGGTATTGGGAGTCACACTCTTCGTGTTCTTCAAACTGAGCGGTGTAGGCGTAGTCTGGGCGGCATAGCAGCACCCACGCACGACGGTTCTCGTAGACAACGGCAGGATCCCGAAACCCCATGGCAACCCGTCGTCCTCTTCCCTCACATTCTCCAGGAGGGTCGACGGGCTCATCTCCTCGCGCACAGACGCACCAATCGGAGAGGTGTCCATTGTCCGCATCACAAGCAAAGAGATCGGACTCGCGAGAGCAGCCCGGTTCGCCGCCACGGCGCTCGACGCAGTCAAGCCCCGCTGCCGCGCAGAATGCCGTGCAGCCTTCGCCGTTCTCGAAGACCCCTGCGCACTGAGTTTCGCTCTCCTCGCAGAGTTCAAATCCGCGGGATTCGATCCCGGAGCAGTCGACTGGGCCCGGTTCTCCGGCGAGACAGCGGTTGGCGACGCAAGTTCCCGCAGCGCAGCCCCCGCAATCGACGACCGCTCCACAACCATCATCGATCGCTCCGCAGGCATCCGCAGCACACTCGCGCGGAGTACACTCGGGCACGTCGACGCTCACGTCCGGTACCGAGACATCGCTGGTCGTAGCATCCATGCTCGGTCCATCCATGCGTGCGTCGATGCTCGCTCCATCCTCGGCTGCGTCCACGGAGGAGTCCACGGAGGCGTCCGAACTCATTAAGGTTCCCGGGCCACAGGCGGCGAATGAAACGAGAAATCCCGCCCAATAACGAAGGTTACGCATTCCTCATCTTTTTCGAAGATGCAGAGAACCGTCCAGTCGTTTTTCCCATTGCTCTGAACGCTGTTCAAAACGGGAGCGGGATTTTTCAGAGTGTTCGCTGAACTTTTTGCAGCGCCTTGGCCATCTCTTTGGCGGTTTCGTATCGATGGTATGGATTCGTTCGAAGGGCCGTCGCGAGCACCTCCGCCAGCGAAGTCGGCACGTCTGGACGAAAGAACGCGACCGACGGTGCCGGTTCACGTGCGATGCGCACGAGCAAGCGGGCGAGGGCTTTCTCCTCAAAAGGCGGACGACCCGCAAGCGCAGTAAACAGCACGGCCGCAGTCGCCCATAGGTCCGTTCGGGGACCGACCGGAACCTCCGAGCTGATCTGCTCTGGCGCCATATAGTGGGGCGTCCCCAGAACGGCCCCACGAGCGGTCAGCGGTTGCTGTGAGTCAGTCGGAACGATCGGCTTTGCGATGCCAAAATCGAGAAGCTTCACGAACACGTCGCCCTCTTCCCAGCCGCGTAGGAAGATGTTGAGTGGTTTGACGTCGCGATGCACGTAGCCCCGCTCGTGTACCGCTCGAAGCGCTGCCAAGAGCTGAAGACCGATTCGGATCGCGTCTTTGGGAGTCATTGGCCCGCGTTCGATGACGCGGTCCATATCGATTCCTTCGAGGTATTCCAGCGCATGCCAAGCACGACCGATCTCATCGAGCCCCTGCTCGCGAAGCTGAACGATATGGGGATGTTCGATCCGAGAGTTGGCGATGGCCTCGCGCTCGAAGCGAGCGTGGTGCATCTGAGAACCCACGAGCCTCTCGTGGATGACCTTCAGCGCCACACGCTCGTTGGTTTTTGTATCGAGTGCTGCGAACACGGTCGCGCTCGTTCCGCTGCCGAGCTCCTTCTCCAACAGAAATCGTTTTGCGACTCGTTTTCCAGGGAGAAGGGAGGAGGTCTCTTGCGCGAGCTCACGTTCGGGCACCTCGTCGAGGACCGTGTCGGAGGGGGATGGCCTTCCGAAGTCGAGGTGTTGATCGCGCTTAGGCATAAACTCGTCGAAGAGTGTAACGAGCCGTGGACGATATGGCGATGCCTGGAGGCAATTCGGTCAAGAACGAGTGATGCAAAATGGGTGTGAAGAGCCGGGGCTTCCGCTGGAGTAAAAAGACGGTGTTCGTCATCGACCGGTTTGGGTTGCCTTGGAACGTGGAACGCGTGAAAGTTTGCAGGTGATTCTTAAGAAGCTTTTTCGACCCAAGGTTCACCCCATTCACATCGACGACAGCAACTTCCAAGAGTTGGTGCTCGAGAGTGAGCTTCCATTCATCCTGGATATCTGGGGATCGACCTGCCCGGCGTGTAAACGACTCGAAGAGGTTATGGTCTCGATCGCCACGGACTTCGATGGGAAAATCGTTGTTGGCGAGATGGGGACTCACTTCGCGCCTCGAGCTGCGACACAGCTGCAGATCTCCAAGGTCCCGACGGTCATCTATTTCGACAAGGGCAAAGAGCTGGAACGAATGCTTGGTTTCCGAGGTTCGCTCTTTCATCGTGAATCCATCGAAGAACTCTTCGGAGTGACGAAGTGATGCAGCGGCTGGCGGGGCGAAGGGAAAGAGCGACCGTTTTCGCGGAGCCAGGTATCGGTGCTCAAAGCGATACGGCGAAACGGTTTCGATTCCCTTTCTGGGTTCTGCTGGCCGCGACGCTCTTCGGGTTTTCGAACTCGGCATTTGCGCAGTGCATCGACGAGGATGGTGACGGCTGTCTCGAATGTCCGCCCACATTTGACCCGCGAGCCGATGGTCGGGACACCGACGGTGACGGCCTTTGCGATGCTGGGGAACGCGAAGCTGGCACGTCGTTTGTCGACCAGGATAGCGACGAGGACGGCATCCCAGACGGACGCGAGCAGGAGTGGTTTGCGGATACGGATGGTGACGGGCTCTGCAACGCCGCGGATCCGGATTCGGACAACGACGGTCTCTTTGATGGGCTGGAAGTTGGCCTGACGGCATTGATCACCACTCAAACGGATCCCTCTGCAGGTTTCTTCCAAGAGGATTTGGATCCTTCGACCACCACTGACCCGCTCGACGCGGATAGCGATGGTGGCGGGCAACGAGATGGGTTCGAGGATCAGAACCGAAACGGTCGTGTCGATGCGGACGAAACCGATCCACTAAATCGGGATGACGATATCCTCGGTGACCTCGACGAAGATGGGATCTTGGATCGGCACGAAGGCGCCGGGGATACCGACCGTGATGGCATCCCAGATTTTCTTGATCTCGATAGTGATGGTGATGGCATTGGAGACTCGTACGAAGCCGGAGACCTCGACCCGGAGACCCCGCCGGTAGACAGCGATGGGGACGGTCTTCCCGACGCCTTCGATACCGACTCGGATAACGATACCGTGCCCGACGATATCGAAGGCACCGCGGACAATGATGGAGACGGCTTCGAAGATTTCCGCGACGTGGATTCCGACGACGATTCAATTCTCGATCGGGATGAGGTGCGGGACGGCGTTCCCGTCGACACGGACGAAGACCGCGTCGAGGATTTTCGTGATCCGGATTCGGACAACGACGGCATCTCGGATAGGGATGAGGCGTTTGATATCGACCCCGAGACTCCTCCACCAGATACCGATGGCGATGGGATCCCGGATTATCTTGACCTCGATTCCGACTCCGACTTGATCTTCGATGCAGACGAAGCGGGTGATGACTCGCTGCTAACGCCCCCGGTGGATACGGATGGAGACGAAAATCCGGACTACCTCGATGAGGATAGCGATAACGATGGTGCTCGCGACGAAGAGGAAGCCGGTGACGACTTCTTGAATACACCTCCCGTCGATACCGACCGGGACGGCATTCGCGACGCAATCGATCCCGATTCGGATAACGATGGAGCCTCGGATACCATGGAGCTCAACCGGCCGGACCCGCTCGGTCCTCTCGGCGACCTTGATCAAGATGGGGTGCCTGACCTTCGAGACCCGGATTCCGATGGTGATGGCGCAGCTGATCTTTTCGACAACTGTCCGCGTGTTCGCAATCGAGACCAGGCAAATCTAAGCGGCTCCGGGCCCGGCGATGCGTGTTCGGACGATATCGACGGGGATGGAATCCCGAACGACCGAGATAATTGCGTTCGGGTTTCGAACAACGATCAGAACGATTTTGATGCCGATGGTATCGGTGATGCTTGCGCCTTTATCCTTGGCGAGGACGGATTCCCAGTTGATGTTGATACTGCGGGGGGAGGGTGTTCAACAACCTCTTTGCCTTCGCATCTGCCAAGCGCTTTTTGGCTTCTCCTCGGGCTCTGCTTCCTCGGTGGGCGGCGAAAGTCGGCGCTCTGCGTTCTTCTATTCCTCTCCCTTCCGGGTTTTGCTTCCGCCCAACTCGTTGAGGTTAGCGACTTTGGGATCGAGCGTTATCAACCTGCGACCGACCGAGAGGGCATTATTGGTGTTGAGTGGCCGGAGGTCCCCGCGCACCTCGCGATGCAGGTAACGCTGCTCGCTTCGTATGCGGACGCCCCGCTCACGGCCCGCACGCGCGATGGTCGTATCCTTCACGATTTCGTCTCGCGGCGAGTCAGCGCAAGCGTCTTGGGCACGCTGCCTCTCTTTGACCGCGTGAGCCTCGCGATGGAGATTCCGGTCACCATCGCACAGAGCCGTGACGACTTCGTGCCCGACCTTGAGGCGAATCTTCCGGAGCTTGCGACCCGGGGCCTTGGCGACCTTCGCATTGTCCCAAAAGCGCAGCTGCTCTCGATCGAAGAGCATGGGATCGCCCTCGCACTCATCGGTGAGTTTACATTGCCGCTGGGTGGCGCCGGCTCTTATCTTCGAGAACAGAGCCCGACGTTTGCGCCACAGATCGCGCTCGGCCGGGCTCTTGGGCCTATTCGAGTCGCGGCCAATCTTGGCTACCGGATGCGTTCGTCCTCTCGGAGCCTAGGTGTCCTCATCGATGACGAGGTCATCGGGAGACTCGGTCTGGCGTTAGAGCTCACGGAGTATCGATTGCCGCTGGAAGTCGATCTGAGCTTCGATTTCGCGATTTCGTCCCAGGAGCCCCTTGAGGATCGGGGGACGACCTCTGCGGAGATGCGGCTTGGACTGCTCTATGATTTTGGTTCGGTCGCTCCTTTCGTGCAGGGGAGCGCGAGCGTACTGCGCGGTTATGGCACCCCTCTCTGGCGGCTGGTCGCTGGCGCGCGAATCGGACGATTCGATGTTGCTGACCCATCTCCTTGCCCGGGTGAAACCGAAGACTACGACGGCTTTGAAGACGAAGACGGCTGCGAAGATCCCGATGACGACCACGACGGACTGCTCGACGTCGAGGATGAGTGTCCTCGTCAGGCGGAAGACTTCGATCAAGTTGGCGATGATGATGGCTGCCCCGAAGACGACGAAGACCACGATGGCATCCGCGACGCTCTCGACCCTTGCCCGGAGGAAGCGGGACCGGGCGGCTGCGGCGTGGAGCCAGGCATGAACGTTTGGCGGCGCGGACGGGGTCGACGGTCCACGCGAAGCGCGCAACCCGCGGCTGCTCCGGCAATTCTTCCTCCATCGAACCGTCCCGCGGTGGCGCCGGCGGCTCCGTCCACGGATTCCGAAGCTAGCGCGCCCGAGACGGGCGACTCCGAGACGGGCGACTCCGGGACGGGTAACTCCGAGACGGGTAACTCCGAGAC
>JAHDCI010000135.1:0-5260 GCA_020629955.1 Myxococcota bacterium | reverse complement strand
GACGGGTAACTCCGAGACGGGTAACTCCGAGACAACCGATTCCGAGGCAGCCGACTCCACAGCCGACTCCGAAACAGGGCCAGATATCCGTTCCGGGCAGGTCAGCTCGGAAGGCTCACCCGCACCGGCGTCGTGAACACCCGCTTCCAAAGCGGGTAACTGAAGAGGGCGAAAACGAGCGCGGAGCCTGCGAGGCGGGCGATCGGGTAGGGCACACTGGCGCGGCGAAGGGCTTCAAACGCGAGCGCGTTTAACGCGAGAGTGCCGACCTCGACGAGTGCAAAGCGAGGCAGCTGGGTTCGCCATGAGGATTCCGTCGACCCATCCGCGCGGAAGAGCAGGTGCCGGCACCCGATAAACTGAACGGCTGCGCCAGCGAGCAACGCCGGCACGTTCGCGTGCTGAGGGCGGACATGAAGCCACTCGACGAGCATCGCCAGTGTCAGCATATCGACCGCACTGGCGAGCCCGCCAACTCCGACGGTCGCCGCAAACTGGCGGGTGCGGGCTTTGAGACGTTCGAGTTTCGATGCTTCGGCTGTCATAGCTCTCGTACAGAGCAAAGACCGTGCTTGGCAATTTGCCGAACAAATCCGAAACTAATTGAACGAACCGTGCGGAAAATTCACGGGAAGCGAGCCTCTATTGCAACGCTATTCCTCTTCGCGAAGCGCCTTCTTTTGTGCGGCTCGTGCGCTCATCGCTTCGGCAACCTCGCGCTCTCGCTTTCCTTCGGCGTAGCTATCGAGGAGCAGGAAGATGACGCCAACGGTGATCGTGATATCGGCGACGTTAAAGGTCGGCCACTCGCGAAGACCAAAGATCTCACCCTCCCAGAAGACTCGGATAAAGTCGACGACGTAACCGAGGCGGAAGCGATCGGCGAGATTTCCTAGCGCTCCAGAAACGATCAAGGGTACGGACCAAGCAAAGTATCGCCCACCTTTCCCCTGCGCGAAGAGCAGCAATAGCGCGAGCGCGGCAATGATCGCGGCCGCGCCAAATACAAGGTGGCGGACCCAGCCAGGAGCTTCCCGAAGCAGTCCGAACGCCGCGCCGCAGTTTTCTGCGTAGCGTAGCTCCATCATCCCTTCGACGAGGACAACCGGATCGGCTTGAGCGCGTTGCCGAAGAATATAGCCTTGCTCGTTCGGTTGGCAGACCGGGCCGGGGCTCGCGCTTCGCTCGACGCTAAGATTGTCGAGAGCCCAAGACTTACTGCCAAGATCGAGCGCGGTGAAAGCGATGGTGGCGAGCAGACAAAGGGCGATGGCGCGGGCGCTGCGAGGCGTCGTCGCAAGAGAAGCGGAGTCGGACACGCGGCTGACCTAGCAACGAAGCTCTTTTTAGGCAACGAAAGACCGATTTCCCGACCTCTCCCGCGCGTTGAAACGTGTCCTCGATCTCCCGAGCCACATGAATTTTTGAAGAAGGTCCTTCTACCCTTGAAGCCCAACACCGCTTCCTGAAGTCAACTTGTTTGAAATCATTGGATAAAATCGGCTTCGCGAAACCAAATGAGGTCATCTCTCTGGTTGCACACCCTCCGCCGAGGCCCCACGGTTGACGGCTCGTGGGCCATAGAGTAAGCCTCCGCGGCTTGGCTGGGTGCGTTTTGCGTCCGGTGGCTTTTTTTCAATGCATACGCTTCTCAACACAGTTTTTTCCGCGCTTGCGCTGCTTCAAGATGAAGCGGTCGCGGGCGGTGGTGCCGCACCGACCGGTGGCGGCGCCGCGCCTGCTGGACCTGGTGGGCTCGGACCGGGCGCAATGAACATCGGCCTTCTGGTCGTGATGTTCGGCGTTTTTTACTTTCTCATCATCCGCCCGCAGTCGAAGCGGCAGAAGGAACACGATGAGATGCTCAAGGGCCTCCGAAAGGGCGCCCAGGTACGGACAACCGGGGGAATCCTCGGAGAGATCGTAGAACTTAACGACGCGGACGTGGTGTTACGTGTCGCTGACAAGACCAAAATCAATGTTCTTCGCTCGCATATCGCGGGTGAAGCCTCTGGAAGCGGCGCCGAATAGGCCCGCGAAACGGACTGACGAACCCTTATGGATCGCTCTTGGTATCTTCGTTTCACCGTGGTCGTAATCGCGGTGACACTCGCGTTCGGCGCGCTGTGGCCAAGCCTGGATAAGGCTGGATGGCTCGCAGCACCCGAGTGGGTGATGGAAACTTTCCCTGGCCGGATCAGCCCCGGTCTCGACATTCGCGGCGGTCTCCGCCTGATGTACGAGGTCGAAGTGGACGAATACATCCGCGACCGCCGCGACCGTGATAGCGAACGCATGGTTCGTGAACTCGGTGTGATTCTTGGCGTCTACGAGGATGACGAGAAGGACTCGGCGAGTCGTGAACAGCTGGCGGAAGTTCAGGAGCGGATCACGGTGCAGACCGTTGGTGACCGCGCCATCCGCGTGCTCTTTAACGACGCTGCGGATCGCGAATACGTGACGACCGAGTGGCTGAATCAGACCTTCCCGGATTTCCGACTCACCGGCGGCACAAACTCTCAGATCGATCTCGGCATGCGCGAGGACCGTGTGGATGAGCTGACAACTTCGGCGGTTCAGCAGGCGGTTCTCACCATCGAGCAGCGCGTTGATGGAATGGGCCTTCGGGAAGCGACCGTCATTGGTCGAGATTCCGACATCATCGTTGAGGTTCCCGGTGCCGATGAATCGGTCTTCGACGATATCCGCGAGACCATCGCGCGTACCGCCCGCCTTGAGTTCAAGCCGGTCGACGAAGAAGACGGTGAGTTCCTCGCGCAGTTCCGCGAGACTCTTCCGGAAGGAATCGTCTACGCGTCCGAGCAGGGCAGCCCCGGTGAGAACGCGCCCGCGACCACGCTTCCGATGCTGATCGCAAGCGGCGAGCCTTGTGCGGAGGATGCGCCAGAGGACTGCCAGGGACCGCGCGAGCGTCTTCAGGCGTTCGTTGATTCGATCGAAGACCAAATTCCCGACACCCATCAGGTTCTGCTCGGCGAAGAAGACCGCGCTTCCTGGAAGGAAGCTCGCGACATTCCGCAGAGTCACGAGGCCTGGCGTACGTACTACGTCTTTAAGGTCACGAATGTGACCGGTGAGGATGTCGAAGAAGCGCGCTGGACCTTCTCGCAGGACCCACAGTCGGGCAGCGGCCCGGTCGTTCTCCTCAGCTTCTCCGCGAGCGGTGCCTCCAAGTGGGCCGACCTCACGGGCCGCAACGTTCAGCGTCGCGTCGCGATTGTTCTCGATGACCGCGTGGCTTCGGCGCCGCAGATTCAGAGCCGCATTGAAGGTGGCAACACCCAGATTACGCTCGGTGGCGGAAGCGACCTGCAGGCGCAGGAAGAAGCCGAGAAGCTCGTGGTGGTCCTCAACGCTGGTGCGCTCCCGGCGCCGCTTCGTCCTGGCAACGAGCAGCTCATCGGACCGACCCTCGGCAGCGACTCGGTCGCGCGTGGTGCCAAGGGCGCTGCGATCGGCGTCGGCCTCGTTCTGCTCTTTATGCTTCTCTACTACGAGGTCGCCGGCTTTGTCGCCGACATCATGGTGCTCCTGAACCTTCTCTTCCTGCTGGCTTTGATGAGCGCGTTTAACGCGACGCTCACGCTCCCCGGCGTGGCCGCGATCGCGTTGACCGTCGGTATGGCCGTGGACGCGAACGTGCTGATTACAGAACGTATTCGAGAGGAGCAACGAGCCGGAAAATCGCCCCGTTCCGCGGTCGACCAAGGTTTCGGTAGAGCATTCTCATCTGTTTTTGACAGCCAGATTACGACCTTCATCGCTGGCGTCGTTCTTTACCAGTACGGTACCGGTCCGATTAAGGGCTTCGCCGTCATGCTGATGTTCGGCATCATTTCTTCTCTCTTTACCGGCATCTTCTGCTCCAAGGTGATGCTCGACTGGATTGTGCGCGGTCTCCGCGTCAAGCGCCTGCGAGCGGGCTGAGGTAACGTCATGGAATTTGTAAAACCAGGCACTTATATCGACTTCATGGCCATGCGGAAGCCCGTGGTCATGGCCTCCCTCGTGCTCGTCGCGGCCTCCTTGGCCTCGCTCTTTGTCCCGGGACCGAACTACGGTATCGACTTCGCGGGCGGCACTGAGATTCAGCTCCAGTTTAATGGAGACATCACCTCCGGTGAACTTCGAACGGTTCTCGACGGACTCGGTCACACTGGCGCCGACGTTGTCGCCGTCGAGGGCGCAGAGAACCAGTACATGGTTCGCGTCCGCGAAGTCTCTGCCCTTGATGAAGGTCAGGCCGAGGCCATGCAGACCGCCGTCACGGAGCTCGTCGGCGAAGACGTACTTCGCAGTTTCCGCCTCTCCCCGGGCGGTGACAAAATCAGCATCCGCATGACGCAAGAAGCCGACCTCGACGCCCTTCGTGGCGCGATCCAGGGGGCGGGCGTCGAGGTGCGAGATATCGCGCCCCTTGTCGGCAGTGGCGAGGACACTCGCGTCGAAGTCTTCCTGATTGGCGCGGCGGACGAGCTCGTTCGCGAACTCCAGGCGGAGCTTGGCGACCGCGGGCCGAACACGCCCGACCGCATCGAATGGGTGGGTCCCAAGGCGGGTCAGCAGCTTCGTGATGCCGCGGTGAAATCGCTTCTCTACGCGATCGCGTTCATCATGGTCTACGTCGCGTTCCGCTTCGACCTTCGCTTCGCGCCTGGCGGCGTGCTCGCGATGTTCCACGACGCGGTGATCACTCTCGGAATCTACGTCGTCGTGCAGAAGGAGGTGAACCTGACAACCGTCGCTGCGCTGTTGACGATTCTCGGTTACTCCATCAACGACACAATCGTTGTCTACGACCGTATTCGCGAGAATATGGGCCGGTACAAGGACAAGCCTCTTCTTGAGCTAATCAACCTCAGTACCAGCCAGATGCTCTCGCGTACGATCGTCACCTCGGGCACGACGCTGCTCTCCGTGGTTGCGTTCTTCATCTGGGGTACCCCGGTCATCAAGGACATCAGCTTCGCGCTCTTCTGCGGCATTCTCATCGGTACCTACTCCTCGATCTTCATCGCGGCGCCGGTCACCGAGTGGATGGACAAGCGTTTCTTCGGCGCGGAAGCGCAAAAGCGCCGTCTCGAGAAGCGACGCGCAGCGCTTCAGGCCAGCTGACACAAACGTCACCTGGGTGACAAACGCTCAAATGCCTCCGCCGGTCTCTGGCGGAGGCATTTTGCGTTTGCTAAGGGCTCGTCGTGTCCCTGACCTACAAAGCGAGCGGTGTTGATATTGAAAA
>JAHDCI010000134.1:11335-13591 GCA_020629955.1 Myxococcota bacterium | reverse complement strand
AAGCGCGAAGGAAAGAGCGTCGATGAAGTCGCCGCGTCGACGGCCGAGCTTTGGAGAAACGGACTCGCCAAATGGGACCAAGGCCCGGAACGTATCGCGGCGCTTCGCGAGCGTGTCGATCTCACGATCTACACTCCTGGGAGCTCGGCAGGGGTCGGCGTATCGGTCCTCCGTTCACTCTCTTGTCCCCCGGAAGAAGTGCTCGAAGATCGTGACTCGCTGCTCGAACGCACGGAATCTTCCGTCAGCGGAATCCTCGCCCTCGTCGGGGTGGACGCCGACCCCGTGCAGAGCCGTGAGCATGTCTATCTCTCGAACGTTCTCCACCACGAGTGGGGAGCGGGCAGAGATGTGGGACTCGGCGATCTCGTCCGCCTGATCTTGACGCCGCCCTTCGACCGCGTGGGCGTTCTCGACGTCGAATCGTTCTACGGCGCGAAGCAGCGTGAAAAGCTCGCGATGAAGCTCAATGGTTTGCTCGCGAGCCCAAGCTTTGCGGCCTGGCTTGAAGGCGACCCCCTCGACGCGCAATCTCTTCTCTACCGAGAAGACGGCACACCTCGGATCGCCGTTTTTTCGATCGCGCACCTCTCCGACCAAGAACGCATGTTCTTCGTCACGGCGCTGCTTGGCGAGGTCATCTCGTGGATGCGCGCGCAATCGGGAAGCTCAAGCCTGCGCGCACTGCTCTACATGGATGAAGTCTTCGGCTTCCTGCCGCCGGTCGCGAACCCGCCAAGCAAGCGGCTCTTTCTGACGCTGCTCAAGCAGGCGCGCGCCTTTGGTCTCGGCACCGTGCTCGCGACCCAAAACCCGGTCGATGTCGACTACAAGGCGCTCTCAAACTGCGGCACTTGGTGGCTCGGACGTCTGCAGACAGAGCGCGATGTCGATCGCGTGATCGACGGTCTTGTCGGCGCTGCACAAGAAAGCGGGACGACCCTCGACGCAAAAGCCGTTCGAGCTCAGCTCGCGGCGATCGACAAGCGCGTCTTCCTCATGCGCAACGTCCACGAGGAGAACCTGGTCGCGCTCCATACCCGCTGGGCCATGAGCTATCTCGCGGGGCCGCTGACGCGCTCTCAGATCAAGACCCTGATGGCCGACAAGCGCGCACAAGCGGAGGCGCGCAACGCCGCCGCGCAGTCATCGGCAGCCCCCGCCGAGCCCGCAACGCCCGAACCGACGCCAGCACCCGCTCCCGCCGAGAAGACGATCGCGATGAGCGCCGCCGAGGTTGCCGCGGTGGCGAGCGCGAGCGCCGCGACGCAGACCATCGCAGGCGGCGCCCCAGTTCAGGCCACACAGGGCAGCCATGAATCGCCCGCGCAGGTGAGCCGCGTTGCCGCGGACTCGAATACCCACTCCGCGACAAACGGGCGACCGATCTTGCCCGATCATATCGAAGAGGAACTCTTCGCCGCGCCACCCGAAGGGCCGTTTGCGTATCGCCCGGCGATTCTGGCGACAGTTGACTGTCACTACGTTCTCGCGCGCGCGAAAGTCGATGCCTGGTTCACACGTACGCTGATCGCGCCGCTGAGCGATGCGAGCCCGGACGCGATGTGGAAAGCGTCGAGCTATCCAGGCTCCGAACTGACGTTCACGACCTCTCCGCTCAAGGAGCCGGCCGATTGGATCGACCCGCCTTCGAAGTCGCTCGGAAAGCGCTCGATCACCTCCCTCAAAGCGGCGTTGAAACGTCACCTCCACCAGTCGGCCGTCATGACCATCGGACAGTGTCCTTCGACGAAGATCTATAGCGAAGTCGGCGAGACCCAAGCCGCGTTTATCGAACGCGTCCGCGACGCACGCGCGGAGGAAGCCACCGAGGCGCAGGAAAAAGTGCGCGCAAAGTACGAAAAGAAACTTGAGCGCGCGCGCGATGCCGTCATGAAGGCTGAGCATCGACTTGGACGCGAGCAGCGCCAGAAGCGTCAGCGTGAACTCGATGCCGGCATCTCGGTTCTCGGAGGCCTCTTTGGAGGCGGACGCAGCCGAGGCCTCGGTCGCGCCGCAAGAAGCGCCGGCCGCATCGCCTCTGAAGCGGGCGACGTTCGAGAAGCCGAAGCGCGCCTCAACGAAGCCCGCGAGGACCTTCGCCTGATGCAGGAAGAATCCCAGCGCGCTATCGAAGAAGCCGGAAACGATCAGGGCACGCGCCCGATGATCGAGCACGTACCTATCGCTCCAAGAAAGAGCGACTTCGGCTTCACCCGCTTTAGCGTCCTCTGGATCCCGGTACCGGTGAGTTGA
>JAHDCI010000134.1:8814-11235 GCA_020629955.1 Myxococcota bacterium | reverse complement strand
CGACTTCGGCTTCACCCGCTTTAGCGTCCTCTGGATCCCGGTACCGGTGAGTTGAGCCGCCATATCCCCGATCTTACTTGCGCAGGCACATTCTTCGCGGGACTGGTATAGAGGGGTCGTGGCGGACGCGACAGCAGCGCCGGTAGATCCGGACCGCGAACAAGGCGGCAAGAAAGAGGAGCCCAAGGGCCCGGGCTTTTTGGAGCGGGGTCTTGAGACTCTCCTTTCCCCTTTCGCCGAACTTGGGGTCCTCGCGCGGATGCTCTTCGACACGCTCTTTTGGGCGGTGCGTCCCCCCTATCGCTTCCGGCTCTTGATCGAAGCAGCCGAGTTTATCGGCGTCGGCTCGATCTTTATCGTTGGGCTGACGGGCTTCTTCACGGGTGCGGTTCTTGGATTGCAGCTCGTCGATGGCTTCCGGCAGTTCGGCGCGCAGAGCCAGACAGGCGCCGTCGTCGCGATGGCGATGGCCCGAGAGATCGGTCCTGTCTTCTCCGCGCTCATGGTCTCGAGCCGGGCCGGTTCCGCGATGACGACCGAGATCGGTTCCATGCGCGTCTCCGATCAGATTAACGCGCTCATGACAATGGCGGTGAATCCAATCCAATACCTGATTGTCCCGCGCGTGCTCGCCGGCATCGTGATGGTTCCGATTCTAACGATGCTCTTTAATATCATCGGCATGTTCGGCGCCTATCTGCTGAGCGTCTACGTCATGGGCATTGACCCCGGCGTCTTCGTTGGTCGCGCGCAGTGGATCGTCGATGTGCCGGATGTTGTTCAGGGGCTCATCAAGGCTTCGATCTTCGGCGCGACGATCTGCCTCATCGCATGCCGTCAGGGCTTCTACGCAAGTGGCGGTGCGGCTGGGGTCGGCCGCGCGACCAATCGCGCCGTTGTGCACAGCGCAGTGGCGATCCTTGCGCTCGACTACGTTGTGACCGCGGTGGTCCTCGGGCAGGGGCTTTAATAGGGTCTCGAAGCGAACATGAGTCGAAAGAAACAGAGCGAAGAGCGCGAACCGAATGATGACCCGGTGCACATCCGGATTCGGAACTTGCACAAGAGCTACGGCAACCATCACGTGCTCAAGGGCATCGATATCGATGTGCTGCGCGGAAAGACCAACGTGGTCATCGGACCGAGCGGCTCGGGCAAATCGGTGTTGATGCGGCAGATCATTCGGCTCGAGAAGCCCGATGAAGGCGAGATCTTGGTCGACGGACGGGACTACGCGCAGCTCCGCGGCATGGAGCTCGAACGCACGCGTCGCTCGATGGGCATGGTCTTTCAGGCCTCCGCCCTCTTCGACTCGATGACCGTCTTCGACAATGTCGCGTTTCCACTTCGCGAACACTCGACGCTTTCGAAAAAAGAGATCCGAGACCGGGTGATGGATCGTCTTCAGTCGCTCGGCATCGGGCACGCCGCGACCAAATGGCCTGCCGAACTTTCGGGCGGCATGCAGCGCCGCGTTGCCGTCGCGCGGGCCACCGTGCTGGAAACCGAGATTCTGATCTACGACGAGCCGACGACCGGCCTGGATCCGATGACCGTCAAAACCGTCGACGAGCTGATCGCGGAGACCGAAGAAAAGTTCGGCGTCACCTCGCTCGTGATTTCACACGATATGGCGAGCGTCTTCCGCATCGCCGACCGGCTGACGTTCTTGCACTTCGGCACCGTCATCGCCTCGGGCTCTCCCGCCGAGCTTCTCGAAAACGCCACGGGGCCTTTCATGGAATATGTCGAGGCCGCAGGCGTACGCGAAGACCTGATCGCATCACGGCGCGGGAGCTGAGCGAAGCGATCGAAAGAGGCGTACGTCCTCTTCGCTCAAGCCAGTGAAACGCACGCCGGCAAGCGCGCCATCACTCGCGAGAAAGCGCGTCTGTCCGTTGTCATAACTCGTACAGCGAATCAGCGACGCCCAGTGGAGCAGAATCTCGGTAGGTCGCACTGCGAGGGAAAAGTCTTCGTCGAAGGTGACGACTTCGTAGTCCTCAAACCGAGTCGACAAGATGGGGAGCCCCGCACGCGACTCGCACACTTCAAACGCTGGCCAAGGCGCGAGCGTTCCAAAAGAGGTGATGGTTAGCGAACGTAGAGTTTGACGCCCCTGCTCGATCCCCATCTCCACCAAGGTGGTGCGAAGGTTACCGAAGCGGAGATAGCCGCACCCGGGACTGGACTCATGCGTTCGAAACTGGAGCGGAACATAGCCGTCGAACTCGAGCCGTAGTTCGCGTGGGTCCAGCCGATGCACGCCTGCGACTCGAAGGACATCTCGCCCATTGCTGTCGGTCCTTGATGTTTCGTCCATGACTCTACCGGCGCTGCAAGATCGCGCCCGTTTACGGATCCAAAAGCTTACGCTTCTGGGCCTACCTACGGATCCAAAAGCTTACGCTTTTGGACTTT
>JAHDCI010000134.1:0-8714 GCA_020629955.1 Myxococcota bacterium | reverse complement strand
AAGCTTACGCTTCTGGGCCTACCTACGGATCCAAAAGCTTACGCTTTTGGACTTTGCCCATCGCGTTGCGGGGCAAGGCTTCGACGAATCGGACTTCGCGGGGGCGTTTGTGTGGAGTGAGCTGTTGGGCGACCTCGTCGATGATGGCTTCGGGGCTTGGCGTATCGTCGCCAGACCGGACAATGAACGCGATGATGCGCTGCCCAAGGTCCGGGTCCGGCTCGCCGACGGCAGCAACTTCGCGAATGCCCGGGAGCTCCCGAATGCACGCTTCAATCTCGCCCGCGCCCACTTTGTATCCGCCGGTCTTGATGAGGTCGATGGACTTTCTGCCAACGATTCGAATCATGCCATCGGCGCGGCGAGTCGCGAGGTCGCCGGTATAGTGCCAGCCTTCTTCGTCCCGCATCTTCGCGGTGGCTTCTGGCCGGCCGAGGTACCCGGAGAAGGTTGCGCGGCTGCGAACAGCAACCTCGGCAAGGGTCTCATCATCCGAGGATTCGATCGTCTGTCGTGCGTCGTTCACGAGGCGCAGCTCCACGCCGTCGAGAGGCGGTCCGACGTATCCAGGCTGCGGTCCCGCGGAAGCAGGCACGGCGCAGTTGATGAGTGTCTCGGTAAGACCGTACCGTTCGAGCACGCCGCGACCCGCGAGCGCCTCGATCCGCCGATGTTCGCGTGTTGCCAATCCCGCAGAACCGCTGATCAAAAGGCGCGCGCTCTTGAGTGCCGCGACCACATCTCGATCTCCAGCTTCGCCAACCTCGGCGAGACGGTGAATGATCGTCGGCACCGAAAAGAGCACGCTGCTCGAGGCCTCCCTTAGCCCGGCCGCAAGCGCACCGGGTTCGAACTTCGGTAGATGATGCAGCGCGCCACCGGCGCGCAGGCTGCCATAGAGCCCTAACACGAGGCCGTGAACGTGGAAGAGCGGGAGCGCGTGCACGACGGTATCTTCCGCCGTCCATCGCCAGGCCTTCGCGAGCGCATCGAGGTTCGCCCCGATCGCTCGGGCGCTAATCTCCGCACCCTTCGGCGCACCCGTCGTTCCGCTGGTGTAAAGAAGAAGGGCGATCTCTTCCCCGGCGATGGTCTCGACGGCTCCCGGATCCGATCGATACGAAATCGCCTCGGTGGCCGGATGCCGCTCGCGTGCCGCCGCTGCATCTGCGGCAAGAACGAGCGAGGCTCCGGAGTCTTCAAGAATATGCTCGAGCTCCCGCGAGCCGAGCTTTGGATTCAGCGGAACACTTGCGACACCCAAGGTCGCATTTCCCACGAGCGCGATGGCGGTTTGAAGCGAAGGCTGAGCCCAGACCGCGACCCGGGCGCCCGACTGAATTCCTCGCTTCTCAAGCGTGCGTGCATGCCCACGCGCCGCGGCTGCGAGCTCGGCATACGTGAGGGACTCTCCACCAAGTGTCAGCGCGTGCTGAGAGTCCGGGTGGCGCAGCCGCTGGAAGAGACTCATCGAAGGATCGATTTCGGAATCGCGCGCACGACGGCCCGAAAGTGAGGTTCGGATTCCAGGAGATCCGGCAACTTTGCTCCGAGAGAGTTCTGGACGACCGCCTCCAGGCTCTCGTTGTGAAAGCTTGTAAGGTTCGCCAGGATGAAACGATCGGCGGCGGCTACCATGGCGGATGGGCCCGTGGTCTCGGACTGCGCCATCGCCGCAGCGCGAAGCTCCTTCAGAAGGCGCTTGGTACCTTGCTGATAAGCAAGCGTTTCCCGGACTCCCCAGTTGACGTGCACCATCGAGAAGACACCCGCGGCGACCAATCGACGGTAGGTCGGTAGTTCGTCCTCCACGAGCAGATAGCCGAGCTCGGCCGCTTCCTCAGCGCTGAGGCTCGGATCGAAACGCCAGAACTCATCCTGCGTTTTTCCTCGGGCGCTGATCACGACGACGCACGACTCCCCTTGATGCGCCCGAACATTCGCCACGATTTCTCGGTCGAAATCACTCCCTGCCGTCGTCCCGCGGAGCTCCTCAAGCCTGGCGCGATCCAGCACGATGCCCTGAGTGGGAGAAACCACGAGGGCCCGGCACGAGACCTTGCCCGCGTTGAGCGTGTGCTCTTCGAGTCGCATCAGCATACGTTCAGCTTAACACTTCTCGAACGAAACCTCTTTCATCCTTTACGGGAATCGAGGTCCGAAACGGATTTCGCCAAGCTCAGAGCTGGCGCCGGATCAGGGCACGACGACGAAGCTCTTCGAGAAAGAGCTGCTCCTGGCGCTGCATCGCTCGCCCCAGCATTTCCTGGTAGATCGGCTCGCGCATCTGCTCGTAGCTGGGGACGTCCGAACTGCCTCGTTCTCTCTCGTGGAGAAGCAAGATATGAATACCGGAATGTCCTTGGACAGGTTCGCTGATTTCGCCAGCTCGAAGCCCGGCGAGCGCCTCTTCGAGTTCACCCGGCAAATCCCCCTCTCGGAGCCAGCCAAGTTCGCCGCCGCCGTACTCATCGACGGCGTCTTCGAAGTTGTCGGCGCTAAGCCCCTGTCGTAGTGCGGCGGCACGAGCGCGGATCTCCGCCACTTCGGTCGCTGTCGCGCTCGCCGGCACTTCGAGGAACACGTGGGACGTCCGGAAGCGGAGCTGCCGGTTCACTTCGCGGGTGCGATTGTCGTACTCCCGGCGAACATCCTCTTCGGTGATATTGACGCGGCCGCGAACGCGGGTGTTGATGACCTTAAGACGCAACAGCTGACGGCGCAGGTCGCTTCGATATTGCGCTTCGGTGTATCCCTGCTGGCTCACGGCTTGCCAGAACTCTTCTTCGGTGAGGTTGTTCTGTTGGATGACGTTCTGGAGAGTCCGGCGGATATCCGCGTTGGTCACCCGAACCTGCATTCGCCGCGCAGCCTGCTTAATGAGTTCTTCATCGATGAGACGCTCGAGCATCTCCGTGTAGAGCTGCCGAAGCCCGGCCATCCGCTCTTCGGCGGAGGGGGCGCCCATGACTTGGTCGAGTAGCGGGATCGAGCGGCGGCGAAGGTCAGACAGAAAGATCGCCTCTTCGTTCACCACGGCGACAACACGCTCAACGACTTCGCCCTGCGCTTTCGCCGAAGGTGCGAATCCGGCAAGGATGCTAAAACCAAGCGCGAACGCGCATAGAGTTCGCTGGCTCATTGTCCGGCTCCGTTTTGCGATCCGCTGGGGCTTTGCCCCTGACCGCCGTTTTGCGGCCCCTGCGCGGCGGGCGAGGGGACATCGTCTGCGAAGTTAATCCGAATCGAATCGAGCGCCGCTTCGTTCTCTTCGATTTCGGCTCGCTCGCGGAGCTCGGCCACAAACGCTTCCATGCGAGCCGTACGGCGCTCATGCCAAAGACGCGTGCGAATCGCGCGCTTGGCTTCGTCGAAAGTGCGTTCGAGCGGCGCTCGGCGAGCGGTGAGCTTAATGATATGAAATCCGCCGGTCGCTTCTACGAGGGTCGGATGCACCGCTCCAACCTGCGTGAGGGAGAACGCGGCGCGCGCAACGGTTGCATCGATCGGGTCGATTGGATCTGGCGCATCCGGCTGAGAGCGAACGCCTTCCTCTGTGAAGAACCGAAGATCCCCACGTCGGGTTCCGGCGCGGGTCTCTTCGTTTTCGTTGTGTTCCTCTGCAAGTTCACGGAACCGAGTCATATCCGACGGGTCCTCGAGTGCTTGCCGAAGGACGGCCTGGGCAGCGTCGCGATCCCGCATAAAAATGTGACTCGCGCGCACCTGCGCAGGACGTCGGAACTCATCAAGGTGAGAGTCGTAGTAAGTCTGCGCGTCCTCATCCGAGATATCGGAGAGCTGAATCTCTTCGAAAACCTCACGCGAAAGCTGCTGAATCAGTAGCTGAGAACGCGTCCGGGAGACCTGGGGGCTATCCATGAGCCCTTCCCTCTCCGCCGCCTGCGCCATCAACTCAAAACGAACCAGACTGTCGAGGAACTCGCGACGGCGCTCCGGGCTATTGTACCGAGCGCGGAGGTAAGGCGACTGGTTGGAGAGCCGCTCCGCGAATTCGCCCGCAGTGATCTCCGTATCCCCGACTTTTGCGAGTACCTGGGCGGCTTCAGTCGCGGTCAGACCATGACGTCGTTCGTCATTTTCACCCACTTCGCCGGTCTCCCCGCTTTCGCCATTTTCACCGCTTCCGGGCGAATCATCGTCTCCACATGCGCTGAGCGGCAACGCCAAAACAGCGGCAAAAAACATCGCTTTCCCGGAACGGAAAGACGGAGAGAACAAGCCGAAAGAGTTCATTTTTTGCGGTTTTTTCGTAGAAGAACGCATCTGCCTACTGACCGGGTAGCACGAGGCGTCTCAAACTCAACGCGCGCCCCACCCTTTTCGGATCGAAGCACCCGTCCGAAAATCGGACGCATCTGCGCACTCCAAAATCCAACGAATCGAAATCGGGCGTTTATCACCACACCCCCAGTGCTCGAAGATCGAGTCGGGCTTGAACCGCTTCCGAAAGCATGAGTCTCGGGATCTTCATGGAGCTCGTCCAAAGCGTGGAGAAATCGCCTCAGACGAAAACGAACGAGAGCGATGGCCTTCTGGAGCGCAGGTCTCGACAACGAAACGCAATCGCTCCGCGCCTTCGCACCCTTGGCAGCCTCCACCACACTGCCCGTCCGCGATCGTGAACGCGGCGAGATCCAGTTCTGCCCCCGCGACCAACGTCAAACACTCGTCCGGCGTCTCGGAGCATTCTCCGCGTAGGGACACAGGGGCCGCGAGCTCACCGCCACTCGGCTCTGCTTCCACACGGATCACGGAGCGAAGCCGGACACTCTCGGGACCGAGCTGTCGAAGCGTGAGATAGAGCGCGTTGCTCTCGGTTTGAAACGAAAAACCGATCGCTGCGTCCACGGGGTCGAGCGGAAGCTCTGTCTCTTCGGGCACCTCAACGACCACCTGAGGCTCGTTCTCCGCGGCCTGCTCCGCTGGAATCTCGGTACGGGGCGCGGATTCCTGGCTCGTCCCGCTGCAGGCGATCAGAAGGCTGATCAGGAGGCTGGGGAGAAGCCTCATCGGACGGGTCATCGGCATCGTACTCACATCCATCATTTGCTGCTTCACGCTCACTCTCGTTTCCCGACTCACCTGCTTCATTTTGAGATGCTCTCTCTCGACGAGCCGCTTCGCAAGCCAATCGGCGACGGCGACGTACACCATCGACGATCGATTCGTTCTGGGCGTCGACGACACGCAGGAGCTGGACGCGGATTCGCACGATCCCGCGACCTCCAGCCGCGCATTGAACACCCGACTCCGGATCGATCACGCAACCCGCTTGATTCAAGTACGTCGCGACATCCCCGATCTCGATTCTCCACTCGCTGACAATCGCGTTTCGTCCCTCATGAATCGGGAGCGGCGGAGGAGGAGTCCGAGCCGCCCCGCGGCGAAACCCTCTCATGACTTCTCTATCGAGAACCGCGTTGTCGGAAGAACGGGTAATCCAAATCGCGAGCACCTCACCCTCGGGCGATTGGGTGAGACGAAGTTCGAGAGAGGTCCACTGCACGGGAGCGTTCAGCAGGTTCATCTGGTCCATATATTGGTCCATCGCCTGTTCCCGTTGGTCCCCTGGGTTCCGCATTTCGGGTGTCGGTTGACCTGCAACATCTTGCGGCGCGGAGGGACCGGAGGCGTAACGACCAAGCTCGTCGATGACGACTTGCACCGGGTTCATCGCTCGCCGGCGTTCCCGATGAACGGCGCGAATATCGATCTGCATATTTCGCCGCGCGGCACGGCCAAGCTCGTAGTACCAGCCATCGGCGCCGATATGACGCATTCGGTCTTGCCCAAGGATTTCGGCGAAGTAGCGATCGAGACGCTCCTCCGCCTCCGCGACGGGATCGCTGGGGGCCGGTTCTTCTTCGAGAATCCAGCCCACGGACTCGGCCATCGTCGTGTGTGGAAAAGGATCAAAAGGTGGCGGCTCCGGACCAGGATCAGGACCGGGAGGCCCTGGATTCGGCGCTGGGTTGTCGTCCGTTCCGGAAGGAACCTCTGGACCCAGTTCGTTTTCGAGACGGCCATCGCCCGAGCCTGCCTTCGAACGACGTTGTCCTTCGGCAAGCGCGGGAGCGGTGAAACCGATTAAGAACGAGAGAACCGCGAGGCTGATAGCGCTGGAGAGTCGATTGTCGATGCCGCGATGGTTCACGACTTCGTCACGTCCCACGTCCCCACAAGTGGGATCGCGTAAAGAGAAGAGTGGAAAAAAGGCGAAGTGCATGACGGGTCCCGCAGCGCTGGGCCGTCCTTCCCAACCCACGAGGTCGCGATTTGATTCCCCTCAAAAATCGCGCAGGCGCGCGTTTGAACGGCTTCGCCAATCGCCCGCTCCGATGAAGGCCAATCCTCATAGGTCCGAAAAACATAAGACCGTCCAGAGCGAGATGCTCGCCTACTCGGTCGGAACTTGAATCTCAACGTTCAGACGCTCGCGTCCGGTCCTGACTCGGATGCGGCGGGTCACCGAAGGACGACCGAAACCGGCCCGAATCGTATGCGCGCCGGGCTCGAGGCGTAGTGTGACCGGAGCGCGACCCATGTACCGACTGCCGACCCAGACCTCTCCCCAAGGAACCGCGGTAACGTTCACCGTCGCGCGACTTGCCACGGCTTCGCTCATTGGCACCGCCTCCATCGCTTGGGGTGAGACTTCGGATTGCGTCATGGCGGCGCCTGCTGCCTGCGGCGCGTCTTCGGTCCCGCGGGCAACACTCATCGCGGTCGGGGTCGTCGACGCTGCTCGCTCCGAAACATCTTCGGTCATCGTCACGTTTTCGGGTCGATGACGCACGCGACGTACGCGCCGGATCGCATCGGTTTGTTCCGCCGGATCGGCCTCGGTTTCGACAGCCGGAGGCAGCGCAACGCCCTGAGGCATCACGTCCGGAGGTTCCTCCTCCGAGGGCGCATCCACAGCTTGCTGGGTCGAAGATGAGCGCGGCGATGCCGTCGATATTCCCGGCGCAATCGCAACAGGCGCCGGCTCATCCTTCGAAAGAAGAAAAGCCGCTGCGCCACCGAGTGCGAGAAGGACAAACGCGAGAATCGCCCAGACGCCGTTGCCCTTACGACGTTCCGCCGGGGCCTCGTTCGGGGGGGCGTCCGAGGGCAAACGCGGGGCGTTCGGGAGCGTCTCGATCGCGGGCTTCGCAACCGCGTTTCGGAGCGCAGCAGGCGCGGGCCTGGGGTCCACTTCGGTATCCGAGCGCTCGTCGGCAAACGGAGCTTGGACAGGCTTTGCCGACGAAGGGCCGACACCTCGCGCGGTGCTCTTTCGGGCGCGGGCATCTGGCACCATTTCGGTGTCGGCGCGCTCTGCTTCGGTCGGGTTCGCGATTCCTCTCGCCTTCGCGACCTGCCGCGCGAGCTCTTCCCGGACGCCTTTGGTCGAGACAGAGAGCTTGTCGAGTTGTTCGAGCAGCGCCGCCGCACTCGGAATGCGTTTTGAGACATCGCTCTCGAGCAATCCCTCGACGATTGTCGCAAGGCCCGCAGGAACGTCCGGCGCGACCTCGAGGAGAGGCAGTCGCTCATCGCCGACGATCTTCATCATCACCTCGACGTCATGAGAGCCGAGGAAGGGACGCTGGCCGCTGAGCGCCTCGTACATCACGACCCCGAGAGAGAAGAGATCCACGCGGCCATCGACCTGCGCACCCTTCATTTGCTCCGGCGCCATATAAGGAACCTTGCCTTTGATGAACCCGCTGGCTGTTCCGACCGTGCTTCCTTGGATTGCCTTCGCGACACCGAAATCCGAGAGCTTGATTTCGCCATCTGTCGAGAGGAGTACGTTTGAAGGCGTCAGATCCCGATGCACGATGCCGCGCATATTCGCGGTCTCGAGGTTGTGCGCATGCTCGAGCGCATACGCGAGCTCGATTGTCAGATGCAGCACCACCCCGGGTGGAAGGCGCTTTTTCGGCGTCGCGGCGAGCAAGGCGCGAAGGTCAACGCCGTCAACAAGCTCCATCGCGATAAACTGTTCGCCATCGTGCTCTCCAAACTCGAGCACGCCGACCACATTGCTATGCCGTAGAGCGCCGGCGATTCTCGCTTCTCGATGAAACTGAGCGACAAATGTTTTGTCCTGACAGAACGCGGGCAGGACTCTTTTTAGACAAACGGTTTGCTCCACGGAGCCGGCGCGAATCCGCGTCGCGATGAAAGTCTCGGCCATGCCGCCAACCCCCAAACGCCGCTGAAGCGTATATTCACCGAACGCGCGCGGAAGCGCCTCTGCCATGGCCTAAGCCTAATCTCTTCGGTGTCTTACGTCTATACCGGAACCCGAGAAGGCGATCCCGTGACGTTCCTCGCCCATCAACGCCTGTTCCGTGCTCCAAACGACCACCTTTCCTTCGTACCCCGAAACAGGACACCCACGTTTCGCCAGGCCGATTTTCTCAAAAAGAACAGGCACTTCCACAGGAAGCGAAAAATCGATCTCTCCGAGCGCCACCCACCCCACGGAACAGGACACCCATGTTTCGGCACATTCGCCTCCGTCTCTACCGGCACACTTTTCGCCCATTTCCCAGCAACTAACGTTCCCCGATCGTTCTTCAAGGAGCCGAAAAGGACACCCATGTTTTCGCTCTAGGGCGCCGAAAAAGGACACCCACGTTTCGCTCTAAGGCGCCGAAAAAGGACACCCACGTTTCGCTCGACGGACAGGAGTTCGA
>JAHDCI010000133.1 GCA_020629955.1 Myxococcota bacterium | reverse complement strand
AAAACTGCCACGATTCTGGATCGTGGACGGTGTGCCTGCGCAGAAGCGTCGGATTTATTGGCAGGTAGTGTACATACGTGGCGATAATTAGATGGCGTTCGAGCGCGTGAAAATGCCGCGAAGCGGGATTCGGAACGCGCAGCGGCTCGACGGGGCTGCTAGACTCTGGAAATGACTCGCGTTGGATTCGTCGCCATAGGGCGAAACGAAGGTGAGCGACTGGTTCGCTGCTTGGATTCTCTTTGTCAGATCGGAGGCCTGATCGCGTACGTCGACAGTGGCTCCACCGACAATAGTGTTGGCGAGGCAAACGCGCGTGGTGCTCACGTGGTCGACCTCGACACATCGATCCCGTTTACAGCGGCGCGCGCCAGAAATGCAGGATACGCGAAACTGCGCGAACTCGATCCTGAGCTTGAGCTTGTTCAATTCGTCGATGGCGACTGTGAGCTTCGCGAAAGCTGGCTTGAGGTGGCGACCGACTACCTTGATGCCCACCCCGAGGTTGGAATTGTTGCGGGGAGGCGGCGCGAGCGTTTCCCGAACGCTTCCCCCTACAACGCGCTGGCGGATATGGAGTGGGATACGCCGATCGGGGATGCGACAGAAATCGGTGGGGATGCACTGGTGCGAACGTCTGTCTTTGATGAGGTTGACGGGTACGACCCGACACTGATCGCGGGAGAGGACCCCGATTTCTGTTACCGAGTTCGGCGCGCAGGGCATCGCGTGGTGCGACTCGACGCCGAAATGACTCTCCACGACGCGAACATTCACCGCATCGAACAGTGGTGGAAGCGAACCGTCCGTGCCGGTCATGCCTTTGCGGAGGGCGCGGTCATGCACGGCACCGAAGAAGAAGGCTATCGGAAGAAAGAACTACGCTCGATTTTGTTCTGGGGAGGTGCGTTGCCAGCCGCGAGCCTGACGTTTGCGCCGGTCACGTTGGGCTTCAGCTTGGCAGCTGGAGCGACGGGGTACGGGCTTCTTTTCCGGAAAGTGTACCGATATCGAATTGCCCACGGAGATTCTCCAGATCGGGCGGCCCTTTATGCTGCGGCGTTAAGCGCTGGCAAATTGGCAGAAATGCAGGGAGTTTTGCAGTTTGGCTGGAATCGTTGGATCCGACAAAAGGCCTCGGAGCTCATTGAGTACAAATGACTCCCGCTCTTGATTGCGTCCGTTGGAACAAGAAGCTAGACCGGGAGTCGAAACCTTGGAGTTTTTCCTGCGTTCATAGGAATACGAAGTCACCCTCTTCGGTGTACTCTTCGTCAAGAACACTCTGAGCCGCTCTCGCTAAGACGACATTTTGGACCACAACACCGGAAGACAACGATCGATGCAGCCTCCGCCATACGATGGCGATGAGGAGGAGGAGAAGTTCGGAAGCCCGATCGATCCGAGGCGGGTCGTTCGGTCTCTCCTCGGCGCGCGTTGGATTCTTCTCGGGGCGATTGTGCTCGGCGGCCTCATCGGCCTACCCGTCGCGAAGTTTGTCATTCAGCACGAGTTCAAAGCGACGGCGATGCTCCAGTACGAGGGAACGCCGCCGATCGAAGGCGTCTCCGAGGAGACGACCGACGAGCAGAACCTTGGTGCGAAGCTGCAGACGATCTTTATCGACTCAGTCCTCGGTGACATCCGAAACCGAATGGGGATCGAAGATCCAAACTTTGTCTTGGCGCAGCGCATTCACGCAGAAGCGGACCAGGCTCAGGTCGTTCGAATCACGGGTTCCGCGACGAGTGCGGCCGATGCTTCACGTCTCGCCAATATGACAAGCGCCGCATTTCGGGATCATCAACTCGCTGCGCAGCGTGGACGAGTTCAGGAAGCGATCGACGGTCTTCAGCAACGCATTAGTGCGGCCGACGCAGCCGCGGAGACTGCGCGTACTGCTTACGACAACTTCCGCAACCAGCACGGCGTTGCTGACCTCTCCACGGAGCAAGAGCAGGCCATCGAGCAAGCCGCTGACGTTCGCGCGCAACGGGACCGCAAGGAATCTGAGGTGAGGGCACTCGAAGCTCGCATCGAGACCTTGCAGACCACCCTGCGCTCAACGCCGCGCACCGTCACGATGACCTCAACCATGGCTTCCGGGGAAGCGGGTGAGTTGAGCCGGCTTCGCGGCGAACTCCGCACGGCACGCGCAAGTCTCTCGGATGACCATCCCCGAGTCCAAGCGCTCCGCCGTCAGATTCAGCAGCTCGAGGCGCGCGTCAACTCCGGAGAGGGGACGACGATGTCGACGAGCTCGTCCACCAACTCTCGATACACGCAGATCGAGTCCGCACTGATGACCGCGCGCGCAGACCTCTCCGCTGCTCGCCAAGCTCTTGAGGGACTGACGACGCAGGCACAACAGGCCCAAGAGCGCGTATCGCAGTTCTCGAATATCGAAGGGGATGCGACTCAGCTTCTGGCCGAGGTTCGCGTCAATGAGCAACTTCTGACGGAGCTTCACACGCAGAAGGCGCGAATGGAGGATACCCTCCGAAACGCGACGCATGGCTTCGTTGTCGTTTCGGATGCGACCCCGCCCGAGTTCGCTGAGAAGTCCAAGAAGAAGCTTCTCGTCGCGGTCGGAATTCCTCTCGCGCTTCTTTTCCTCGCGCTCCTGTTCGTCATTGGACGTGAGCTCAAAGGCATGCGTATTCACACGCCTCGGGAAGCTGCTTTCTGGGGACGCTCTCCCGTGGTCGGCATGAGTATTTGGCCGCGGGATGACCAGGGCATCGATGAGCTCATTGCGGATATGGACGACTTCGTTCCGGACGCGCAGGGACAGATGCTCGTACTCGGCATTACCGAAAACGAAACGCCTCAGGCCATGCAGTTTGCGGCTCGGCTGAACAGCGACTGGTTCGACACCACGGTGGTGGGCGGCTCTCTATTCGATGGTCCGGTTGAACAAGAATATCCAAGTCTGCCTGCGCCTGGCTCAAACGCGATCGCGCCCTACGACCCGGGGGGCGGCCTCGGCGCAGTTCAGCATCAGCTCGATCCCGTTGGCGTTCCCATGTCGATGCGTGTTGAAGCCTGGGAAGGGGCGACGGCCGGACCCGCTCTACGTCGCGCTGCGCGATTGGCCGATCGCGTTTGTGTGATCGTCCGCGCTCAGCAGACCAGTGGCATGTTGCTCAAGAAGCTCCATAGCCGTCTCGGTCGAGCGGATGGCGTTGGGATTGTACTCGTGAATGTTGCGGACCAGTACGCCGATCTTCCGGACCGCGTTGGCCCCGTCGAGCGCTTCTGGCTCGCCACCCGCGAGTAGTCGTGTCCCGCTGGGGCCTCGCACTGTTTCTTTGTGCCTGCGCGTGCGGCGGCGAAGAGCCGGTGGTGCTCGATGTCGCTTTGCTCGCGGGCGATGGAACCGATCCTCTCGCCACGTTCGATGCGGAGCGTGTTCGCATTGAGGTGCAGCAACAAGGCGAAGAACCCACAGTCTACGATGAGATGCTCGGGGAGGAGGGTCTCGATCATGGAATCGCGTTCCGTTCTTGGTCGGCGAATACGGAGATACGCGTCGCGTTTGAAGGACCGGGGGGCACGCTTCTTGGCGCTCCTCCGCGGTTCATCCCAAGCGCTGCTGGGGGGCGCCTGAATATCGCGGTGACTCAACGTCAGGCCTGTACGCCTGTCGAGAGCCTGAAGCTCGAAGGCTTCGAGGCGATATCCGCCGCACAAGTCGATTCATTTGTCCTTCTCTCCGACGGCACTGGGCGCGTGCGTTTCCTCGATTTACTTCGGCTTGAGGCCGGCGAGCTTGAAGACCTCTCACTTCGTCAGCCGGGACGCTTTGTCCGAGTCTCTGACTCGCGCGCCGCCTGGGTAGGCGAAGATTCCGGCATTTTGTACGACCTCGCGGTATCGATGGGGCGAGAGGCGAATCTGGACCTCCACGAGGGCGTAGGGTCTGAAAGCGGGTTCGGCGCACATGCGACAGGGGCGGTTGTCGTCGGTGGTTCAAGTTCGGCGGCTTCGGGGGTAAGCTGGATCGGCGAAGACGGCAGCATCATCCGCACCACGCTTCGGACGCCCCGCCAGAGCCCGAGGGTCTTTGCGCTGCGAAACGAAACCGGACTTGGCGCACTCGTTATCGGCGGACAGGCCGAGGAGGAGATGCTCGCGGAGTGGATCCGGCCCGGAGCCACCGAAGGGCAGCCCGTTGCCCTCCCGCCCAACTCGTCCAGCCTCGGCCTGGTGGAGGCAACCGGCGATTCTGTTCTCCTCTACGCGGATGGTGGCCTTTATCGCATCCGGTGCGAAACGGAGTGCGTATCGGAGCGGATTCGTGAGGCGGAGCCGCCTACGATAAGTTTCGCCGTATACATTCAGCGCGATTCGGAGCTCTTCGAGGTGGATTCCGATGGTCGTGAGCGCCGAGTCTTTTCGCTCGAGGGTGAAGTGGCCTTGGCCGGGTTCGCCACTCGCTCGGGTGTGAGCTTTTGGGTTCAGCGTGAAGGCGCAGACACCGTTGCGCGTGTCTGCGTTCCGGATGCTTTGCGTCCGATCGTATTCTGAACGAGAAAAGGACGCCCCGAGGAGCGTCCTTTTACGATCTGTTGCAACTCTACTGAGCGTAGAGGTTCGCGCGCACGAGACGGCCGGGGCGCGCTCCCGTGAGCTCGCCATTCTCCGCGATCTTTTCGCCGCGAACGAAGGTTGCGAGGTAGCCCGTCGCGTGCTGCATCAAACGGCGTCCTCCCGCGGGCAAATCGTAAAGCATCGTCGGGTGCTGGAGTTGCAGGTTCTCAAAGTCGATGATGTTGAGATCCGCGTTCTTGCCGACTTCGAGCGTGCCGCGGTCGTGAAGACCGAGGAAGTCTGCGGTGTCACCACATTGCTTCTTGATCATCTCCTCGAGCGTGAAACGAACTTCGCGATCGCGAGCCCAGTGCTGCAGCAAGAACGTGGGGAAGGTCGCATCGCAAACCGTTCCAACATGCGCGCCGCCGTCGCTGAGGCCCGGAAGAACCAGCGGGTGGCTCAACATCTCGTGGATGACATTGAGGTTCATGCCGGTGTAATTGTAGAGCGGGAAGTAGAGCAGCGATCGACCTTCATCTTCGAGCAACGCATCGAAGATCACGCTTAACACCGAGACCTTCTGACGGTTTGCTTCCGCTGCGAAGGATTCCGTAACGTTCGGTTCGTAGTTTGGAACCTCGCCAAGGCGGAAGAGCCGCATCGCGACCATATCGAGATTCGCGAGGAAGTAGTCTGCGAGTGGTGGGATCGGGGTCCCGTCTCCTGCGAGTGGTTCACTGCTCTCGGAAAGGAGCTGTTCCTTAAAGCCTGGGGCTCGCATGGCGGCGACTCGCTCTTCAAGGGGAAGAAGCGCCACCTTCTTGTAGCTCGGGAAGCCCATAAAGGGATTAAATGTCGCCTCGAGCCCAAGCAGGATACCGATGCCGCGTGCCGCAGCCTGAAGACGCATATTCAGGCCCTTCTCGTTGGCCTTTTCCGCGCGCTCGATCATCCACTTCCATTGGTTCGGGGAGTGGTCGCGCTGCATCATCGAGACCGACATCGGACGGTGCGGAGCCGCCTCGGCCATCTGTTCGATCACATCGAATTCGCGATGGAAGTGTTCGTCGCCATCGAGAATGTCGAAGTCGTTTACCGCTTGGAGGATGCCGAAGTTCAAGCCCTCGTACGCTTTGGCGATTCCGGCGAGCTCTTTTGCGGAAGATTCCGAAGCGGGCGTGGGTTGACCCGTGGCGGAACGGTGGTTGTCCGAGCGACCCGTCGAGAATCCGATGGCGCCGTGCTCCAGCGCGTCTCGGAGGATATCGCGCATCTTCGCGATATCTTCCTCGGTCGCCTCTTCGTTAAACTTTGCGCGCTCGCGCATTACATAGACGCGCAGTGCGTCGTGCGGAACCTGCGCGAGAAAATCGATTGTGTGCGGGATATTGTCGATCGCGTCCATGTATTCCGGGAAGGTCTCCCATCCCCATGGAATGCCTTCGGCGAGCGCGGTGCCTGGGATGTCTTCGACGCCCTCCATCAACTGAATGAGCGTGTCGTGATCGGTTTCGTGGACCGGCGCGAAGCCGACTCCGCAGCTGCCCAATACCGCCGTGGTCACACCGTGGATCGAAGAAGGGGCGAGCTCTTCGTCCCAGCTGATCTGTCCGTCGTAGTGCGTGTGGATGTCAACGAATCCAGGAGCAACGATGGCGCCGTTCGCGTCGTAGGTTTCCTTGGCTTCCTCGCCGCACTCACCGATCGCTACGATTTTCCCGTCTTTGATCCCGATATCGCCGCGGAAACGTTCCTTCCCCGTGCCGTCGACAATGGTTCCTCCGGTGATCTTCAAATCGTACATCGTATCTCGTTTCCTCAGCGCGCTTCCGGGCTATCCGGAAGGTCGCTATAGCTTAAAGTGAATGTCATTCACTTTCCAGGGGAAGCATGCTTTTTCTCAGAAAAGCGAAAATCGCAGTAGGCGTCGCGCTTTGCCAAGGTTCGATCGCGAATAAGTGCGATCGGTACATCGGGCCGGTCGAAATACACGGTGTCGACCTCGCAGAAGCCTGGAAGGATTGGCGCGGCTTCGGTGGCGTGTAGAAGCTCGACGAAACGGCATCGGTCGACCTGGAAACGGACCTCGGCCCCGCGTTCCTCGACCGAGCCCTCTGCGTTGAAGAAACGACGTACGCGATGGCTTAACGGTTCCTCTTCAAGGTCTCGCATGGACAACTCACCGACCATGGTTTCGAGGAATGGAACTCCACCGGCGATGACCATCGCGCGGACAAGCGCGGTTGCTCGCTCCTCACTCACTCGCGTCTTCAGTCGACGCCAGATCAAAATCGCGAGACCCGCTTGTTCCCGGGAGAGACGATCGCGTCGGTCGACGGGAGGGCCTAGTTTGCCGAAGGGTTCGCCTCGACATGCGTCGAGACCCACCTCGAGGAGGAGCCTTATAGCGCCGAAGGTTCCGAACTCGGCTCGCAGAGTTCGAAGTGCAAACGAGGACCCATCCCGAGTGGATACTCGCAGAGCCTGACGAAGGCGATGATCGAAAAGTAGCGGAATCGTCTTTTTCGACATCTCAGGTGTTGCTCTCAGCGGATTGGAGCGGGGGAGCTATTCGCTACGCTGTGCGATCACTTCTTCGATGGTTCGTTCGAGATCGTCGAGATCGAAGGGCTTATCGAGGTGCGCGTCCGCGCCGTAGAGCGGGGAGGTCATCTCGTTAAGGCGCTCGCCGATGCCCGTAAGCATAATGATTCCAGCACCTTTGATGGAGTCCTCGTCGCGAATTGCGCGACAGACCTCCCAGCCGCTCATGCCCGGCATCATCACGTCGAGGATAAAGAGGTCTGGCGTCTCCGCTTTCCCCTTCTCGAACGCAGCCTCCCCGTCACTGGCTTCCACCACCGTCGCGCCAAGCGATTTGATGTGGCGCGTTACCAGCGCAAGAATTTCCATATCGTCGTCTGCACAGACGACCTTTTTCCCGTCAAGAAGCTTACTCATGGGTGTCTCCAGGCGTCGCCATCGTCTAGCTCAGCGCGAAGAATGTCAACTCCTAACGGGAATTCATCTACAGAGCGCTCGATGCGGGAGCTTCAGCGTTGCCGCGCGATCACCTCAATCGCGCTCCTAACGCAGGATAAACGCCCCGTTGGTGCCTTGCCGGACATTCGATTGCATCTCCGGAGAAGGGCTTTCCTCGCTCGGTGGCGGCTCGCTCTCATCGGACATTGCGGAAACTCGGCGACGCGGCCGGCTTCGCATCGATACGTTTGCCGCGCGGCTGGTTTCGGGCTGCTGTGAGGTTTCCACTGCCGGCTCTTCCCGAAGGCGCGTTTCCTCGCGAGGGGTCCGAGGTGCGGGGGCGCGAACCTCGGGGCTTCCTTCGAGTGTGCCGTTCACCGGCGTTGCCGGAATCTCGGTAGGCGGCTGTAGCGAGCTCGGGTCGACCTGAAATCCTCGAACGATGTCCCCTTGCGCTTCGTTGTTCGCTCCGGAAGCGACATCCGTCTCCTGCGTGACTCCCTCTTCCTCGCTATCCCCGAGGGAGTACATGGTGATTCCGGCCGTGAGCACGGCGACGATGAGCGTGAGTAAGAGGATCGGTATCCAGCTGCGTCTCGACGGCGCTGAGGGGGGAGTGGACTCGAGCCGAATCGAGTTGGTTCCAGTTCGGATCGCGTGATCGAGATCTGCGATCTGGTCGCCTGCGAGTTCGGTGACGACCGAAGCAACCTGCGCAGACGATGACCCGCCGAGCGCCGCACCGATGGCGTCTGCAAACTCTAACGCGGTGGAGTATCGCTCGTCCGGGTTTCGTTTGAGCGCCGTCATGACCAGGCCACCGACGTGCGCAGGCACGCCGCTTCGTACCAGTTGAGGGGACTTTATCTCGTCGGAGAGAACCGCCTGCAGGATGGCCGCGGGATTGTCGCGACGAAAGAGTCGACGATGCGTGAGTGCTTCCCACGCCACGACGCCGAGCGAGAAGATATCGCTTCGTCGGTCCAGCTCCTCGCCTCGAACTTGTTCGGGAGAGCAGTACGACATCTTCCCTTTGATTTCTCCCGTCGCGGTTTTGGTCGCGCGGTGTAGCGCTTTCGCGACCCCGAAATCTGTGATCCGAACTCGGCCATCGATGCCAACCAGGATGTTCTGCGGGCTGATATCCCGGTGAATGAGTTCCAATGGCTCGCCGTCGCTTGAGCGCGCTTCATGCGCGTCGTGCAGACCAAGTGCAGCTTGTCGAAGAATCTCCCCAGCTACCTTCACTGAGAGTGGCTCTCGCCTTTTCGCGGCCGCTTTGAGCAGTGTGCCGAGCGATGCGCCTCGGACGAGATCCATCACGATAAAGAGTGAGCCGTCGACGGCTGTACCGAGGTCGAGGGTCTGTACGGCGTACGGACTGATGATGGCGGACGCTAGTTTGGCTTCGTCCATGAACATCTGAACAAAGCGCTCATCATCAACGAGCGTCGGAAGCATTCGTTTGATTGCGACGAGCTTTTGAAAACCGCCCGCCCCAATGGACCGAGCCGCATAGACCTCCGCCATTCCTCCGGCTGCGATTCGATGCAGGAGCTCGTAGCGACCGAGTGCGGTTGGGGGCGCCGGGATCTCCATGCGCTCGGTTCGCCAACTCACCCGCCGCTAGGTCCCAGCTCGCAGATTACGCGGTGAAGATGATCGCAGGGGGCACTCCGAAAACGGCCATCCGCCGCGGTCCATCCGCATGCGTCTGCATCGTCCGGCTCGCCCGGTGCCCAGTCCGAGTAGACCATCGTTTCGCCATCCTGGAATCGGAAACCAGCGTTGATCGTCCGCGGCCCGCCAGGGACCGCGTCTTGAAGACCAATCCAGTAGGAGTCTCGGTCGATGAGAGCTCGTACTGCCGCCGCTTCCGATTGATAGCGGATCGAGGCGGGGCGACCTCCAAGGCGACGACAGCGCGCTCTCGCGTCCGCGAAGGTTTCGGGGGCATCGCAGCGAGTTAGCCGCTGACCCACGCCTTGACAGTCGCTATCTCCAACGCCGCTACACACTCCTCTGCGGCACGTTCCTCCGGCGCCGCAGGTACCTCCTTCAAGAGGAAGATGGGAGCAGGTCCCCTGCGCGGAGCATCGGTCTTCGGTGCAGTCGAGAAGATCGTCGCAATCTGCGTTCGAGCGACATTCCATCTCGCACGCGGAATCGAGACAGGCGAAGTCCGCTCCGCAGCTCGAGCGTTCCGCGAGAGGGGCGTAGATGCAGCTGCCCTCGACGCAGTCTCCCACTGCGCATCCTTGGTCGCTGATGCAGTCGCTGGCGCGAACGCACGTTTGCGGCGAACACTGCCCAGCGATGCAGATTCCGGGGTTCGTATTCCGAAGGGTGCACGGAGTATCCCACGGCGCAGGGATATGTTCGCAGGCCCCGGAGGAGCAGCGATCGGTCGTGCAAGGGTCGTCGTCTTCGCAAGCGCCGGGGCTCCCACACGTCCCATCCAAGACTTGAACGCTGCGCGGCATGCTCCGAAAGCCCGACGAAATGCTCAGACAGCGATTTCCCGAAGTTGGACGGAGATCCGCGAACCCTCGCAAGAAAGAACGCGCGATATTCTCTTCGCAATCGGCGTAGACGGTTGCGTCATGTGTACGGCAGAGCGTGCGCTCAAGAGCGTCCACATCCAGCGAGCCGCCAACCTGGAAATCGACCAGCGCACCTTCGACAAGACGACCGGACATATGAAAATCATCCAGCGTGAAGCCCGCCTCGTTTGGTTGGTCGAGACGGATCGTCATCGGAGCGCCAGGGATTGCCGCGTCCGGCGTCACTTCGAATGCACCGCCCCTCAATGCCGTCTCGAAGGTCATCAAAGGGGCGAAGGGAGGAAGCTGAACGGTGATATCGTCGCGTACAGGACCGGAGGGGAGGGCGCTCGGCGGAAGCTGGTAGAGCTGAACCTGGACCCGGGTGTCACTTGGTCCATCGACGCCGAGAAATCGAACCAGAAAATCGTTTCGCCCTCGAAGGCTCGCCTGTTCCAAAGCGGCGCGTAGATCGCCAAAGGGGCGGGTGGCTTCGGCGAGCCGAATCAGCGCGTTGTCGACACCGGTGCGTCCAGCGTCGCCCACGCGATCTTCGACCTCGTGACATCCCTCGCCACCTTCGCTCACGACATCGTCGAGATCGAAGCCGGCGCTCGTTGCATCGCCGCTGCTCGTCAGTTCGAAGCCCGGGAGAAAGAACGCGCACGTGCCTTCACACCCTGTTGGCGGGATGGGCGCATCGGCCGGAACGTCGATGGGCGCGTCGACTGTCGCATCGTCCCCGGCATCCGCGCTAACGTCGCTTGGTCGATCTGTGGGCGTATCCGAGAGCACGTCGAGCGGTGCATCTTCGGAAGCGTCTACGCTGCCGTCCGGACCCGCGTCCCCAAAGAAGTTCGCGGGGTCGAGCACCAACGAACAGCCCGAGAGCAGCGCCAATACACAAAGCAGCGAGCGCGCTCGCATCTTAGAAACTCCCCGTCAGTTCGAGTCGCCCGACCCCAACGCGAACGGCGGATTCGCGTCCGTTCGTGTCGCGCGCGAGCCAGATCGGAAGTGAAATGGCCGTGGTGAGTGCGCCCGCGATTCCGATGCCCAGTCCGATATCGGCCATCAACGAGAGCCTCCGAAGCTCGTCGTCGTCCCCCTCGCGACACCTCTGTGCCGCGCCACACTCCGCTTCGAGCCGGTCGAACTCCGCGCTCGCGCGAGGTGCCATGATGGCAAAGAGGGTGCCGCCGCCCACGAGCATACCGGCGCCGAGGATTGTCGCGGCCAGCGCGCCGCCTCTTCGATTGGCCGTACCGTTGGGTCTTTCCGCGCTTTCCTCATTTTCGCCACGTTCGACAAGTGTCACGTCGCGTCGCACGGAGCTTCCAGCGTCGACCTGGAGGCGAGTTTCGTATGCGTAGTAGCCGTCGGCTTCGATGCGGATCACGACGGTTCCGGCATCGACGAGAATCGGTTCTTCGAGTGGAAGTTCTCCGGCGTGCGCTCCATTTAACGAAAGCTCACCCGGAATATTCGAAACGACGAAGAGCTCACCAATATGTTCCTCGCACATCGCCTGCGCCGCCACGAGGTGCTCCTCGTACCGGTCGATCCACTCACCGCCTCGTGAGATCGCTTCATCTAGAGTGCGATGGGCTTCGGCAAAACGCCCGAGTGCCTGGAGCGCCAAGCCGATCTGAGCTGCGCTTCGTCCTGTCGGCTCGATGCTCTCGGCTTCTTCGAATCGTGCGAGCGCCGCTTCATCCTGGCCTTGCTCTCGAAGCGCCAATCCATCTTCGAGGATCTCGTCCACATTTCGTTCTTGGGCGGCGACCGCGGAGTGCACCATGAACGAGCAGAGTATGAGAATAGCTATGGAAAATCGCGACTTCATGACGCCCTCTTAGCCTACCATACGAGCGGCGACAGTGTAGCCGAGCGAGAACTTCGCCGAGCCCGTCAGTCCTAGGGCGAAGAATTGGGGAGCACGCTCCGGCGGCGGTCGAGCGCTGGCTTACTTTTGAAACTCTATGGCGGTGCCAACATGGTGACGGTGCCAGCGCCCCCCTGGAACCAAAGCGCCCCATCTCGAATGAAAATCACCCCGCCCCGTCCGTTTGGTGAAGCAAACTGCGGGGGCGTGTGTGCTTCATCGAGAAACATGACGCCACGCGCTCCGAGGTAGTCCGGCGGTTCGTTTCCGATGACGACGTTGCCCTCGTGGCGCCCGCTTTGGAGACCGCCTCGGATGTGAATATTGCCTGGGGTCACAAGGGTCTCTGAACCGGGCGATGCTTCGGCGTTTCCGGCCTGCAGGATTAGGTCACCTCCGCAGATCGTCTCTTGTCCGATGTGGCCGTTTGCGTTCTGTCCATTGATCGTGAACGGAGCACCATCGTAACCCGGGGTGGCGCCCTGATACGAAAAGGCCACGGGTCGCGGCTCTCCAATCCGTTCGCCGTCGCGGTAGACATTCGTGTTTCCAAACCAGATTTGTCGAATATCGCTGTAGTGAATCGTCGGTTCGCCGATCGCCGGATGGTCTTCGATTTTCATGACGGGTCGCCCGTCGAGCATCGTGGTGACTTTCCAGTCCGCGTCGTGACGAAGAACCTGCGTACTTTCGTGCATAAAGCCAGTCGTTCCTCCAACCGTTAACACCTGCCCATCCCACGACATGATTTGGGAGTAGTGCGAGCGCAGCCGGCGTGGCACCGCTCCCGCGGGGGCAGAAAACGTCCCGGCATTCGCGAACGACTCTGCATTTGGGTTGTATGCGAAGAGACGCCACCCCGGCATGACATAGTCATACGCCGTGGAATGAATCGTGTGATCGGGAAAGGTCGGTAGATTTTGAGCCTCTGCGTGCAGCGATAGACCGACAAACAGGAGCAGCATCAGCTGCCGGAGACTGCGGAGACTGCGAAATCGAGGACCTGTCACGAAAAGCACCCGAACTCGTTCAAAGTGAGATGGACGACTCGGCTTTTTGAGGTCCTGAGAACTCCGGGAGGGCACGTTCTACATTATACGGTTTAAATGTATTTTTGCGACATTATTAAATGTCGGTTTTCGATATCTTGAGACCGCTTCCCTCGTCCAAAGCGAAGTCGCTGAAATCACTTGGAGGTTCAGACGCAAGCCTCATCAAGGAAGATTTTCCGACTTCGGGCCGGCGCTCTTCGGCCAGAAAACCTCACGCGTTGCACGTCAAATCCTAGCGGCATTCGATGCGCTCACGACGATACGAAATCGGAGACTTCAAATCACATCGAGTGCGGGGATCAGATTGGTAGAAGGGATAATCTTGCGTCAGGGGCGCCGAGGCGAGCTTCGGCGGGCGAACGACATGCTGAGTCGTTCGAAGGAAGAGCGAAGCTCGGATCGGCGTTCCTGGCGGAAGAGGGCCCTTCTAGCGATTCGAATCACGCATTAGTCGGTGATGACGATCGGCACGGTTTCGATGTCAAACCCCGCGGAGAGATGGCTGCAGACCGTGCCGTCGGTATTCGGCGAGATTTCTGCCGCGTTTTCCAGGAATGCGCGGACTTGTCCTCCGTCCTCGCCGCAGAGTCCTCGGATGGTCTCGTTTGTGCCGTCACAGACGGTGT
>JAHDCI010000008.1 GCA_020629955.1 Myxococcota bacterium | reverse complement strand
AGATCGGCGCTCCTGGCGGAAGAGGGCCCTTCTAGCGATTTGAATCACGCACTAGGGGTTCCGTAGCCGGCTCAGGTGATTAACGAGAGTGTCCACGACGGCCCGAATCGAGGGCACATCCGAGGCGTCAGGATGGTAGAGCACCCATGATTGGCGCGCGACTTCCCGCGCTGCCTCCCGGAATTTGGGTAGCTCTTTGAGCTCCGGAAAAGGCTGCGCAAGACGTCGAGGCAAGAGGCCCACTCCAACCCCCTGACGAACCAGCGCGACAAACGCGTTCCGAGAGCCGGTCGCAATCGCCGCGTTTTCCGCATGCCTCTTTTCCCACGCGGCCTCCTTTGTAGAGTGTTGCGGCGGACCACATACAATCCAACGACGTGGCTCACGGGCGATCGCCTCCGCGGTCCCGAAAACGCCATGCTCGATCTGAAAGAGCCGGCGCCCAATCAACTCCGGTGGGGGATTCTCCATGACGCCGATCGCGATGTCGGCATCTCGTTTTCGAACCGAAGGACCCGCGTCGGCGAGGTGGAGCTCAACGCAGAGCTCAGAGTGAGATTCCGCGAGCTCTGCCAGCGGCGCGAGCAACAGAGGTAAGAAGCCCTCCACTGTTGTGAGTCGGACGACGCCTTCGACGGACGTGCGACGAGCGAGAGCGAGATGTCTGGCAGCACCGAGGTCGCTCTGAAAACGGCACGCGAGCTGATAGAGATGTTCCCCCTCTTTCGTTAGACGAACCTCCGGGACACCACGGACGAGTACTGGCGTCCCCATCGCAATCGCAAGCGCCTCAAGTCGCCGGTAAACCGTCGAGGTCGCGACTCCAAGCTGTCGCGCTGCTGGGATCGCCCCACCGAATTCAACGACCGCAGCCAGGTACCGCAGATCATCCCACCGGGTTGGTTTCTCGGAGTCGCCGCTCATCTCACGCTCGAAGTCTTGGGGCAGCCCTCTTGTTCGTTACCGTCCGGGCCGCCGTTTTCCCCACGCAGAGTCTCGCAAAAAGAGGCGCACTTGCGAACCCCGAAAGGAGCAGACGCTCCCGCCATGGTCCCGTCTTGCAAAGTGGTAATACCCTTTTCGCCTCTAGGGTGTCGCCCGCCACCGTATTGGTAAATGTGCGATTTCGCGAATGCCGTCCTCACAACCTGCGAATAGCGCTCACTCTTCAAACAGACACTCGGTGCGGACGAGATAACGCGACTCCTTGGATTTCAGGTAGGCTTCTTTCCATGGTCTTTCTTCGCCGCACCACGAACCTGCTCGCTCTAGTGCTATTTTTTGCAGCGTGCGGAGATGACGACACACCCGCCGAGGACGCTGGCGTCAGGGATGCAGTATCGGATCGTTCGGTCGAGGACACGGCGCTGCCCTTCGATACCTCTCCGCCTTCCTGCAGCGCACCCGAAAGCGTTTGCGGTATCCAATGCGTTGACACCTCCAGCGATCCGAACAACTGCGGCGGCTGTGGTCGTTCTTGCGTGATCCCAAACGCGAGCTCGGAGTGCAACGCCGGGGCATGCGCCGTCGGGGCGTGTTCCGCTGGCTTCTTTGACGCAAACGACGACCCGAGCGACGGCTGTGAATCCACGACGGGCGGATGCACGGCGGGGGGCACCTGCGCGACCGCATGTGGCTCCGAGGGCAGCTTGGTTTGCGAAGGTGGAGAAGCGACCTGCGCGACGCCAGAGGAAACCTGCAACCTTGTCGACGACGACTGCGACGGCGCGTGCGATCAAGGCCTTACCAGCTGCCGCGTCGGCGTACACCGTGCACGCGCAGGCGGCGGACACCTTTACACGCGCGACCTCGCCGAAGCGATGGGCGGCGTCCTCGAACGAGAAAACTACTACTACCTCTACGCCGAGCCAGCGCCGGGCGCGATGGCCTTCCGCCGTTGTCAAAAGGGGAACGGGCTGTGGCTGAGTACAACCTCGGCCGACTGCGAGGGTTCCACAGAACAAGGGATTCTCGGATATATCGCCACGACCGAGATCTGCGGTAGTCGCCCTCTTTTCCGCCTCTTTAAGGACGGCAATCACTTCTATACGACGAACGCGACCGAGCGGGATAACGCAGTCAACAACCTCGGATTCACGTTCGAGCGCATTGCCGGCTACGTCTGGTAAACGAAAGCTGTTCACACTTTCGCGAAAGCGAGGTGAACGCAATGCTGATACACTTTCACACATGAGGGTGTGGATCGCGATCGTCGTAGCAATGGCAACACTCGGATGCGAAGGCATCATCGATGACAAACCGCCAATCGAACCTCCTACCCTCCCGCCTAGCGACGATACACCTCCTCCTCCTTTCGAAGCGGTAACTCCGGCCCTTCCGCGGCTGACCGCGGCGCAATATCGAGCGAGCCTTGTTTCGATTTTCGGCGAGGTACCGGCGGTTGAGCTCGAACCAGATACTAACCCGGACCTCTTCTACAATATCGGTGCCTCGAGCACGACGTTGAGCGATCGGGGCGCGTCTCTTTACGAAGAAGCCGCGCATGAGATCTCCGAAGCGATCTTAAGCTCGGAACGCCGCGCGGCGACGCTCGGGTGCGAGGTAGAGGATGCCAGCTGCCGGGAGGCGTTTATCGAACGAATCGGACGACGCCTCTTCCGACGTCCGCTGACGAGCGAAGAGAGTGCACGATGGTACGGCGTCTCGGAGGAGCTCGCGGACGGTCAACCGCTGCGCGGGATCCGCTTCGCGCTTGCGGGCATGCTCCAATCGCCCCTCTTTTTGTACCGTCCCGAGATTGGAACGCCCGCGGGTGAAGAACGCGCGCTCACCGACTTTGAGTACGCTGCGAAGCTCTCGTTCCTCTTTTGGAACGAGGCGCCAGATGAGGCGCTCCTCGACGCGGCCGCAAGTGGCGCGTTGTCCACCGCGGAAGGCCGCCGGGAGCAAGCGCTCCGTCTGCTCGATGACCCACGTGCAGAGCGAGCGGTTCAAGCCTTCTTCGCTCAGTACTTCGACCTTGGACGCCTCTCTCGACTCGACCTCGACCCCGCGCTCTACCCCGCGTTCAGCTCGACGCTCGGGAGTTCTATGCGCACGGAAGTGGAGCTCCGCGTGCAGGACATTGTATTCCGGCGGAAAGCCGATATGCGAGAGCTCTTCTTCTCACGCGCGTCTTTCGTGAACGCCGAGCTCGCATCTCTCTATGGAGTGGAGGCCGAGGGGGCAGATGCGATCACCTTCGTGCCGGTCGAACTCCCCGAGGAACGGCCGGGCATTCTCACGACCGGTGCCTTCCTCGCGATGAACGCTCATCCCACCGAGACATCGCCTACGCTCCGGGGCAAATACATTCGCGAGCGAGTGCTCTGTCAGACCGTTCGCGCGGCACCGAACGACGTGAACACCGATATCCCTCCGATCGACATGAGCGCACCTCGAACTCTGCGTGAACGCCTAGAAGCACATCGAGACGACCCCGCGTGCCGGAACTGCCATGAGTTTATGGACCCTCCCGGATTCCTCTTTGAGCACTTCGACTCGATCGGCTCCTGGCGTGACCGCGAACCCGGTGGCGAAATCGACGCAACGGGTTCGCTCGACGGCACCGATCTCGACGGGGCCACCGATCTCGGCACGGTTCTAAGAGAAGATCCTCGCGTTCCCGCATGCGTGGTGAAGCAACTCTACCGGCACACGATGGGCCGCCTGGAAGCGGACACAGAACGGGCGGCGCTCGCGTCGCTTGAGGCGTCTTTCCGAAGCGCCGGGTATCGTTTCGACGAACTGATGTTGGCTTTCGCACTAAGCGATGAATTCCGCACCATCGGAGGTGAAGAATGAGCAAGAAGCGTCTCTCTCGTCGAACTTTCCTCCGCGGAGCCGTAGGTGGCACCACGGTCGCACTCGCCCTCCCCGCGCTCGAAGCGATGGTCGGTCCTCAAAGTGTTCACGCGGCGAGCGACTTCGGACCTTTCTTTGGGGTGTTCTTCTGGGCAAACGGCCTGCCGTGGCATGGCGACCATGGTGGAGAACAAGCTGGCAATCCCGACCGCTGGACGCCCGCATCTGTCGGGAGTGGCTTCACGGCCGGAAGTGTCCTGCAGCCACTGATGCGGCATCAGGTGAGTGTTGCGACGGGGCTCACGCCTCATACCGACATTCCGCGGGAACCCGGTGGCCAAGGCGACGGTCATATGCGCGGGTTCATGAACTCCATGACCGGGGACCGGCCTCGCCCCGAGGGTTTTGATCACGGGCGGCACATCCTGACTGCTCTGCGACCGAGCATCGACCAAGTCGTTGCACATCATCCCGACTTTTATACGAGCCCACCACGTTTCCGCTCGATTGTCGCTGGCGCTTCTACCGCGCGTTTTCACGACTACGGACACTGGAATGCGATCGCGTACTCCGGACCGGACGCCACCATTCCGCCGATTCTGGATCCCCGAGCGCTCTATGACCGGCTCTTCGATGTTCCGCCGGACGCCGTCGCTGCCAACCGGCGCGCGCTTCTTCTCGACGCAGTGCTCGACGATGCGCGCAGCCTTCGCTCTCAGGTGAGCGCCGCAGATCGCATTCGAATCGACGCACACCTTGCGCATATCGATGCGATTCAGACACGCCTCGGCCTCGACGCACCGATCTGCGAGACGCCGGCTGCCCCGAGTTTTCCCACGAACTTGGGTCGCGGGAGCGTCACGGAAAAGGCGCGGCTCATGGGTGAACTCATCGGCCTCGCGATCCGGTGCAACGTGACGCGAGTCTTCTCATTTATGCTGACCTCCCCCGCCTCAACGCATGTTTTTGATAACGTGTCGGTGCCGGACGGACTGCATAAAACGGTGCACGATGGACACTGGGGTCGCACTGAGCGCGTGATGATCCACCAAATGGAAGCGTTTGCGGCGTTCCTCGACGGATTCGATATCGAAGACCTCGGCGGCGATAATATGCTCGAGCGCGGAGTCATCTACGGCTGCTCAGAATACGGCGAAGGGTACAAGCACTCCGTCAACGAGATGCCCGTCGTATTCGCGGGGGGCGGCTGCGGGCGCCTGGCGCGGGGCATCCACACTCGTGAGCGGGGTGGAAATATCGTGAAAGCCCACCTTACGACCCTTCGGGCCCTCGGACTCAATACCGAAAGCTTCGGCTGGAACGGCGGCCAGACGACCGACCATATCTCAGGTTTTGTAACCTAGCAGGCTAGGTCGTGGTTCAAATCGCTAGAAGGGCCCTCTTCCGGCAGGACCGCGGATCCGAGCCTCGCTATTCCTTCGATGTACTCGGCATGTCGTCCGCTCTCCGAAGCTCGCCTCGGCGCCCCTGACGACGAAAAGATCATCCCTTCCATCGATCGGATCCCGCACTCGGCAGAGCTCCGAGCGGACTGAACGCAGAGTTACGGCGTCGCCAAAGAGACGGCTTCGCCCTTTAAGTCGACGGGAACGCCCGTCCGCGATATCAATTCGTCTCCGTGAAGATCCTTCGACTCGTTCTCAGCGATTTGCATCTCGGCACCGGCTCGCAGCCAGGTGAGATGAACCGCTTTGAGGATTTCTTTCACGATGACCGTTTCGCCGAACTGCTCGCGCATTATTCCAAGAGCACAGACGAAGACGTTGGTGTCGAACTCATCCTGAACGGCGACATCTTCGACCTCCTCAAAGTCAAAACGGGTGATTCTTGGGCGACGGATATCACCGACGCCATCGCGACCCAGAAGCTCCGCGAGTGTCTCGATGGGCATCCCGTATTTGTCCGCGCACTGAAGACCTTCATGGCGGACCCGCACAACCGAATCACGTACCTTCCGGGGAATCATGATCTCGACATGTGGTTTCCGGGCCCGCAGGACCTCTTTCGAAGATACGTGGCGCCCGGAGATACCGGTGAACGGGTGCAGTTCATCACCAGCTCCGATACCTATTATCTCCCGGACGGTATTCAGATCCGCCACGGCCACCAGTTCGAGCGCATTCATCGGGTCGACTACAAGTCGATGACCCGTACGCGCGCGGATGGGCGTGAGGTCTTGGCACTCCCTTGGGGGTCGATTTGGATCTTGGAGGTGATGAATCCTCTAAAGGAATATCGTCACCACATCGACCGCATTCAGCCGCTTGGCCGATTCATGTGGATATCGACGTTTCTCGATCCGGCATTCGTCGCGCGCTTTCTCTGGTACTCCGCGAAGAACTTTCTAAAGCACCGCATTCTCCGTTTCGATGCTTGGATTGAGCGCTTTCGGGCGATTCCGCGATTGGTGAAGGAAGAGGTGCTCTCGTTGACGGGCGGGTATGACGAGAACGCTGCGCGCTCCCTCAATAAGACACGAGGCGCACACACGCTCATTGTCGGCCATAGTCATGGGCCGCGCTATATGCAGCTTCCGAGCGGTAAGATCCTCGTGAATACGGGCACCTGGGTGAAGATGATTAACCTCGACCTTCAATACCTCGGACAGGATAGCGGGCTCACCTACGCGATGATCGAGTATGACGACGACGGTCAGCCGCGGACGAAGCTGCTTCGTTGGTACGGACAGCAGCCGCCTTGTGAAGTGGTCCCCTACGCCGACTAAGCCGATCTATGCCTGCTCACGAACGGCGATGGCCTTTCGTTCGGCTTGAAAATCGCGATTCCAGACGGGGGTCGGATGTTCTTCGAATGCGCGAACGGGGAGCAGATTCGCCTCCCTCAAGGTGACGAAGAGCTTCCGCTCGTCCGCAGGCGCCCGCGCAAAGCTGAAGGGATTTCGTGGCAGACCGCTCGGCAGCCGCGGGTACTCTTGATCGTTCTTCGCGATGAGCTGGAGGAGCTCGTGACCACGAAGCCAGATCGCCTGCATAAAGGTTTCGTCGAAAGGCCCGACACCAGCGCGAGAGACTGGATCCTTCGCGACCCACTTCGCCCAATCGAAGCCGTACATGAAGTCGTGCACGTACTGGAAGTGAATCGGCGTTTGTTTACCAAAGAGCGATTGCAGCGAGGAATAGAGCGCACTCTTCGCGCTCACCGAACCGGCTCCGATCAGCGGACGATTCCTCGCGCTCTCCGCTAACGACGCTGCGTACGCATCAAAATCCCAGAAGATATTGCCAGGAAAAGCAAGGCGCTGCGCTCGTGAAGAACGGAGAAGAGCGCGAAGAACAGCCTCCCCCGCCTCGGCGGGAAGCGCCTCAATATGACGCTCTCCAAGCGCGACCAAGGTTGTCGCGCGAGCACGGTCGGGAGAGAGAGAACGCCCGCCGGTCGCCTCGATGAGTTCATCTTCCTGGGCAAGCAGAGAAAAGAGACGGGATCGTGTGCTCATGCGAGAAAGACCCTGTGCAAGAACAGGGCCCCGCCCACCCACTGCGCGCTATCCCAGATCAACTTGTGAAGTGCTCCCTTGTACGCACGCTGCGCGTCGAAAGCATTTGTGATCGCATCTCGTTCGAGCGCGCGAACCGGACGCCGATACCAAAGGACACAAACAGCCCCGAAGATCCCCACGAGAGCGGGCACGTGCTCGGCCACAAAGCCTGTCACGCCCCAGGTGATCGCTGCACCGATCAGAAGAAAGTCGATCGCAACCCGCGTCGCGCCGTTTCCGTAGCGAACGACAAAGGTACGTTTGCCGCCTCGTCGATCGCTACGTTCGTCGGCGAGTCCACTCGCGAGAGCGCTCGAGAGTGCGAGCATCGAGAAACCGATCAGGATCGGCCAAGCGCGCGGAAGCCAGAGTACACTTTCCACGCCCATTCCCGCCTGTAGGTAAGCGTGCAAAACGGGCAGCCAGAACCCGACTCCAAGCATTTCGAGTAGCTCCCCTCCGCCGCGATAGTTCAGCTTCAGAGGAGGCGCCGAGTACGCTGCGAAAATAACGAGCGCAACGAGCGTGAACTCGCCGAGAAACGGCCGCCCCAACCAATCCTCGAGCCCAAAGCCAAGGCCAAGCGCGAGGCCGCCAGCGACGATCCCGCCAAGGAGCACGCTCGTCGCGGAGAGGATGCGGTCTGGAATTGTCTTCTTCGCCCCGGCGTTCGGAAAGAGGCGTCGCTTGAGTCCGTCGATATCGCGATCGAAGTAGTCATTGAGGAGAACGATGTAGGCCACGATGGCGGTGGTAAGTGCCACTCCCACAGCAACATCCACCAAATCGACTCGACCGAGGTGCGTCGCTCCGATCGCGTGACCAAACGCCATCGGCACGAAGAGCTTTGGCCAGCTCGGGATCTTCAGCGCGTGCCGCCATCTCGCAACGATGTTCACCCTTCCATCTTTGGGCTACGCCGGCCCGAAAGCAACGAGGAAGCTCTCATCGAAGCCACCGAACCGCCGGCCAGTGCGGGGATCCAATCGATGGAAGGGCGTTCTTGCGGAAGAGGGGCCCCGCTAGCGATTTGAATCGCGGACTACGGAAACGCTGCGCGAAGCGCGCAGGCTTCCGGCTCCGATGCGCTCGGATGAGCTCGGACAGTTTCCACATTCACTTCCGAGCCGCGAATCCGGAAGAAGACCATGAACTCTCGCTCCCGAAGTCGGTACTGGCCCGCGCCAAGTGCTTTGATCCGCCGGTAGGCATGGGGGAGCGGACCCGCGATGAGGTGCTCTTCGATTCGGAGCCGTAGATCCACGCCGCGTTCTGCGAGGAAGGCGAGGTGCCCCTCGGCGGCGGCCGAAAACGACACAGAATAGCTGGGCCCAACATCCTGGGGACGTTCGGCACCCTTCATTGCGGCGGAAGTCCTTGCGCCTTCTTGCTCAAGCCAGCCCGTCGCGGCGTTCGGTATGGAATCCGCCCAGGGGACGTAGGGTTTGATGTCGAGGATGGGCGTTCCATCGAGGATATCGACTTCGCGCACATGCACGTTCAAACCCTCGACGTGCTCGAGACGCATCACGCTCAGGCCGATCGGATTTGGCCGGCGAGGGGCCCGGGTGGAGAACACTCCGCGCCGAACAGAGCTCCGAGGCGGAAGCACCTTGGGGCGCCATCCCTTCGCTCGATCCATCCAGAAGAGAACAAAGATTGCGTCCCACCCTTCAAGATCGCAGAGCGCGTCATCAAAATCTCGCCCCGGCGAGAGCTCAATCCACCCTCTCGCATCTTCGGCCGCACGAGGCTGCCTCGGTGCGTCCGCTTTGTGTTCGAAAGGTGAGCGAAAGATTCCGATCGGCGTAAGCGTAATCGGTGCAAGAGGATTTGAACGTTCGCTCATCGAAGCGGGGCAAGCGCAGCGCTTAGGGTTGGACCGACCCCTCCCGAGGGCGCCTCAAGCCACGTTGCGAACTGCTGCGCCGTCATCCCAGAACGACTGGAGATGGGCTCGAGGGTCGTCTTCGCAGTCAACGTCCCGTCGGCTTCGAAAACGAGAAGTGTAGCGATCCGATCGACGCCGTAGGCTTCGAGAAACGGTGTGTGCCGATCGAATCGACCGACGTCGACGATCACGGTCTCGTACTCTTCGGCGAGCAATGCGGCGGCAGGCTCTACCGTTCCGAGCCTCGCGACCTCCCGGCAATCCGGACACCAGTTCGCACCGAGCTCGACAAGAAGTTTCTTTCCACCGGCTTGGGCGCGGGCTTGGGCACTCTCGAGCGCCGACACGAAATCAGCGTCGCTGCGCGGCGAGAAAGGCCCCTCGTCGCTGTTCGCGGCGTGCTCTTCTCCGTGCTCGTCTTCTCCATGCTCTTCGTCTGGATGCTCCACGGCGGGCTCACTTTCGTTGGATGCGTTTGGCTCGTCTTCACTGCAGCTCATAAGCGAAAGAAGGAGAGCGAGGAGAAGTCCGAGGTGGGTCGCGCGCTGAGACATGGCTTGAGGAGAGCACTCTTCGACGCGAGCGCAAGTGGGGCCCTTCTTCGCGGGTCACTCCCGCAGGCCAAATTCTTTCATCTTCATTTGGAGACTCTTTCGCGAAATTTTCAATAGCTTCGCAGCGTGGGTGACGTTGCCGCCGGTCTGCTCAAGAGCGCCTTCGATGAGCCCGCGCTCGAGCTTCGCCGTCGCATCCTTGACCACATCCTTCAGACCGGTCTCTGCATCGAGCGCGCGAACTTCTGGAAGCTCAACGCTCGCAACCGGCGCACAATCCCGAAGCTCTGGCGGAAGTGCGTCCGCACCGATTTCCGCGCCATCGCAAAAGAGCATGCATCGCTCTACAACGTTCTCAAGCTCCCGGATATTGCCGCGCCAAGGCGAGCATTGGAGGAGCCGCATTGCTTCTTCCGAGAACCCCTGCACATCGCGGCCGAGTCGCTGGTTAAAGTGCGCAAGAAAGTGCTCGGCGAGCATTGGAATGTCTTGGCCTCGCTCACGGAGGGGAGGCAGTGGAACACGTACGACGTTCAGTCGGTAGTACAGGTCCTCACGGAACCGTCCCGCCGAGATCTCCTCGTCGAGGTCACGATTTGTCGCCGCAACCACGCGAACGTCGACCTGGGTCGTGCGGATACCACCGACTCGTTCAAACTCTTGTTCCTGAAGCGCCCGGAGCAACTTCACCTGCATCTTGATCGGAATCTCTCCGATCTCGTCAAGGAAGAGCGTTCCGCCATCCGCGAGTTCAAAGCGTCCCGGTTTGCTGGCCATCGCGCCCGTGAACGCTCCCTTCTCGTGACCGAAGAGTTCGCTCTCGATAAGTTCTGTGGGAATCGCAGCAACGTTCACCTTGATGAAGGGTTTCTCGCGTCGAGAGCTTTGCTCATGCAGCGCGCGTGCAACGAGTTCCTTGCCAGTGCCGCTCTCCCCCGTGATCAACACCGTGCTTGGCGTATCGGCCACGCGCTCAATGATCGCATAGACCTCGCCCATCGCGTCACTTGACCCAACCAGCCCGTAGCGTCCCGCATCAGGGCGACCGGGTGTTGTATCCGCATTCACCTGCGAGAGAGCACTGGTCTTCGCGGCCTTGTCGACGACCGTTCGAAGTTCGTCGCGATCAAAGGGTTTGGTGATGTAGTCGAAAGCACCCGCCTTCAAGGCTTCGACGGCGGTGTCGACCGTGCCATGCGCCGTGATCATGATCACCGGAACGCGTGGGTAGGACTCGCAGACCTTTCGCAGCAGGGCCATGCCATCGACTCGCGGCATTCGCAGATCAGAGATGACAACGTCCGGAACGCGTTCGGAAAAAACGCTGAGCGCTTCCTCCCCGTCCCCGGCAGTCGTGACCTCGTAGCCATGACGGCGAAGCTGGGCCGCGAGCACGCGACGAAGATTCGGCTCGTCATCCGCGACGAGAACGTGGGTAGTCTCGCTCATCGAGGGGGAGCTATTCTCCGCGCGGAAAACAGGTTTCGCCGTTCATATCGGCGTCGCCTGAAAGGCCCGTGCAGACGTGCACATAGAGACGTGAGTTGCCCGGCGCTCCGATCACGAGCTCTTCCCGACCGGAAGCGCTGGGAACACCCGCAATGGCCTGACCAAAGCGCGCGTTCTCCGAAAGATCGCTCGGGGCGCTGGAAGACTGGAAACTGCCTTCGGATTCGTAGAGCAGTACTCGACCCGCAGAGACGAGTTCACTCTGCGCCGTGATTTGCGTATTCGCCGTGGGAGCCCCGATCGCAATCTCATCATCACCATCACCATCAAGGTCCACGAGACCAAGCCCGATCCCGAAGCCCCCGCAGAGGCCCGGTTCGTCACAGCGGATGACTCCGCCCGCAGGAGGACTCTGGCCATCCGCACATGTTCCGTCCTGAGGCAAGGCCGCGAGGTCGAAGAGAGCGACGGTCGAACCCACCTCCGTGGAGACTGCGACAAACGAGCCGCCATCGCGAGTGCCGAGTTCGAGGCTTCCACCAAGTTCGACCAGTTCAGCGATGGCATCCGGGACGTAATCGCGTCCGGTTGGACGCACCCGCACGTTGTCGATGCACGCAAACTGTCGAGCGATGTCCACGGTGCGCCCGTCTGTGGTTTCCCGACCAAAGACAAAGAAGCGGACGCGGTCCATGCGGGCACCGGAGGTCGCGCGAGTCGTCATGGCGATGAGCACCGGGTTTTCAATATCGGCGACTGCCGCACCGTAACCGTCGGCTTCGGAATCCGAGATCGGCTGTGTGCGCAGCGCGAGGCCCGGCGTCTGCATTCCGGTATCGATCGGGAAGTCCGGGGCGTCGATTTGAACGTTCGCAATCTGACCGGAGCGATCGCCCGCGCTATCCTCGCGCATCGCGATAAGGTGGCTACCGATGTCCCCGCCCAGCGCTGTCGCACTCAGGAGAAGGCTACCGCTTGGATGACCAGCCGGGAGTGAGGCTGCGCCAATACCGAGATCGGTCTGAGGCCACTGAGGGCCAGACGGCCCTCCACCGATAACAAAATAGTTCGCTTGGGAGGCTTCACACTGGACGCGGACAACGCCCACACCAGCCTCGACGCGATTGGAGTTGTTGAGGGGTCGCGTCGAAATGGTCGCGAGACAACCCTCGGCGCCGCGGAACGTCGGTACCGAAGCGAGCGAGCCGCCGGTCGCCGCCTCGCATTGATTATCGTCACACCCATCGAAGAGCGCCTCGAACGAACCCGCTTGGTTCGCCGACCAGCTTTCGAACACCACATGGCCGGAGCCCGGTCCCGAACTCGCGACGATGCGGCTCTCGGCTCCGCCCGAGTACGAGTACGTCTCGATGACAGCCCCGAGTCCCGAGTTGTCGAAACCACCGGGCGCATCGAGCCGAATGTACGTGGCGTTGCGTTCAAGCTCTCGGAAATCGGCGTCGGTGCAAGCGAGGCCAAGAAGGATCAGAAGAATCGACCGTTTCATCATCAGAACCTCAACCGGAAATCGAGCGAACCGCTACGCGCGATGGGATTCACCGAAGGGATCAACGCCCAGTCTCGAGCATCGAGCTCTGTACCCTCCGAGTCAGGCCCAGAGTTTCGAAGAAAAAGATAAATACTGTAGATGCCGAGGAGGCCGCCGAGCGCGTAGAGGCCGGTCGTGGTCCAGCGGTAGATCCGCCCTCGAAGTAGACGGGGGTCACCATCGGAGAGCGTCCCCGCATCTCGGTCGAGCTGGAGTTCATCCCGGAGGTTGTTTCCGAGGAAGAGCAAGGTCGTTGCGCCTCCGATCGCTCCCAGCGCCGCGACAGAGGTAATCCAAGCTCCCGCTCGAGAGGGGGTCGGTTGCAGACGAACACGGAAAGGCGTCAGCTGCCCGGCGGAGATCGTGAACTCGCTCGTCCAGCTCTTATAGCCTCCCGATGAGACAGATATTTCGTGGGTTCCGCCCTCGACGCGTCCCTCGAAAGGCACCTCGCCGACGCGTTCTCCGTCGACAAAAACATCGGCGCCCGGAATATTGCCCGTGACCCGAATCCTGCCCCACGTGACTCGTTCGAGTTCGAAATCTTCCCGAAGCTCTTCGCCTGCCTGAACATGGATGACCCGTTCGACCACCTCATAACCAGGTCGTTCAATCCAAACGGTGTGCTCACCGATTGGGAGCGGCGTGGTGGTGGGCGTTTGATCTACCGCGCCTTGCTCTCGGTCGTCGATGAACACATTTGCCCCGGGTGGGTCGCTGATTGCGCGAAGATAGCCCAGGAACTCGCACTGCTGCAGCTCGAAGACCAATACATACACGCGACCGGCCCCGACGATAAGACTCCGTGATTTCGTACAGTCGTCGTGGGTGATCGTGAGCGTGTACTCCCCGGGGTCGATCGGTTCATTAAAGGGCGAGGGCCCCTCGTAGGCGACCTCGTCGCCCCGCATAAGCTGTACATTCGCACCTTCTGGTACCGATTCGATCGAGACGAGGGCTTTCGTCTCCGTACGCTGACGCGGCGCCGCAGGGGCAGCATTCTCCTGAGTGGCGGCTCGAATCGCCGCAACGCGCTCTTGGATTTCGGCGGTATCCGGGGCTGCCGGTTCCGCCTGAAGATAGCGTTCGTACATCGTGATCGCTTGATCGCGAAAATCACCACGGTCGAGAGCGATGGCGGCATTGTACAAGAAGGCGCTGAACGGACGCGCCTCGAACGCATCCATGAACGCGTCGGAGGCCTCTTGGAAATTGCCCGCGACATAGAGCTGCTGCCCACGCTCCATGTGTTCACGGGCCGTCTGCAGAAGTTCCCGTTCGGTTTGAGCGAACGTGAGTACGGGCTGCGAGAGAAGAATAGTGAGAACAACAAGTGCGCCGAGCCACCGCTCGATGCTTCGTTTCACATGCGAAATAGTCGATGAAAGAATCATGTTCGAAAGACGCGCATACGATGACACAGAATGTGGGTAAAAATCGAGTGGGCGGCAGATTCAAACGCATTCGGCGGAACGGTGCAAAAATGCCGGAAAGGAGAACCCGCAACTGTGAATCAGGCTTGGGGGTCTTGGCTCAACGCGCGAGAGCGCTCCCCGATGCGGGCCGCTGAAATTTCTGCCGACATTCGCTGGTGCGGGGATCACATCGATGGAAGGGATAATCGTTCGTCAGCGGCGAGCTTCGACAGGCGGACGACATGCCGAGTACATCGAAGGAAGAGCGAAGCTCGGATCGGTGGCGGAAGAGGTTTTTTCTAGCGATGTGAACCACGCACTAGACGTGCCGCTTGCGCAGAAGGAGAACCGAGTCCGACCCGGAGTAAATCAGCGGACTGCTAGATGTCGAGCAGCTCTCGAACCTTCGCGATGACTTGCGGAGCCTGAATCGGCTTTGTGATGTACGCCGTCGCGCCCAGAGCCATCGCACGCTGACGATCTTCGTCCGATCCTTCGGTGGTGATGACAATGATCGGAACGTTCTTGTTCGCCTCATCGCTCCGGATTCGCTTCACGAGCTTCAGGCCGTCCATAATCGGCATATTGATGTCGGTAATGATGAGGTCGAAAGAGCCCGCAGCGAGCTTCCGAAGACCATCCACTCCATCCTCCGCCTCCGTCACTCGAAGACGCTTGATCCGGGCCAACGCAAAGACCAGGAGTTGCCGCATCATCGGCGAATCCTCCACCACCAGGCAGGATGTTTCTTTGCTTTCAGACATGGTCAAGCCGCTGAGAATCAATGAGTGCCATAAGGAGCGCGGACGGTATCACGCGCGGAACAGAATTTGTGCGAAAGAACACTAATCACCCGCCAAATGTTTACGAATTTCGGAAATGGCCGAGACTGGGTCTGGTGAACCTTGGTCCGCGTAGATCGTCGCGGAGAGAAGTGCGGCACCGGCATGCATTCCGAGGAGCTCGAAGAGCTCTCGGTCGACCGATGCCCAAGCCGTCTTTTGCTCGAGGAGCGAATACAGCACAGCTCCTCCAACGGAGCGATTACCGACCCGAAACGGAATGATCGCGAGCGGTCTCTCTTGCCGAGAAAGGTCTTCCTGAATCTCGGCGATCCCTGCCAGAATCGCGGAGCCCACAAACCCTTCTCCGAGCGTTTCAACGCCCACCGGGCGATCCCCTTCGACCATGATGGGGTGCAGCTTCTGGTCGTCGGCGATGAAGACCGCAAAGGACTCCGCTCCGACCAGCTGCCCAATCATATCACTGAGGTGACGCAGCACTCTCTTGAGCTCCAAGGTGGTATGCAGCTGGAAGCTCGCGACATAGAGGTTCGCGAGGTCACTGATCTCCTGATCTACCTCTGCCTCTCGCGTATCCCGTTCGCGGGCCCTTGCCTCGAGGTTTTCGGACCGTTCAAGCAACGAACGACGCTCTGTCTCAAGTCCTTCAACGGTCTTGATGAGATCCCGAATCGCATCGTCGCTGCTGATCTGTGCTCTCAAACGCGCTCCATCCGCGCGCAGCGCCTCAATCTCCGAACGAAGCGCACGATTCTCTTCAAGAAGAGTTTCCGCGTACTCGACGCCTTTTCGAAGGAAAGACCGTAACTGATGCTCGCGCTCAGCGACGATGGCGGGCGGCGTTTCGCTCGGTTTGCTCACGCTTCCGACTATAACAAAAGTTCGTGACGAAAGGGAAAAGTGACCTTACTGGACGCGCAAATTCGCGCCGTTCTATCTCGAGGCATGCCTTCCATTCCTATTTGAAAGCGAGAAGCTCCTCGATACTCGATCACCACCGTATGCTGCGATTCGATCAATGATCGACGGAATGGCCGCGTGTCTGAGCGTCTTCGAACGGACTCTCAGCCTGTCCAAAGAAGGCTACCATCCTTCATCTTCTTCGCGATGCGCAGTCGACGTTCAAGCACCCGCAGAACTTCAGAGAGCTGCTCGGCGTCGTCCGGCACGCTCGCAATCGCACCGCGAAAACTGACCTCCAGTCGTTCCCCCGCGCGCGAAAACGCAAGCGAGCTAATCTCTTCCTGTGCGCGCCGTACAGCCGACGCGATCCCCTCCGCGCTTTGCTCAGAAAACCCCGCGATGAGGATATCTCGAGTCCACCGCCCAGCGATATCTTCGACCCGGAAGCGCGCGCGGACGATATCCGCAGCGACCTGAACCACCTGCTCGAGGAGCGCTGCTCCTCCTTTGTCTTCGATCTGCTTCGCGCCCTGGAGCGCGATTGCGGCGACCGCGACCGGACGAGAGCGGCGCCTTCCGGAGGCGATCATTCCGTGAAGGTGCCGAGCGAGACTCCAGCGATCCGGAAGTTCTCGCGAACGCTCTGAGCGCAACGAAGACGCTGCTCGCCGACCGTGATCGAGAACAACATCCGCCCATGCCGCGGTTTCCCCCAATACCGCATCGACACCAAGACTCATGACAGCCGGTGGAGCGGCAGCCGCTAGAATCGAAATTCCGAATCCGTGTTCGAGGCGCACGAGCTGCGCGAGGCGCGCCGCAGAAACACCGCTTAACACCAAAACGTGAGGCCGAACGCGCTCGAGCACCGAGAAAAGCGCTGACTCGTTTTGCGATTCATAAACGTTCAGACCTCGTTCCTTGAGTGACGCAGTGACCTGTGGCGCGTTATGCACGTGCACCCGAAGGTCACCATGGCTATCTCCCTCCATCCGTCGCAGAGCGCGCAAAAGGGATTGAGGCGTGAAAGGTTCCTCGAGATAGGCATCCACCTTCGTCATCAATGCTAAATCACGAGACGCTGTCGGTCCGACAAACGCGACCTTGGTTTGACGTCGCGCTGCGCGAATTTTCGCGGTCAGCCGTTCCGCGATCCCGGGTGCACCGTAGGGAGCGGAAACAATCGCCAAATCGACGGGCAGGAGAGAGTCGAGCTTCGATGGATCGCGACATTCCCGAACGTCTACCCCGAGGTTGGCAAGAGATCGCGCAGTGTACTGCGAGGTCGCATCGTCCGAATGAAGGACTAGAACAGACGGCGAAATGAGGGTAACCAACTCATCGTTCAGGTCCTCGGTGACTGCCGCCCGGCGATCCGTCGGGCGCGGGTCGCCCAAGGTTCGTGCCCAATCTCGACTTCGTCCGCGCCGTAGAATTTCCGCGGGGATGGGAGGAGGCGCCGGCGCCGCCTGTCTCCCCTGGCCGAGCGTTTGGGCAAGCTCCCCGCCAGTCGCCAGCTGGTGATTTTCGACCCTATCGAGCGCCGTTCGAATCGCAGCCTCATCGGCGGGCCGACCAAGGCTTCGGTTCCGAAGTTCGCTCTCGATGATGCGCGCATTCTTCCCAATTTCTGGAAAGCCGTACGAAGCCGCAGTCCCCGACAAATTATGCGCTTGGAGAATGGCGTCTTCTTGATGACCGCGAGCTTCAGGCGACTTTAGGGCCCGCCGGATCGCCCGAACAAAAAGCTCCAGAATGTGGGGGAGAACATCTTCGTAAGACTCCTTCATCCACTTCCCGGTCGTGATGACCTCACGACCGCCGGCAACGACATCCCGTTCCACCGGCGCGAGTGGCGCATCGAGTTCGATCGCATCGATATCGGTTGCTGCATCGATCGTCGTCCGGCTGTCGCGTTTCCGAATCCCCGTCGAGTCCCGAGTCGCCAAAATGGCATTGCAGCGAGAGACAAACTGCTGCGGCTCCACCGGCTTGTTGATCACCGCCTGAACGCGCAGCTCCTCCGTCAACATCTTGAACGAACCAAGATCTCGAAAGAATGCCGACACAAATACGATCGGCAGGTCGACTCCCTGCTGGCGAACGGCCTCAATCCACTTCGGGCCGCTGGTATCGGGCAGCAGACCATCGACAATCAAAATGTCGAAATCATGCTCCTGCAGAAGGCGCATCGCCTGACGACCTTGGGGGGCTTCGTGAACACGGTACCCCTCCGCCGAGAGAGCGCTCGCGACCAGCTCACGGAACACCGCATCATCGTCGAGAAGTAGCGCTACGCGCCCCATCGGAACCTCCAAACGTTGCTCCCCCATCCGAAGTGCGTGCGAAGCCCCGCCTCGCTCTCCACCCTTCCCCGAGAAGAACGGCGGGACGGAGAGCAAGGGAGCTGTGGAACCAGCCGAAGCTGAGAAAACGCCTTCTGTCGCGCGCTTCGCATCGTTCGATTCTACAGGATCAAAGCTCCGGAACGTGCCTGAAAAATGGGCGCACCCAAACCGAATCGGTCTCGCCGATTTCGAGGGCGCCGCAAAAACGAAAACGATCAGAAGAAGACGTACAGGCTCACGCCCAAACCGCTCGGGACAACATATGTCTGAGGCCCTTGTTCCGGAGTGAGATCATTCGATGTGTCCCCGGCGCTTGCATTTGAGGATCCCTCCGGCGAAGGGTCCGCGCTCTCAGCATCTGCATCGCTCGCTTGATTCGCTGGCTCTACCTGCGCTTCATCCGGTTCGACTCGTTCTGTGTCTTCGGAGCGGCGAGGATCCTCAAACCGATATTGGGCTGTGGGAACGTAGCGGTTTCCGCACATCATATTCTGAGCGTTCTCCCAGTCGCGAACGGTCTGCTGCGGAGAGAGATAGATCTTTAACCCGGTGAGTAGAAGTCCACCGCCGACCATCCGCAACGTTGTCCAGGGATCGCGAAAACGGATGCTCAAATAGGTGGACCAAAAACCGCTCCAAACGACAGGCGTTAAATGAGCGAGAGTTCCGCGCGCGAGCCAAGCGCGAGAAGCGGATGTCTCCATCAACTCCAATCCGTAACGAAGGCGAGCTCTTCTTTCTTCGGGCGTAGAAGAGGCATGTCGACGAAAGCGCTGCGGGGCGAGCGCCGCCAGATAAGGAATGGCCACAGTCTGCAGCGTCATGAGCCCGGCACCGACGGCCCCAAGGGTATTGGGGAAGCGCTGCGGGGGCTCTTCCGAATTTACCGCAAGCACCGTCTGAAAAACCGTGATGCTGGCCCACATCGCGACCATTCCGTAGAAGTAAGCTCGAGCCTGGCGTTTGTTTGCCTGGAATCGTCCATCGAGCCAATCGATTCTGGAGATCACCTCCTCGTCGCTGAGCTCTTCGATACAGTCGTACGGATTCTGCGCTTCGGTGCGCGCCGGAGCGACGAACGCAGCGCTCAGCATCGCGAGGCTGAGAAGCCATGCTCTCACGAGGGCCCTAGCCGTTCTTGTACGCGACGAATGCCATCGCGGGCGAGCGCTTCCAGCAAGCTCGTATTCGCGCGCGACGGATTCTCTTCGACCCTGCCGCATTCTTGCGCAAGCCATCGCAAGCCGATCTGGGCAGCAGCTCCTTTGAGGGCGTGCGCGGCTTGAACGACGCTCTCCGCGTCGCCGTTGGACATCGCATCAACCCGCTGATCGAGTGTCTTCTGAAACGACTTTATCAAGCGGCTGAGCATCTGGTCATTGCCCTCAATGAGCGGTCGCAACGACTCCAGGGTCTTCTCTTCTAGAACCCGCGGCGTGACCCACTTGTCGAGAAGCTCCTCGAGCAGCGAGAGGCGCACGGGCTTTGCCAAATGACCGTCCATCCCAGACTGCACTGCTCGGGCAACATCCGCAGGCATGGCGTTCGCTGTCACAGCGAGGATGGGGGTTCGAACCCAGCCACGTTTCCCCTCGACGGCTCTCATTCGACGAGTTGCGTCGTAGCCGTCGCACACGGGCATCTGCCCATCCATTAAAACGGCTACGAACTCGCGCTCTTCGCTCTCCTCAAACGCTTTCACCGCCGCGTCCCCATCGTTGCAGACGACGACATCATAACCGAGACGAGCAAGAAGGCCTTCCATCACCATGACGTTTGTCGGGTTGTCTTCCCCGATCAAAATCTTCAGTCCCGACTGAGGAATGGAGGCCGCGCTTTGAGCTCGTTGGCGGATGCGTCTGCTCGGTTCAAGAGGCTTATCCCGAGGCGTCTCCGCGACCAGGCGCATCGCGCGCATAAGCGCTTTTCTCTCCACAGGTTTCTGAAGCACTGCGACAACGCCAGGCACCCCCGCTTCGTCCCCCGCATTTAGAACTTCCGCGGCCGCCATGACGACGACCCACGGGCGTCCACAGACACCCGACGATAGCTCCCGCGCGCGCAGACGCCAACGGTCCCCTGCCGTTCGAAGTCCGAGCAGCACGGCGCGATAAGGTTGTCCTTCCAGAGCTGCCGCCGTCAGCATTTGTTTTGCGGTGTCCACATCGGCGACCCCTTCCGCATTGGCGGACCAACCGTGAAGGCGGTCGAGCAGTACCTTTCTCGCGTGTGGGCTCGCATCGACAACCAACGTCCGGAGGGGCGCCATCCAAGGGACGATGCGTCCCGTCTCTTCGCGTCCCGCTACGCTAAGCTCGAGCTCAAAGTAGAACTTACTCCCCTGGCCGGGCCGGCTCTCGACCCTAATCTGAGAGCCCATTAGCTCGACGAACCGCTGGCAGATTGCGAGCCCGAGGCCCGTCCCCCCATACTCTCTCGTCGTCGATTCATCCGCCTGTGCAAACGGCGCGAAAATCCGTTCTTGCTGCTCTTCCGAAAGACCGATCCCGGTATCCGTCACAGAGATCTCGACCCTCACTTTGTTGCGCGCACGCTCGAGAATTCTCGCCGCCGCGACAACCGATCCCCGTGCCGTAAACTTGAGCGCGTTGCTCACGAAGTTATTCACCACCTGACGAACTCGGTGCGGATCGCCGTTCACAAGCGGGAGGCCGGGATCCACGTCGACGATCAATTCAAGCTCTTTCGACGCCGCACTGCCAGCATGACTTTGCGCCACGCCTTCGATTACTGCGCCGAGGTCCATCTTGATCGTTTCAAGCTGCACTTCGCCCGCGCGAGCTTTCGATAGGTCGAGCAGGTCGTTCACAATCGCCAACAACGATTCGCCGCTCGCTCGAACGTGCGCGATCCGTTCCGTCTGCTGAGGTGTCATCCCCGAAGCTTCGAGAAGATCGAGTAGCCCGAGAATTCCATTGAGTGGCGTTCGAATCTCGTGACTCACATTGGCGACAAATCGGTCCTTTGCCTCAAGCGCCGCGACCGCCTCGTCGCGTTTCGCCTCCAAGTTCGCACGCTCGCTGGCGAGCGCGTCACGCTCTTTGCTGATCTGACCAATCTCCATGGTCCAGTTCACGAGCTTTGCGTGGGACAGAGGGAGTATCCCGCAGAGAAGGCAGCCGAACGCGATCGAGGGCCCAAACGCGAGCTGGTCCTCGAGCCGAATCGGCACAAGCCAAGAGACAGCCCCCCAGTTCAGTAGCGTGAGGCCGCCCATTGCGATGCCCCAGATGCCAAATTGTCCGAAGAGCGCAGCCGCCGCTGCAAGCCCCAGAAGTAAGCCGATGGCGCCGGCGGCGTTGGGCTCTAGGACGAGGAAGACATTCGCATGCAAGAGAACGAGCGTGCCACCACTGGCCAGTGCCGTTGTCGGGCGGATTCGGTCCGCAAACGCGAGAAGTGTCACCACCCCGGCGCCACACACGAGGGGGATCCCCGAGAGAAGGCCTGCAAAATCCTCTGCTAAAAACCGTACTCCAGTCCACGCGATCGTAGCGATGGTCACCACGACCATGATCCGGGGCGCGATCGTATAGAGCGGATCCAGGATGGTAGGTCCGGACGGGTTGTTCATCGCTCCGGAGCGTACCGCAAATCGGGCTGCGCTGGGCGCCAAGCACTCGGAATCCACCGAACTGGGCAGTTTCCGCGCCACGTTCCACAACGAATCGCGTGCCGGCGTTCACTTCGGCACAGATAGTCTCTCCGCTTTTCGAAGAAGCCTCGCGCGAAACACGCTCATTCTTGGTATCCTCATCAAGATGGTTCGGTCGGCGAATACACTCCGAAGGATTTGGTGGGGTGCGCTGCTATTCGCAGCGTTCATGCCCGCCTGCGGAGACGATGCGGGCAGCAGCGATGCTGCCTTGGATGTGGCAGTCGGGGATTCCCACATGCCAGACGCTCCAGGGGAAGACGCAAGTTTCGACGCGGACACGCAAGATGCCCCATTCGATGGAGATGTGGCAGACGTTGCCGTAGACGCTCCCCAAGGCGCGGGTGATGCGGGTGACGCGGACGCGGGCGAATCGGACGCCGGCGGAGCGGACGCGAGCGCGGAAGATGCCGGTCGCGAGGATGCTGACGCCGAACGAACCTGTGATCCCAGAGGGGTCGTCTGCTTGGCACCGCAGCCGGTCTGCGATGATCTTCACGTACCAAGTGTGGTCGGGGGTTGCTGGGGTCCGTGCGTCCCGATCGACCGCTGCCCGTGCGAGTCGCCGGAAGAGTGCCCTGATCCCGATCAATACACCTGCAACCGAGCGCGCGGAACATGCACCCCCTTTCTGTGATGAACCCCGAAAAGGGGGAAGCGAAGCAACGGCTCGCACCCCGTGTTCGGAGGCTCAAACGCGAGCCGATGGAAGGACACCGATCACGATGAGACGTTTTTGTCCGACATGTGCTGTCGAGTACGAGGGCGGTACTCTTTATTGTCCGCAGGATGGCACCCGACTCGAGGAACCGATCCTCGATCGAAAGACGATTCGAGAACTCGACGAGCAGAGCGTTGCAGAAGCGATGGCGCTCGTAGGTGGCCGCTATCGCGTGGAAGCCCCGTTCTCGATCGGCACGGACGGTCGCTATTTCCAAGCCGATCACGTCGACCTTCAGCAAAAGGTCACGCTCAAACTATTGCGGGCCGACGAAGCGCTCGATGAAGAGACGCTTGAGCGGTTTCGGCGGGAAGCCCAAGCGATCAGCTCCATCGCGCATCCGAACCTCATGCAGGTTCGGGATTTTCATATCTCGGAAGACGGCAGCGCAATCCTCGCCCTAAACCGAATTGAAGGACACTCCCTCGAGACCAAACTTCGGCAGGGTCCGATCCCGATCGATGAAGCATTTCACTACGCGGATCAGATCTTGGCCGGGCTGGGGGCGGCGCATCAGAAGAACATCATCCACCGGGATATTCGACCGTGCAATATCGCGATTCACGAGGGACATGCGCGCATCGTCGAGTTTGGCTCGGCAAAAATCCTCGGTGCAACGAAGCTCACGAAGCAGGGCCTGCTCGTCGGCGCGCCGCAATATATGAGCCCGGAGAGCGCCGCCGGCCACGCCGTCGACGCACGCGCGGACTTGTACTCTCTCGGGATCACGCTCTACGAAATGCTCTTCGGTGCGCCACCTTTTGGGGGCGATTCCTTCATGGAGGTCCTCGATCTGCAAATGAACGAGCCGCATCGCCCTCCGTCAAGCTTGAATCGTCAGTGGGCAATGCTCGATCCCCTCTTCGAGAAAGCACTCGCGAAACGCGCGGAGAATCGGTTCTCCGACGCGGCCGAGTTCCGGAGAGCACTCGCGACGATTCGACGAGGCGATCTCATGGAGCGGCCCGCGAACGCGCCGGTTGTCGCACGGACCGGCAAATGGGACGCCGCTTCCGCTCCTGAGCTACCGATCAACTCTTTGCCCAAATGGATCGGCGGCATTTTTGCGCTCGTCGCCTTGGTTGGAATCGCTGGAGCAGCCGCCTTTTGGCTCATTCCATCGCAAGAGAGCCATAGCCACGCGAGCGTCGCGATCGCGCGAGCGGTGTCGCCTACAGGACACGCCGAAGAAGAGCCAGCTATCGAAGAGACGAGCGACGAATCGCCCCCACCGGCGGAACCAGCAGAACCGGAGCCAGCAGAACCGGCGCAAGAAACTCGACTCGTGGAAATCGATGCGACACCGAGGGCACAGCTGTGGCGAGGCAACACCTTCATCGGCGAGACTCCGCTCTCTCTTGAGAATCCAAGCGCCGGGGAATACGAGCTTCGACGGCGTGGCTACGAAGAGGTTTCGTTTCAAATCGAAGATGAGGGCACGGACCGTTTCGACCTCGAACTCCCAAGGGTTCGACGCCGTCATGAAAATCGGCAAAGCGTCATGCGAACGAGCGCGATGCAACCGAGCATGGCGCGTCCACCGGGCGACGAGATGATCGACCCGTGGGCAATGTAATAGGGGGGTGACCCGAACTGTTCTTTCAGATCGGCGCTCGCTGAGCGTTGGTTCTTAACCAAAGCGGGGACCACATCGATGGAAGGGAAGATCTTTCGTCAGGGGCGCCGAGGCGAGCTTCGGAGAGCGGACGACATGCTGAGTATATCAAAGGAAGAGCGAAGCTCGGATCGGCGCTGCTGCAGAAGAGGGCCCTTCTAGCGATTTGGATCACGCACTCGCTGCCAAGAGGTCACGCAGTCGCGAGGCATCTTCCGGGTGCGCTATCGCAATAAGTGACATCCCGACTTGCAACACTTCGTCCGGACCGGGGTTGTAGCGATACCCTTTTTCGTCGCGGATCGCGATGACGAGCGCGCCGGTCGCTCGAATATTCGACTCCGCGAGCCTTCGCCCTACGAGCTGACTTCCAGCGGGAACTTGCACGTCCTCGATTCGTAGCTTGTTGTCTTCTCTCATGAGCTGATCAAGGAACTGAACCGCTTGTGGTCGAATCATCTCGCTGACAAGCCGGAGTCCCCCGATACGGTTCGGTGAGACCGTGCCATGTGCTCCCGCGCGCCGTAGTTTGGGAACCGTTGTGTTGTCGATCGCCTTCGCGACGATGCGCACATTTGGGTTCAAATGCTTCGCCGAAATCGTGACAAAAAGGTTGTCCTTGTCCGTATGGAGTGCCGCAATCACGCCCTTCGCGTCGGCAACACGCGCATCGCTGAGAGAGTGATCGTCCGTCGCGTCGCCGATCACGTAAAGGAAGCTCGTACCGAGATCTTCCTGCAACGTCAGCACCCGCTGTTGATCGCTGTCGATCACGACAAAGGGCTCGTCGGCATCGAGAAGCTCACGAATAACGTGCTCCCCGGTACTGCCCGCTCCGCACACCACAATATGCCGCTGAAGTTTATCGATTTTTGTCTGCATGCGCCTTGCCCGAAGCATAGCTCGGAGCTCCCCATCGACGAAGAGCGCTGTGATCTGAGAGAGAAACGCGAGGAGGATTCCCGCGCCGACGAGAATGAGCACCAACGTCAGGATTCTCGCGCCGGGAACCTCTTCCATTCCGGAAAGGGTCTCCCCAAAGCCAACCGTCGAGAGCGTGACGATGGTCATGTAGAAGCACTCGAAATACGACCATCGACCTCCACCTAGCTCGTAGTAGGTCAAGGCTCCCGCGCCGACGACGACGGTCAATAAGAACGTCGTTGAGAGTAAGCGGCGATATGCGGTCGCGACGCTATGCACCCGCATACCCTCTGCCCTTCCATCGAAGTGGTCAATGAAAATGCATGGATATCAAGTCGGAAACGCGTCTTTCGGACCGACGTCTCCTTTGCGAAGCTTAAGTGAATTCTGTACTCCTAGTTCCATGGCCAATATCTGTGTCGGTATCACGGGCGGGATCGCCGCATTTAAAGCAGTCACGCTCGTGCGGGAGCTTGGACGTCGAGGCCATTCCGTGCGTGTCGCGATGACGCGAAGCGCGCAAAAGTTTGTTGGTGAGGCGACTCTCGCAGGCGTGACGGGAACCCCGGTCCTGACGGAGCTATTCGGCGTTCCCGGAGAGCCACATGTCGCTCTTGGAGACTGGTCAGATCTGATGGTGATCGCGCCGGCCACCATGAACGCGATTGCAAAACTGGCAGGCGGCCTCACGGACGACCCCGTGCTGACGACCGCATCTTGCATGCGAGGACCGATTCTCGTCGCGCCCGCCATGCACCACAGGATGTGGGATTCGCCCGCGACCCAGCGCAATATTCGCATCCTGCGAGAAGACGGCATCTCCTTCGTCGGACCTGAGAGCGGACCTCTCGCGAGCGGCGCGAGCGGTATGGGGAGACTCTCCGAACCCGAAACAATCGCAGACGCCGCGGAGGCAATGCTCGCGTCCTCCGGTGAGCTCTCCGGGTTGCGCGTGACGATCACCGCGGGACCGACGCTCGAAGATCTCGACCCCGTCCGGTTTCTCGGGAATCGCTCGTCCGGAAAGATGGGGTACGCGATCGCACGAGCTGCGCTTCGAAGTGGCGCTTCGGTCAGGTTGATCAGCGGCCCCGTCAGCCTACGTGCTCCCCAGGGAGTCGAGCTCATCAACGTTCGAAGCGCTCTCGAGCTGCACGCCGCGGTCTTTGACGCCCTTGAGAACTCGGATGTCCTCGTCATGGCGGCCGCTGTCGCCGACTATCGCCCGAAAACCAAAGCGGAGGCGAAAGTGAAAAAGTCAGATGGAGCGTGGTCCATCGAGCTTGTTCGAAACCCCGACATTCTGGCGGAGGTTGGTGCAACTCGCGCAGCGGGAAGCCACCCAGGCCTCACGCTTGTCGGATTTGCACTCGAGACGAGCGACGCTGTAGAGCGTGCTCGCGGAAAACTGGAGCGGAAGAAGGCCGACCTTATCGTCGCGAACCTTGCTGCGGATTCCTTCGGCAAAGACAGCAATCGAGTGACCTTTGTGACCCGATCGGGCGCCAACGCGATCGAGCAAGCATCAAAAGATGCGATCGCAGCGGCGCTGGTTCGCGAAATCGCAAGCCTCCGCACAACCGGCCGCGAGTAAGGACGCTGCGCGTCTCGTTTCTCAAAGAGCGATTCCGCCGCGGCGCTTGGCTGCGGTACAGCGCGCATGGTCCACGAAACAGCCTGAGCATAGTTCTCCACTCTCGTGCGTTTTGAACAAAACCTCCGTTAAGATAAGAACATGAGCTCTTCAGCGTTCAAACGAGACCTGATTGCCCTCGGCCATGGCTGTGCGCGCAGAATGTTGACGAGTTTCGATTCCTCGCTTGGCAGCACGCGGAGCCGAAGATTCACAGCGATTCTAGGCGCGACGCTCGCATTGGTTTCCGCATGCGGGGGGGATCTCACCCCGACCGGTCCTCGGGGCGCGGAGGCGCGAGGTGGACAAAACCCGAACGAGATTGCTCCGCAGGTCTCGCAACGAAGTGACCCCCTCGTCCGCCCGGCTCCAGACTATCGCCCTCGTGCCCAAGTCGCAGAACGTACCCCGCGAGTCGTCACCGAGCGGATCGAAGTTCCCGCAGAGGAGCGAGCGCCAGCGCGAGACCTCGTCGCTGAGCTCATGCCGACGGTAGAAGGTGCGGCGAACTGCGATCTTGGTGACGCCTCGAGACTCACCGTTTCCGCTGTCGTCCTCGCAACCGGTACGATCAGCCGAGCTTCGATATCCGGGGTAGACGGCCCCGCCCGCGATTGTGTGGAGGCGCGTATCCTTGCACACCGGTTCGCGGGTCCCATCGAGAACGCGCCGCTGACGGTGAATGTGCAGCTGGCGATTGCGGCGACGAGGGGAGAAGGCGAGAGCGAGGTGCGAGAAGTGGAAACGGGCTTTGCACTTCAGCCCGGTCAGCAGGCGATCGCAGGCCCGGGCGGGAGAGGAATTCAAGCGGCGAGCGCAACTGAGATCGGTGGCCCATCCGGAACGCCGATCGGGGGAGCCCCAGAAGGCCGCCCCATCGGGGGGGCGCCAAACGCGCAACCCATTCAAGGACCGCGCGGAATCACGATCGGTCAATAGCGAAACCGGAGGTGCGTCAGGATTTCGTCAGCCCTTTGACGGAGTGCTCTCCCCTTCGGGTCACCAGCAGGCGCACCCTACCCTCCGCAAGATGAGCCCCCGTCTCATCGTGCACGTCGGCCTGCCAAAGATGCGTTCGTCGCCCTGTCGAGAGCGGAGTCGCGCGTATGATGAGCTTCTTGCCTTCCGCACCGCGAAGGAAGCTCGTTTGATTGTCGAGGCCGACGGCTCCTCCGCCACCTTTCGCCATCGCACTCATCGCTGCGCCCGCGCTGCAGACAGACTCGATCAATGCGCAATAGACGCCCCCGTGAACCAAGCCGTACGGTTGTGAATGTTGGGGACCAATTTCGACTTCCGCGACTACCTCCTCAAGCGTCGCTAGGGTGTATTCCATCCCGAGTGTCTTCTCGAGACCGCCACGAAGTTGATTCAAAAGTTCGGCGTGGTTCGTTGACATCTGTGCAGTTAATCGCACCGCCGGATTTTTTGCCACACCTTGCGCGAGCAGCCCGCCGCATCCACGATTCGCCGCATGAGCATCGAGATCTGGCATAACCCGCGCTGCAGCAAATCACGGCAAACGCTCGCACTCCTTGAAGAGCAGGGCCACAGTCCATCGATTCGAAAGTACCTCGAAGATCCTCCCCAAAGGGCGGAGCTTGAGCGCGTCGCCAATGCACTCGGAGGGGCACGAAAACTCGTTCGTTCGAAAGAGGCGGCGTTTAAAGAGCGGTCGCTCAAAGAAGCGGATGACGTTCAGCTGATCGACGCGATGCTCGAAGAACCGAAGCTGATCGAGCGCCCCGTCGTGCTCTTCGATGGCCGGGCCGCGATCGGACGCCCACCCGAATCCGTTCTTGAGCTTTTCTCCAAATGAGTGACGAAGAAGCAACCGTCAACGAAGAGGACAAGGCCCGCGACACGCGCCAGAAATTGCGAGATGAGCAGATGCTCTGCGACTTTGCCGCGCTAAGGCCGCATCAAAAACGTGACGCCCTCTTCGTTGTCCGCAACCCTCTTCCGCTCGTCGAGGCTGGTCTTTCGATCGCGAAGGACGATGCAATGTCACTCGATGCCTGGATGAAAGCGGGTCTCTTCGGGAGACCTACCAACGCAGAGCTCGAGGACTGGGAAGCGCGCGAGGCCCCTTCGCTGACTTGCCTGATCTTGCAGCCTTACGTTTTGGTGCTCGATTCCGGAATCGATTCGGAGCCGGAAGAAGAGTAACGAGCATCCTTTCGGCCCGGTCGAAGGCGGATATCCCTATCTCTCGGCGTTACCAGCGCGTGGATGGTTTGATTCACGGATCACTAAGAACAAAGTCCGGGGATCAAATCGATAGAAGGATATTCTTTCGTCAGGGGCGCCGAGGCGAGCTTCGGAGAGCGAAGAAAGAGCGAAGCTCGGATCGGCGTTCCTGGCGGAAGAGGGCACTTCTCGCGATTTGAATCACGCACCAGAATTGCGCCGGGACGCATTTTTGGAGAACATCGCCGGCAATGATTGTCCCGAAAAAGTCTTCTTGGATCCGAACCGTGTTCCGAGTGCGTGGAAGCACTCTTACGAAGACCTGGCCAAGATTGCTTTCCGTGTTCGTCGTTGCTGTCGCGGTGCAGTACATCCACGACACAACGCACTATCTGCACTCGAACCTCACACTGACCCCGTTTACGCTGATCGGCCTCGCGCTCGGCATCTTCCTCGGTTTTCGGAACAACACGAGCTACGACCGCTTCTGGGAAGGCCGTAAGCTGTGGGGCCGCATCGTGAACGCGAGCCGAACCTTCACACGGCAGCTGATGACGCTCGTGGGTGTTGCCGAAGCGGCGAGCCTTTCGTACCTCTCGACGGGTAAGGGCGAAGCCGATGAAGAGGTTCGCTCCTTTCACTCCAAGGTCACGCATCTGCTGGTCGCCTACGTGCATAGCCTTCGGCAGCATCTCCGGTCACAGGACCGAATTGAGGAATACCAAGCGCACTTGCCCGCCGGGCTCGCGGAACAACTCAAAACGGAAAGCAATCGACCGATCGCCATCCTTCATCGAATCGGCTCGGAGCTACGCGGCGCCTACGATCGCGGCTGGGTGCATGCGATGCATCTTGCCACCCTTGAAGGCTCGCTGACAGAGCTCGCTGGCGTGCAAGGCGGCTGTGAGCGCATCCGGGCAACCCCCATCCCCTTTAGCTACAATATTCTCCTTCACCGGATCGTATTCGTCTATTGCTTCACATTGCCCTTTGGACTTATCGACCTCGAAGGACTCGGCCGATACACCCCGATCGTGACGCTCCTCGTCAGCTACGCATTCTTTGGACTTGACGCCGTCGGAGACGAAATCGAAGACCCCTTCGGCGAGGACGATAACGACTTGCCCCTCTCTGCCATCACGACGATGATCGAGACGAATATCCGGCAGCGTCTCGGCGAGGACGACCTCCCAGCTCCCAAGATCCCGATCAAAGAGAAACTCTCGTAGTTCTGATGAGCTGGAGCATTGGACGCCCATCTGACGCGGCTGCCTGCAGAGTCGCGTTTCAACCCCTTCTGCTCCAAATGAAATGGATTTGAGAATGGGGATTCGCAGCACAGACTGCTAGCCTGCTTTGACCATGACCAAGTTTGACGAGATCGGCGGGGAAGAGTCGCTGCGAGCCATCATTGAACGCTTCGTCGACCGGTGTTTCGACGACATGATGATCGGTTTTATGTTTCGAAAGGCGGACCCAGATCGAGTGAAGGCGAAAGAGTTCGAGCACGCCGCCGAACATCTCGGCGGCCCCTTCGAATACACGGGTCGGCCGATTGGAGTCGCCCATCAAGCGCATCGGATCATGGGGGGGCAATACCTCCGGCGCCGCATGATTCTTCAGAATACGCTTCGAGAGTTTGAGGTCTCGGAGGACATCATCGCCCACTGGCTCGGGGTTCAGGATCGCCTTCGACCTGCCGTAACGGGCGATAAGGGCAGTGAGTGTGCCGGCCGCTCATCGACGCTACCGATAAAATAAGGTTCGGTCGCTCGGTTCGATCGCGCACGCGCCGGCGACATTCGGGTACACTCCGGAGCTATGCACCCGCAGGGACCACGGTATCCGCACCAGCCTCAGCACCCACAGCACCAAGGCTATCCTCAACAGCAACCCTGGAGAAACCCGCAGGCGAATCCCCTCATGCCCGAGGCGCTCAAGCGCCGCCGGCAAACGGGCCTAGGGCTCTATGTCGCCGGGCAGGTCTTCGGGGGTTGCCTGCTCCTTTTGCTCTTCCTCGTCCCCAATATCTTTGGCGGGCAGCTGGGGACGATGTGCATCGCTGCCGCGCTCGCGATTCCCGCCGGCGTCACTTACCTTACCGTGCCACGCCTGCTCGACCGCTACGACCCAGAGCCATTCTATGCGCTCGCGGGATCGTTCTTCTGGGGTGCGATCGCGGCATGCGGGTTCTCTGCCGCCATCAATTCGTCGGTCGGCTGCTGCGGTACCCTCGCGACCTCACCCGAAGCCGGTGAGGTCATGACGGCGGTGATCTCAGCGCCACTCGTCGAGGAATTCTTCAAAGGGATGTGCGTCTGGGGTGTCGCCTATTTCCTTCGAAACGAGTTCGATGGGGTCGTAGACGGAATCATCTATGCGACGTTCGTGGCCATCGGCTTCGCGATGACCGAGAACGTCATCTACTACCAGCGCGGGGCAGAAGCGGGGCAGCTTGGGACAATGTTCCTCATGCGCGGTCTTCTCTTTCCATGGGGTCACCCTGTCTACACCGCGATGACCGGCATTGGCTTCGGCATCGCACGGGAAACCAAGACACCTTGGCTCCGCTGGGGAGCGCCGCTCATCGGATACTTCTGCGCCGTCTTCTTGCACGCGCTCTGGAACGGCTCGGCCACGATCGCCGAATCCTACGGGGAGGAGGGGCAGACCATGTTCCTGTGCATGCTGCCCGTGTGGTTCCTCTTTGTCTTCGCGTTCATCGTCATGATCGTGGTCCTGGTTCGCCGGCGCGGTCGCATCATTCGAGAATATCTTCGCGACGAGGTAGCGCTTCGACACCTCACCCAGGCGGAAGTCGACCTCGTAGTAAGCCCATTCGGGCTGCTTCGGGCACGGACCACGTACGGCAAGGACGGTGCCGCATTTGTGCGAGCTGCGGCGCGCCTGGCCCTCTCCAAGTGGCATACGCACCGGGCGGCACAGAATTCCAAACACACCTATTCGATGGATTACATTCAGCCGCTCCGCTCTCAGCTGCGTACGCTGCGCGACAGCCTTCGGCAGAAGAGCCAAGGACGTCCATCCTGACCCGTTTGAACGAGAACTCGATTCGGGTTCGATGTGCGCCCGGGCTCGAGACCATCGTCGCCCGCGAGCTCGACAAGCTCAGCCTGAAAAGTACCCCGGGCGGCGCCGGAGAGCTCCTGCTCCACGGTCCGATGGAACTCGTACCCATTCTGAACCGGCACCTTGGTTCGGCCCTACGCGTGGAGATTGAGCTCGCCCGCTTCACCGCCAAAAAGCTCCCGGAGCTAGAGCGGAAGCTGACTCGCCAAGTTCCGTGGAGGGACTGGTTTTCTCGAGAGCTTCCGCTGGCCATTCGAGCGAAATCAAAGAAATCTCGGATCTACCACTCGGGCGCCATCAAAGAGCGAGCGCTGAGCGCTTCCAAACAACCACTCCTTTCCGAGCCCTTAGAGCACGCAGGCGCCGAACTGCGAATAGAGGCGAAAAACGATGAGTTCGCGCTTTGGCTCGATACCACCGGTGCACCGCTACATCGTCGCGGATATCGACTGGAGAGCACCAAGGCTCCGCTCCGAGAAGACCTGGCGTTTGCGCTCCTTGAACTGCTTGGGGACTCCGCGAAAGGCGAACCTTTGCTCGACCCAATGTGCGGCTCCGGGACACTTGCGATCGAACATATCTGGCGTTCGCTAGGCTACCTGCCGGGCGCCCATCGGACTTTTCGTTTTCAGCTTTTTAAACCCTTCTCGGACTACCGTCCGGATGCGATTCACAAGCCTTCCACTTCTGAAGTCGTCTCCTATGGAAGCGATCGGAATCGGGGAGCGATCGCGGCCGCGCAAAAAAACGCACAGAGGGCTGGAGTCCACGCTTCGCTCCATTTTGCGGAATCAGCCCTAAAGAGTTCGCCTTGGTGGAAAGAGGCGAAAATAGTCGCGTGCAATCCCCCATGGGGACATCGCGTAAGCAAAAACAAGGACCTGCGACCGCTCTACCAGTCCCTCGCCGAGAAAGTGAGCACACGCCGGTTCGCGGTGGCATCCGCCAACCGAAAAGCGATCGCCTCCATGGGCGTAGACTTCGCCCAGCGGCACCGTATCGGGTTTAACGGCGTGGACGTCGAACTTGCTAGCACCGAGCCTTCGCAGGCTGTTGAAAAAGGGCCGACTTTGAGTCGTTGAACTCTCGGGTGCAGGTTCGTCCGATTTTGGGACGTACATACGTGACAAGAATTGGATGGCGTTTGAGTGCGTGAAAATACCGCGAAGCGGTTTCGGACGTTTCTCACCAGTCTGCAAGCAGCCCTGATTCGCGTCGACGCCGCGATCAGGACATCTGGATATAGCGAGCAAGCTGAGGGATCGTCATGACTTGGTCGACGTGCCCCGAATCGATCGCGCTTGAGGGCATGCCCGGGATGAGCGCCGTATCCGGAGTCTGAGCGATCGTTCCCCCTCCAACTTCACGGATCGCGCTAATTCCTGTCGCGCCGTCATCTCCCATCCCGGTCAATATGATCCCGACACAATCACTTCCGAATCGGGCCGCAGCGCTCTCGAACGCACTCGTGATGGAGGGAACGTAGCGTTCTCGAGCGAGCGGGTCGCGAACTCGCAAGCGCCGGTTATGCGTGAACTCGATGCACTTACCACCCGGGCATACCCAAGCCTCGCCCTCGCACAGACGATGGAGAGACTCCGCTTCTTTCACGAGGAAGCCACTCGCTCGGTTCAGACGTTCAGCGAAGGTGCGAGTGAACTTTGCCGGCATATGCTGAAGTACGACAAGCGCGTCACTCGTCCGGGTTCGCAAGGAAGAAAAGAGTTCAACCAGCGCCGAAGGTCCTCCCGTTGAGGCGCCGATCAGGATCACGCGAGAGGCTGCCCCCGCTTCACTTTGAGGCGGAGGAGCGGATGGCTGAAATGGACTGTGCGAACGGTCTCGAACGCGGGGGCCCGAACGCATCATCGCTAGGTGTCGCACTAGCCGTACTTTTTCGAGAAGTATCGCGCGAAGCTCGTCCAGTGGCTCCCCGGGCGCGACCGAAGGCTTGGGCACAAAATCCAGCGCTCCAAGCTCAAGCGCCCGGAATACGTTGTCCTTCTCCGCATACCCCGAGACAACCAAGACCGGCGTCGGGCGACGACTCATCAAAATGCGGAGGAAGGTATAGCCATCCATTCGCGGCATCTCGAGGTCGAGGGTTACCAGGTCGGGACGAAGCTGTTCGACCATGACCAACGCCTCGTCCCCGGCGCTGGCCTTCCCAACGACTTGAACACCCTCGAGCTCGGAGAGGAGGTTGCCGATGACTTGCCTGTTGTAGGCCGAGTCGTCGACGATCAGCACGCGGATGCGATTCATCTCAGCTCCTCCGAGAAGCGACGATAAATCATCTCTTTGCTGAGATCGCCATGGGCAAACGAGTGCTCTAAGCGAGATAGCGATTCACTGTGTCCCAGGAGCAGATAACCACCGTCGCGAAGACGGTCGTATAGTCCAGACAGCACCTTTGTTTTTGCTTCGTCCGAGAAGTAGATGAGCACATTGCGGCAGAGAACAATGTCCACCGCGCCAATCAGAGAAATGCTGTCTTCGTCGAGCAAGTTCATCGTCGCGAAACGGCACGCCTCACGAAACTCAGTCCGGACCTTGCGACCGCGTGGGAGCGGTTCGAAACAATCCTCGTACTCTGGGCGCATGGTACGGAACGACGACTCTGAGTACTCCGCGCTCCGAGCGTGGCGAACCATATCCCGGCTGATATCCGTGCCGATGACGCGTACGTCCCACCCTTCGAGAAGCGGGTGCCGTTTCATCATGATCGCGACGCTATAGGCCTCTTCTCCTGAAGAACATCCGGCGCTCCATACCGCGATTCGGCGCGAGCGTGCGTTCTCTTCCGCGATCCGCGGCAAAATGGTCTCGCGAAAAACCGAAAGCTGATACCACTCCCGAAAGAAGTAAGTCTCGTTTGTGGTGACGATGGAGAGTGCGTGGTGAAGCTCTCGACTCCCCGGCGAGAAAAGAAGGTCCAAGTAAGAGTCAAAGCTTCCAACACGCGCACCGGAAAAGCGGCGACGTAACTTTCTGCCAAGCGCTGGGCGTGCGGCAGGATCGAGCACGATGCCCGTTTCACTCGAAACGAACTTTCTCAGGCGTTCAAACTCATCGACACTCATCTCGAGCGCACTCATGACGCGACCTCGTGTTCCTCTTCTCGCTCGTGCACCTCGCTCGCGCCCGAAGCGACTCGGTCCACATCGATCACGAAGTAGAGCTCGCCGTCAAACGAGTACGCCTCAAGAATGTCTCGACTCGCGCCGAAATTCGGGACAGCCCGTCGAAGGTCTTCACTGCGAGCGAACACTTCTGTGATGCCGTCCACAACGAGTGCGGCAGGCTTTTTCTGCCGCGTGCTCACGATCACCCACTTCGAGCGCGCCGCCGGCACATGGTCCCGAAGCCCAAGGCGCCCCGCCAGATGAACGACCGGAACAACTTCAGAGCGATGGTCCACAACTCCCGCAACATGCTCCGGTGGGTTGGGATATTCGAGCAATGGCAAGGTGTTCACGATTTCGCGAACCCGCATAATATCGATCGCGTACTTCACGTCGCCGATACAGACCCCGACGAGGTCTTTTGCGAGAGCCCCACGTTTTCCAAGACGGCGCCGACGACTGCTCATCGTTCACCTCGATCGCGTACAATCTGCGGGTCGAGCAAGATGAGCATGTGCTCCGTGTCTCGGGGGCGCCCAATACCGACAACATGTTCTGAGAGTGAACCGTCGACTTCCGGCGAGAGCTCCACCTCTTCGCTGTCCAATCGAAACACTGTCTGAACCCGGTCGACAACCGCTCCGACAACTTCGTCGCCGGTATTGATCAACAGCAAGCGCTCGCTAAGCCGGTCTCGCTTCGAACTTCGTCCAATGAGCGTCGAGAGATCGACAACGGAGACGATTGCACCCCGAACACCCGCGACTCCGAGGATATGTTTTGGGGCGCGGGGAACATCGGTGAGCGGTGGGGTTCGCACGATCTCTCGGATCGAGCGTAGGGGCAGCGCATAGCACTCACTGCCGATATCGAATGCGAGTACATCGATGCCGTCTTCGAGCGTCGACAGGCCGAATGATTCGGCTTGCGCAAGTTCGTTCATCCCGCCCCCGCCGCAAGCTGGCGCGAACCGACCGAAAGCTCATCGAGAAGCGCCGAAGCGTCCAGGACAAGTGCGACACGCTGATCGCCGAGGTCTGTTGCCCCAGCAAATCCGTGCACAGAATTTAAGGTTTTGCCGAGAGGTTTGATGATGATGTCTCGCTGTTCCTCGAGCGAATCCGTAACGAAGCCGATGCGGCGCGCGCCGACCTTGGAAACAACGATATACCGTTCTTGTTTGCTCTCATAGCCAAAGAAATTCGCAAGTCGGCAGAGCGGAAGAGTAGAACCGCGCAGCGTGAGGACTTCGCGTCCGTCCACAGAAGAAAGCTCCTCCGGACGTAGAAGTAGCGCTTCCTGAACTGCAGTGATGGGAATGGCGAATAGCTGCCCGGCAACGCGAATGAGGAGCGCTCGAATGATCGCGAGCGTGACCGGTAGCGTGATCGTGAATTTGGTGCCGACACCCTCTTCGGACTGCACGTCAATGACGCCACCAAGGCGTGTGATATTTGTTCGGACGACATCCATGCCGACGCCGCGACCGGAGGTATCGGTGACATGCGTCCGCGTGCTGAGCCCGGGATGAAAAATGAGCTGGTGCAGTTCCGAGTCGGCCATATCCTGACCGGAACCTGGCGGAATTAGACCTCGCTCTTGAGCCACCTCGATGAGGCGTTCAGAGCGAATGCCTCCGCCGTCATCTTCGATCTCGAGGACGACTCGGTTCCCTTTTTGGTATGCGTTCAGGGCGAGTGTGCCGACCTTATTCTTCCCGCTGATTTCACGCTGCGTCGGCGATTCAATGCCGTGATCGATCGCATTCCGAACGAGATGCATCATCGGGTCGACCAGCTCTTCAACGATGAGTTTGTCAACTTCCGTATCCGCACCGGTAACGGCCAAACGGACTTGCTTATCATTGTCCCGGGAGACTTGCCGAACGACACGCGCAAGGCGGTCAAAAACCTGCTGCAACGGAACCATTCGAACATCCAGGATGCCGCCTTGGAGTTCATCAAGGCGCCGTTCGAACCCCCGATTGATTCGATACAATTCCGAGGAGAGCGAGGCCGCGGGTTCGCCAGACCGAAGTCGGTCGATGAGAGACGCGACGGTGCTCCGAACAATCGCGAGCTCTCCGACGACGTTCATCAGTCGATCGAGTTTGCGAATATCGACGCGAACGGTATTGGTGAGCGTTCGAAGGCTTGCGTCGGGAACTTCGTGCGCATCGACCTCTTCGTCGATGGATTCCTCGATCTCCTCGGGCGCCGCCACCCGCACACTCGCAGCAGCTGGACGTTGAGAAACCTTTGTCTGCGCCTGTGCTTCGACCAAGGTGATCGTCGAGCCTGGCAGCGCGAGGATTTCAATGACACGTTCGAGTTCGAGATCACTCGCAATCAAAACATCGAGCTCAATCCCGTCGTCCACCAAAACGTCCGCATTTGGCAGATACGTGATGATCTCAACATGGGCTTTTGCCCGTTCTCGAAGCGCTTCGAGTTCCGTATCGAGCGTTGCGAGAGAGAACCGCGCTTGGACGCGATAGATGGGAATTTCCGCGTCAACGTTGGTGCGCAGCCGATGTTCTTCGTACTCCGTCAAGACGGAGAGCACCTCGGTCGAAAGCGCCAAGCGTTCGAGGCCCGGCATCTCTTCCGATTGCGGAACCAAGAAGGCAGCGACCCGACCGATCAGGTCCGTCACATCGGCCGGTGGAGTGCCTTCGGTACTCGAGAGGAGCCGCTGCAACGCTTCGGCACCTTCGAAGAGCAAATCCAAAACGGCCGCTGTGAGCTTTAACTTTCCGAGTCGAAGTGCGTCGAGAAGGTCCTCGAGGGAATGCGATACCGCACTAACCTCCGGATACCCAAACATGCCGGCGATCCCTTTGAGGGTGTGAATTCCGCGAAAAACATCGTTGACGCGCTCTACGTCCTCGCGACCATCCTTTTGTGCCTGATCGAGAAGCAAAAGATCGCGGGATAGCATCTCGACGATCTCTTGGGCTTCCGCGACAAACTCTTCGTTTAAATCGGACACGTTCCCCTATCGTATCGAAGCCGGGCGCCAGACGAAACTATCCGATGAACGCGCCTCTTCTTTTGCGGTCCACCGCGCTGGACGTCCCTCCGCGATCAATAGCGCTAGAGCGACGAGTTCGAGCTGACCATGAAAGCTCGCAGCGCGGAGATATCCCGAGCGCGCCGCACCAAGGTCAACGAAGGCCCAGGCCATCACCGCGACCATGGCAAACCCTGAGAGCGCCAACACCGCCACGCCCAGGTCCCGCCGAAGCGCCAGAAAAGTGCGCCGAAAGGTGCGCGACGTCGACGCTCCGCGATCTTCTTCGGGGATAAAGCGCAGCCACACCCCGTAGTGGACCCCCTGAAGGAGAGCGAAGCTAAGGGTTAGTGGCACGAGGAGCGACACATGGAGTGAGCCGAGCATCAACGCACCGACATCGTAGAACTCGACGTTGCCAACCGAGCGGTCCAACGCTCCGCTTTGCTGGAGATAAGAATGCGTGCTCGGAAGCCAGAGGATCGCGAGCATCACCCCGAGGGGCACCAGAAACGCCGCGAGTTCACTTCGCCCACGCGGTCTCCAGGCGAGAAAGAGCGCGATGCCGATCACATTGTGACCGTGTGCAAACACCAGCGCTGCTGGCCGAGGGAAGACCGCACAGAGAATTCCGACGGTCCCGAAGAGAATCGCTGCGAGCATCCGGCGAACGACAGGCCCGGGAGCGATCAGAACGATGAGGGTGGCGGCGAGGAACGCGAACCCGACCATCCCGCTCCCGCCGCCGATCGCAAGCAGTGGAAAGGCGATGAGATTGAAGAGCAATTTTCGATGCCGCTGGGGTCGAAACCATAGGTAGCGAAGGTCACCAAGGACGTGCGGTACGCCGAGCAAGATCGGGCTCAGGGCGAGAGGCCACGCCGGCGCGTAAAGGACCAAAGTCATCACTACCGAGAGCGTGAGCCCGAAGGAAAGACGAATCCGAAGTTCGCGGTCGCGGACCAAACGCCGCCCGAGCGGGCCCGATGCGACGATCGCCCGGTGTCGAAAACCATCGAGCGGCCGAGCCAGCTGATTCACAATATTCACAGTGAACCGGTCCGCCATTCGTCGCGAAAGCAAGACTTGCCGATCCCCCGAAGCAGCACTGTCGGGCCCCACCTGCCGCGTGTCACCAACCGCAGCGTTCGATTAGCGACTCCGGATCTTCTTCTTCGAGAAACCCCGCCCGGCACAACGTCATCGCCGCGCTCAGGTCGACGCTGACGAAAGCCTCTCGTTTTTCGTCGCTACGGATCATCACCCAGCGTTCACGGCCCCCAAGCTTTCCCCGCATCGCGTTTAATGCAGCGACAAGATCGCGAACGTAGACATGCGGAACGCCGTCATCCGGCTCGTCTTCCACCGCGACAAAGTCATCGCCCGCGCGCAAAACCACGGGCCCATCCTGTTCCCCGCCAATTCGCTCCAAGGTTACATGTTGAAGCGCCGGGTCTCGTTTCGAAAACCGGGAAAGCAATTGCTTCGCAGATGTTCCATGCGACTCGTGGTGAATGAGGAACGCGTCCGCCATTACCCGTTTTGTCGCGGTCTTCACATCGCCGTCGGCCTCGTAGTACAGATTGAGGAGATCCAGCTGACGAACTTCTCGCGAAACCCCTTCGGCATACGGACTCTCCAGCAAGGCGAGACGAGTCTCACGGGAGAGATCGCCGAGCAACCCGGCCTCCTCCAACGCTTCGACGAACCTTATGTCGTACGTAACATTTGGGTCGATTCGCTCGGTCGTTTGCGCAACGCCCGGCTGCGCGGCGGTGAAGGATTCGCTCGACATGCAATCAAAGTGTCCCCGATCTGGTGCGCGACGTCGAGTCTGAACGACGCTTTGCGACGATGCCGCTGACAAGCAGCAACTCCGTAGAGCGGTCGCGATCTCACTCCGATCCGCGGTGTCGCGAGACGATGCACTATTTCGAAACGTTCGTTGCGACACGTTCCGCAGGGCAAACACCACGCGATTTGCCAACCGAAGGCGATGCGTGATCTGTGCAACGGGTTGGTGAAAAAGGGCCGATGATGATTCGTTGGATTTTCGCGTGCGCAGATGCGTCCAATTATTGGACTCGTATTGCACGTACGTGGCGAGAATTGGATGGCGCTCGAGAGGGTGAAAATACCGCGAAGCGGTTTCAGACGATTTTCGTCACCGTGCGAAATCTCCACTCCGGAAAGCTCGCACGCTTGAATCCCTACGCGAAGGCCACACAAGACCGTCCAAACTAAGGTACGCTCTACGCCATGGGCTACCGCATTCGGCTAGAGACCGAGCATGAATCGAACGGGGAGTTGATTTCCGCACTCGCCGAGAGTGTCGACAACGATAGTTTGATGTTGTTCTCGACCTCGTCGATTCCCGATGGAGCATGGGTCGCGTTCGAAGTCGCGCTGGCTGACGGTTCACTGTTCCTTGAGGGAATGGGGCGATGTCAGGGTTCGAGCACGGATGGCGGCGGGCATATGGTGCTCCTCGGAATGCTGCAGTTCGACACGAAAAATCAGCTGGTTTTCGATCGTTTGCTTCTCGCGCGCGACGACTTCGATCAAGGCGGGCGCCTGACCGGCACAATCGATATCTCGCAGCTGGTCGGTACGGACAAACTCTCCGGCACCGGAGCGAGTGCGCGACCGGCGATCGGGACTTCGCGCCCTCCGCCCCATCCGGAAGCGGAAAACGTTGCAGGTGTTCCGGTCGATGATCTCGAGAGTACGCTCGAGAGCCCCAAGGCCATTCCCGACACCGGCTCTGCCCAACGACCGAAATCCTCCACCGCTACCGCACCGAGCCCGCCCAATCCCTCTGCCCCGCCGGCACCGTCTTCGCCACCTCCCCTCTCCCGCCCCGCATCCCCTCCTGCGTCTGCACCACCCAAGCGTGTAGCCTTCCCGAAGACGGGCGGAGCTCCACGCCCTGCCCCCAAATCGGAGGGCGCCCCAGCGTTGCCTCTCTCGCGCGCCAAACCGAAGCCGGCGCCACTTCCGAAGGCCGCCCCCAGACCCAAACCGGCACCCTTGCCGAAAGCGCCAGCGAAGCCCAGCTGGTCCACGAAAAAGTCGTCGTGGACACCCACTCGGCCGACCAATCATGACACGACCGGAGCCGACGAACGCCCCGCGTGGAAGACCGCGCCGAAGGACATCGGTCCGACCGGTGAAGTCGCGATCCTGGGAGCACTGCCGGAAGAACTCGAACGCAAGCTGCGCGAGCTCGTCCCGCAACTTTCATCGCTAGGCGTGGCGGACCTGGATCAAGCTCAGGAGCTCGCGACCCGCCTCGGAATTTCGGTCCTTGAGACTCTGATCCGCGAAGACTAACGGGGTCATAAGAAACTCCGAAACCTCGGAGTTTCGCACGACTCGCACCGGCGTTGGACTTGGAAAGTTCTGCGCCCCAAACTCGAGACAAGAATGAGACTTCCCTCCGTAGACGAACACTTCGTGGCCGCGCATGACGGTACCACCATCGCGTACCATACGATCGGATCGGGTCCCCCCGTTCTGCTCTGCAATGGTCTTGGCGGAAGCTGGATGGCTTGGTCTCATCAGCTTCGCTATTTCGAAGATCGCTTTCGTTTTCTCTCCTGGGACTATCGAGGCCTCTACCGGTCAGGGCCGCCCCTCGATCGAAACGCACTCCGGATCGAAGATCACGCGAAGGACGGCATGGCGGTCCTCGACGACGCTGGCGAGGAGAAGTGCACACTGATCGGGTGGTCGATGGGCGTACAAGTCGCGCTTGAGATCTATCGGCAGAACCCGGACCGAATCGAGAGCATTATTCTCGTGAACGGCGTGCCCGGGAATCCTTACCGCACCGTCATGAATTTGGGCGCGCTCGGCAAAATTATTCCCCCCGTTCTCCGCGGGATCGGGAAGATTCCTCGGATCGCAGAAGCGGTCACCGAGAAGGTTGTGGGCATGCCCGAGACAGTTCAGTGGGCCAAGCGCCTCGGTATCGCGGCAAAGACACTCGACGAAGATATCTTTCACGCCCTCGCGAGCTCGTTCAGCGGGCTCGATATGTCGGTGTACATGAAAATCATGGAGTTCCTCGGTGAGCATGACGCCTACGACGTCCTCGAGACGGTGCAGGTGCCGTCCCTCATCGTAACCGGGACCCGAGACTTGATGACCCCGAAAGCCGTCGCTCAGCAGATGGTCCATCGTATTCCCGACGCGGAGATTCTCGTTGTGCGCGGCGGCACGCACTACGTGGCGGTCGAGTTCCCCGAATTGCTCAATCTGCGGCTTGAGAAATTCTTCCGCGAGCGCGCGTATCCAGCCGAGTAATGAAGCGCGCACCGATGATCGCCGGCGCGGCGATCGCACTTACCCTCGCATTGTTCGGATTTCTCTTCCTGTCGAATGACGAAGAGGTGCCTGAGCTCGCACCGCGAAATATTCGTTCGGATGCGCTCGCGGTGCACGACGTAGCCTCCGATGGACGTGTCCTTGAAGCGATGGACGCGGTGGACCACGCCTTCGATCAGGACCTCGTGCCACGCGCCGCGGCTCTCCTTGAAAGCGAAGTTCTACCCGTTGCCGCTTCCCATGTGGAAGAGCTTGAAGCGGTTCGCGTTCGCTCCCCAGAAGGCGTGGAGTACCGCCGCCGCGGAGTCGCTCTTCTGCAGCGGAGGGAGACGGCGCTGACTCGGTATCATTCGGTCCTCTCGAACGCGACCTCCGTGACCGGCGAAACGGACCCGATGGCATTGATCGAGGCCCTCGAGGAGAAGCGACAGGTTGAACTCGCCCTGGCAGAGCTGCTCCTCGAGCTCGAACTTGTCATCGATCCAGCGAGCGCAGAGGACGAAACCTCTGAAGCAGAGGCTCCATCGGACCGTTAACGTCGAGGCCAGAGCGGAGCTTTCTCGGGGAGCCCTAGCAGCCCGTTGATCTACTCCCACTGTCGAACGTGGGAGTTTGCTTGCGCACATGCGTCCGATTTGATCGGCAAGTATTGTACTCACATGGCGAGCGCTGGATGACGTTTGAATGGGTGAAATACCGGGAAGCGGGATTGGAGTAAATCAACGGCGAAGGAATCCACACCGCGACCTTGCCGGTTAACGAGTGGTGAAGCTCTTCTTCGCTCTACTCTTCATCGGAGGCATTTTCCTTCCGCTCTCTCCCACAGGATGGCTGTTGATGATCGCGTGCGTCGCGTTCCGATGGCTTTCGGATGATAAACGAAGCAAGCGTCGACTCCTCGTTCTGTTCGCACTTCCAGTGCTCCCCGCTTTCTGCCCGAGGAGCTTCGACGGCCCATATGAGCCGTTCGACGAAGCGGATATCGCTCTCCTCGGGGCACATCTCCTCCCCTATCTTCACGCGGACGCCGCCGGGCTCCAGCCGGCCATGCTGGAGGCCTATCGCGACCTTCGCGCGGCATCTCCCTTTGTCCCAACGCCGCTATTTCATTCGTGGGGCGGCCTTGACGCCACGGTGCATTTTCGAACGCCCGCGGCGCGCGGAGGAGTGCTCTTCCTTCACGGGGGCGGCGGAAACTTTGTGCTCCCCTGTGCGGAGATGGCTCGTGCTGCACGAGGCGCGAGGCTTCGCGTGGCGTGTCCGAGCGATGGCGTGATGGGGCGATGGCCAAAAGAACGAATCGAGCGCGAGCTGACCTTGCTCCGAAGCTCTTTGCCTGCCGGTGCGCCCATATTTCTCGCGGGTCTATCGAATGGTGCGATCGGGGCGAGCGCTCATGCGAGGCAGCTCGATATTGACGGTCTGATACTCATCAGCGGCGTGGCTCGACGCCACCGCGCGCCACGCTTGCCCCGCCGCGCGGTGTGCACGATCGGAGGATCGCGCGACCGAATGAGCTCTGCGCCGAGTCTCCGGCGATTCGGGACACGTTATGGTCGCCATCATCGACTTCCCGGAGGGCACTTCGCGTGGCTTCACCACCGCGATGAGGTTGATGAGATCCTCGCGGAGTATTTCGCGCGTCAACTTCGGGACCGCTGACAAATTTCCTCGTCTTCGAAAATGACCCCCGGGTGTGGTCTCGCATGGAAGTGATTTCCACTCTGTGGAATGCTCCCTTCTATGTCGTTTTCGTTCGTGCGAACTCTCCCAGCGCTCGCGGCCATCTGTGCTCTTCTTGGCGCATGCCAGGACGGTGGGTTACCGCTCGCTTGGCGGGCCACGCCAGAAGGCAATGGTCCACAGATCCTCTGGGATTTGGGCGCTGACCCACTCCCTGAGCTACCTCTACCGAACGATGTCGCGACGTGGCCGGACCCCACCTCCCCTACCGGCCGCCGCATCAACGTATCGCTGGTCGCACCGACTGCGTTTGAGCGACAAACCCGAGAACAGTTCGACCGTCTCGATGGATGGGGAACGTACGGGGCGATCACGATCCCGTTCACAGAACACGTCGATGTGCGCGATTTCTTTGAACGTCAGGGCGGCGGTTCGGCGGCGTTTAGCGAAGAAGGGTTCCGTCGTCACGCGGTGTATGTCGTCGACATGGAGACCGGCGAGGCAATGCCCCTCGATGTGAACTCGGGCAACTTCCACTACGTGCTCGACCGCACAGATCTCTATTTCGAGCACGACCCGCGCAGCACAGAGTCGAACCTGCTCTTCGAGACGGTTGAAGAAGATGTGAACGGAAACGGCGTCCTTGACCCGGGTGAAGACACAGACTTCGATGGGCACCTCGACCACCCAAACACCTTCGACGGCACGATTCAAGACGAGCTCTCGACCGTCGACGAGATGACATGGTTTTACGAGCGAGAGACCAAGACTCTCATCTTGCGTCCGATTCTGCCGCTTCGCGGACGCCGCACGTATGCGGTTGTTGTCACCGAGCGCCTTGTTGGCGAAAACGGCGAATCGGTCCGTTCCCCATTCGACGGGGTGCACCACTACTCACAATACGAAGAGCTCAACCGACTCCCGGAGCTCCTCTCGCGACACCCAGATACGTATGGTTCGCTCGCGGAGAACGGCTGGGATGAAATCGCCTTCGCGTGGACCTTTACGACACAAAGCATCTACGAGGATATCGACACGCTTCGCGCAGGCCTCTACGGAGAGGGCCCCTTCGCACGTCTCGCCGACGAGTTTCCGGTCGATTATGTGCCCGCAACGTTGCAGGGCGGACGTGCATGCGAGGTGCAAGGGAGCGCGATCGTCGCACCGGGAGACAGGTTCCTGGAGGTCGTCCGCACGGCAGGGACAGCGGTGCTGGGACTGACAGAGGAGCAGGTAGAAGACGTTCTGACGACCTACGAGGATCTCGATCACGTCACTCTAACTTTTCACGACACGCCCTACTACCTTGGCGAGGGCGGCGAGACGGACCTCACGGAGAGTTTCTCCATCGACTCCCAATCTGGCGAGGGACGTATCGGCCGAGAGCGCGTATCGATGCTGACTTTCGTGCCCAAAGAGACCCCAGAGCATCAACAGCCCTTCCCGGTTGCCTTCTATGTCCACGGCTACAGCAGCACGGCCGCCGAACCGATTCCCTTTGCCGGCTATATGCTCCAGCACGGAATCGCGGCATCCATGTTGAATGCGGAAGGCCACGGTCTCCCGGTCGGAGATGGCATTGGGAACTTGCTTGAGATCCTGTTCCAGAGCGTTTGCTTGAGCCCGACCGCCCCCGCGCTGGTGGATGGTCGCGCGCCCGATGTGAACGGAGATGGAACGCCCGATAGCGGCGCAGATTTCTGGACAGCGTATGTCTTCCATACGCGGGACGTGCTCCGGCAGACCGTGCTCGACCACATGCGGGCGATTCAAATCATTCGCTCGTTCGACGGGCGAAGAGCCACGCCCATGGCGCTCGGGATGATCGGAGACGATCCGCTCGAGTACGACGCAGACCTGTTCGAATACGATGGTCGCGATATCGCCGGAGACTTCGACGGCAATGGACGCCCCGATTTCGGTGGTCCCGATGTTGATATCTCGATGACTGGCGGTTCCCTGGGCGGCATCGTTACGGGAATCACCGGAGGCGCCGAACCTGCGCTCCGATCTGTCGCGCCGATCGTCGGCGCTGGTGGTCTTACCGACGTCGCAGCTCGGATCGATATGGGGCTTGTGCGCGCCGCGATGCACTTGCGAATGATGGGGCCATTCGTGATGAGCCGGCCTGCGGCAAGTTTCGGAGAAAACACTTCGTGCGCCGAAGGAGAGCATTCCCTCTACTTCCTCTCTGCGCTGGGAAATACCCGCGCGGAGACAGAGTTCGCCTGTGTGCCCGACGACGCCCTCGCGCCAGATAGCGTCATGATGGTTCGGAACCTTGAGAACAACGAGGTTGCATGTGCCGGCGCGACGAATGGGGTCGGCGGCGCGTTCCGCATTCCGTTCCCCGCGGACGAAGACGATCCGCTTCAAATCGAGATCTATCGAGGCGCATCCCTCGAAGTCGAGTTTGAGCACTGTCGGCTTCAGACTCCACGCGCACCGGACATTCTTATCGATCAATTCGGTGTTGACCCCAGCGCTTGTGAACGGTGCGGAAGCTACGCCCTTGAGGAGTTCGCCGCCGAGAGCCCGCTAATCTCCCCCCACTCCGGGTTTGGAATGAAGCGACAGACGCCATCTCTTCGCCGGCTCCTCATGCTCGCCCAAGTTGGACTCGACCCCGCGGACCCGGTGAATTTTGCCCGTCGCGTGTTCCTCGAACCGGTTGGCAGTACCGACATTCCCGCAGCCCCGAAGAATCTCTTGGTCCTGAACGCGACCGGGGATCAGAGTGTTCCCGTATCTGCGGGCAACGCCTATGCACGTGCGGCAGGACTTCTCCCCTTCGCCCCACCTGGCGCTCCACCGTGGCTACGAGAGTGGACCGCACCCGAGTGGTTTGGAGAGCTCTACGACGGCGTCGCAACTCCCAACGACCTTCTGATCCAACAGCACGTGCTTGAGGGCGTGGACCGCCTCGGTCGACACCCAATCGAAGGCGCAGAGAACTTTCTGTTCGACATCGACAATATCGCCGAAGGTCGTCAGAGGTTCTCGGCGAATGGTCGAGCGCAATCGATTGAACCGGACGCGTTAACCCCTCCGAGTCTCGACCGGCCGCTACGATGGGTGCGGGCGTCAGGCCCGATGAATCCGCGGGTCGATCCATGGCGCCCGGTCGTCGGTGGCGACATCAGCGGCCTCTTGAACTATTACGCGATTCCAAACGGCGTGCATGGCTTTGATAAGGTCTTCTACACCGAAGATGTCGACCCGTGGGATACGAGCCAGTACATCATCAACCTCGTCGCGCGATGGGGAGCCACCTCCGGGCAAGACCTTCGCTACTATAGCGATCCTCTCGGCCATCAATGCCTTGAGGATTCCTCCTGCGACTTCCTCCAGGAAGAGTAAGGGCGGCCAAGATTCGCCGGCGCTTCGGGCGGCACTACGCCTGTCGCCGAAGAACTGCGATCAAGAAGCCCGCAAAATGGCGGAGCGGAGTATGCATCGCGAGCTCCTCTCCGCGGCGCAGCCAAGGGCCGATGACGGGCAGCCGGTGCACCGCTGCGATGGGCGTAAAGACGCGAACGCCAATCGTATCTTCGAGCACCACGTTCTCGGGCAGATGAGACGAAATCGCCCATGGGAGGTCCCATCGGGTAAAGACGTCCGCTTCGTTTCGACCGTCACTGATCGGCTGAGGTCCGGCTGCCTTTTTCGCGAGATACCGAAGGCTCATTGGATTGTAAAACTCTGCGAGAATCACCCCACCTGGGCGCACAACCCGCGCCGCTTCCGCGAGCGCCTTTTCGATCTCTGGCACGTGCGCGAGGACCTTGAAGCTAAAAGCGACATCGAAACTACGATCTTCGAAGGGCAGATCGGTGACGGAGCCAACACGCGCGTCGTGTCCTCGTTCTTGCGCTTTCTTCGCCATGCCTGGCGAGAGATCGATTCCGACTAAGGATTCTGCATAGGGCGCGATTCGGTCCATGATCAGACCGGTGCCGCATCCAAGTTCGAGCACTCGCTTTCCCTGCGCGTAGGGCTTCAAGGCTAGAGTCTCGAGACGATCGAGCATAGCGTGATACCCCTCGCCGCGCGGGTCTTCGTAGCGCGCAGCGAAGTCGTCGTAGTAGGCCCGGCTTCGTTCGGTTTCGTCCTGCATCATCTTTCTCGCGTCCCTCCGAAAGACCCTGATCCGAACGACGATTCAGAGCAACGAGTCGAAGAGGGATTCGTAGCTCTTGGCCATGCGCTGCCTCGAAAATCGCGACGCGACCCGCTTTGCGTTCTCAGCATCAACCCCGGAACGAACACCCGCGGCAAGAGCTTTCGCGATCTCCGCAGTTTCCAAATCGCAGACCTTTGCGCCGGCCGACTCGAGTTCCTCCGCCGGGGTTCCCCGAGTGACGAGCACCGGAACACCCATCGCCATCGCCTCTAGCAATACCAAGGGGTAGTCCATTTTCGCGTAGAGACTATCTGTGGGCAGCGCGACGATGTCCGCAGCACCGAGCAACGAGAGAATATCGGGCGTATTTCCGAGCCACGAGATTCTCTCGGAGAGCGTTTCGTACTCTCGCTTCAATGCGTCCCGCTTTTCCTGCGAAGCACTTGTTTTATCGCGCGTTGCCATCACCAAGTGACCGTCCGGGTAGCGATGAAGCGCTGCAAGAATCCGTTCCCCTCCCCCTCCGGTACACAGGTCGCCGGCGAACACCACGAGAGGGCGATCCGCTGGCAAACCGAGGCGTTCGCGCACTTGTAAACGTTCACGCGCCGGGATGGGTTCAAGAGGGGAAATCGCGGGATCGATACGGACTGCGTCGAATCCCTCTTGTTCAAATCGGGAGCGAGTTCGCTCCGAGAGCACAATGTTCAAATCCGCGAAGAGCGAGTTTTCGAGCGAGGCTTGGGGACTCGGCTCGGAGCAGACGATATGCACGCTTCTTTTCCTCGCGAGCTTCGCGCTGATCTTTGCGACCTTTGCGGTCTTCGGATTCGGCGCGAAGAAAAAGCTCCAGAGTTTCGTTTGACGCGCGACACCATCGAACGCGAGGGCACCAAGAACAGAGACTTGGTCGAGGATCGGTGGTGAAAATGCCGCACCCTCCGCTCGGTAGACAGGCCACTGCTCGACTTCGGCTTCCGGAGGAATTCCGCCCCAGCTTCTCGCAGACTCGCTGGGCGCGTGACTTCCCGGCCGCGTCAGCACCACCGGCCGATATCGAGTCGCGCCGAGGGCAAAATCCCGCGCGAGGTTCTTGCTGCTATCGTTCCACGGAGGCTGGACGGGTTTTGATACGAGCAAGACGCGTTTCATGAACGCAGCATGTCTCGCCAAAGCCGTGGAGGCTGGTGAAAAAGACCATGGTCCAGAATCTCGCAACGCCGCCCTATCGAAAGCGCGAGACACGTGCCGAAACCAAACGGACGGGGTGATCGTTCAAGAGCGAAAGGGCTCCTCGCTTCACGAACGACGCCAGATCTTTGTCGAGGGAGCCGTGATGCTCGATTCCACGTGGGTGAAAGCGGCACTTAAAACCAGGTCACCTGCAATCGCAGGGACGCGATAAATCGACGCCTTGAGTCACAGACCGCGGCGGGCCCCGATTCGCGTCCTCGAGCTTTGGCGATGCCCCAATTCGCCCTTTTCACCAAATGCTATTGGCGGCGACGTCGCGCGAAGAGCAACAGACCAAAGACAGCAAAGAAATGAGGCTGAGAGCCGGAGGTTGAGCAGCCGCCGCAACCTGCCCCGGTGGTCGGGTCACGATCGCCGCCGCCCGCATCGTCCATGGTTCCTCCATCGAAGCCGCCGCCCGCGTCGGAGCCGACCCCAGCATCGCGGCCGCTCGGGGGCGGAGGATCGCAATCGTCGGGTCGTTCGTCGCAGTTTGAGTCGATGCCGTCCCCACATGGATCGTCCGCTCCAGGGAAAATCGAAGGGTTATTGTCGTCACAATCTACGCTGGAGTTGTGGCCGTCACCGTCCGCATCATCCGGCGTTCCGGCACACGCTCCGTCGACGCAGCCCGAGGGACAGGTTTGGCGCTGAAGGCTAGCGTCGATGCAGCGCTGTCGCTGGTCGCCATCACATTCCCATGTCTCACCGAGACCTCCCGGACATGGGAGCGCTTCGACCTCCACGCGGATTTGCAAAACATCGTCCCCGGGAGAAGCGAACCACCCCTCTTCCTCGTGCACGAGATTAAAGTACTGCGGATATGTGCCGGGGGTGGTGGGCGCTTGGATCGAAAACTCGAATCGCGCCTCCTCTCCATTTTCGATGACGGTGGGAACCGTCGCGACGCGGCTGCCAGAGACCCAGCCCGGGCCGCGAATCGCACTAACCCCGTCGCGGGGCTCGGTCGTTCCCAGGAACACCTCGCCAGGATTCCACTCGGCGGTACCAACGTTTCTCATGGTCAAAAAGCCCATATACTCTTCGCCAGGTGCGAGCGGGAACGCTTCGGAGGCGAGCGGAAACGTTTGCTCGACCCAAGCTGCCGCGTAGGTCCCCCCACTCGACATGCCCCAGAAGTCAGCGCCCATCTCGTTGTAGACGTCGGCGGTAAAATCGCGGTAGCGGGGGTAGCGGTTGGCCCAACAGGCACGAGTCGGGCTGCATCCGTTGTAGTAGCGAACGACCGTGCTCACCCACGGATCCCAGCGCGCATTTCCAATGCGCACACCGTTCATCCATTCGATCGCTTCGGCGCGGTTCGAGACGCCATCGATAAACGTCGAACGAATCACCATATTCGCGACAAAGTCGACCGCTGCAGCAACGTTGCCGGCGATGCTCAAAATTCGATCCCCCTCCCGGGCGAGGGTCTCCTCGTACGTCCCAGCGTCGAACTGAAACATTCCGAGCCCTCCTTGACGGTCGGGGCAGGGACCATCTCCCGCGCCCGCAACCACCGGGCCTCCGCCGCAGTCTGGGCTCGAGGGCCCCATGCAGGCCCACGTGAGTTCCGAGTGGCAATGCGACATGCCGGTCTCGGCGTCGGCGATGCCAGCGAGGAGCCAGCCTTCGGTCATTCCCGCTGCAGCCGCAGCATCCCGGATTTGACCCGCGCGTTCACGCCGTTGGGCAGGGGAGAGGAGAGATTCGACAAACCCGATCTCCGACTCCTCCAACGATTCAGGGGCGACATTCGAGCACGACGCCAATAGCGCAGCAGAAAGCAGAATCGAAAAACGCATGGGGGAAGAATGCGTATAAATGATGGCTTCGTCCAGTTGAGAACGTTCGGTCACGAAAGTGAGCGCGCTTCGCAAAAGCGGGCGAAACAGGTCCTCCGCCACGCCACTCTTGATCCCTTGCCCATTTCTGGTGCATCTTTCGTACAGTGGCGCGTCTTTCTCTGGCTTTGATCTTGTTGCTCAGCGCATGCGTTGGAGCCCCACCCACGTACGAGGAGATCGGAGAGAGCGAAGCACCACTTATCGGTGCGACGCCCGTTGGTCCGACTGAGTGGACAGGAGTATTGCTTCTTCGCACAAGCTTTGGCGGCTCGGGCGCGGGTCAATGCACGACAACGTTGATTCATCCCCGCATTGCGGTGGCCGCGCTTCACTGCGTCTGCGATCAGTTTAACCGACTCGCGTCGGCGTCGGGGATCTCGCTGCGCGCAGGTACGCACTCCAATATCGCGACAGAGGTTGCCCGCGTCTCCGAGCTCCGTACGCCAGCAGGCGCGGCGTGCGGCGGACCATGGGACAACAAAGACTTCGCACTGATGATCCTGGATCGCGAACTTTCGTCTGGATACGAAATCCACGATTGGGTCGAGACAAACGGTGAGGTGAGCGTTGGCGATCTGACACATCATGTCGGCTACGGAACGCAACAATCCGGTTTGCACCCCTCCTCTGTTCCCCCCTCGCTCGTCGGCGAAAAGCGCCATCGGACGTCCAGCATTTCACGAACTTTCGCGGGCGAAATCGAGATCGGTGGATCCGAACCAGTAGGCTGTTACGGCGATTCCGGCGGGCCCGCATTCACGGCCGATCGGCGTATCATTGGCGTCGCGTCGCGGGTCAACGGCTTCTGCTTTGGCAACACGCTTTATGTCCGTCTCGCCCACCACGCGGCGATGGTTCAAACCGCATTTACCGACGTCGGCGGCGCTCCGCCGATGGATGCCGGCATGCCCGACGTAGGCGTTCCCGACACGGGCGTGATGGATTCGGGTATGCCCGATACGGGAAGTCCCGATACCGGAGTAGATTCCGGGACGCCCGACGCCTCCACGCCAGATGCGAGCATTCCGGATTCCGGTGGCTTTGACGCGGGCGGCTTCGATGCGGGGGGCTTCGATGCGGGAGGCTTCGACGCGGGTCCCCCACCGACCGGTATCTATCGAAGTGCCGTCGGAACCTGCGCTGCCGCGAGTACCAAGGATCATGCAAGCTGGATTTTCGGACTCGGATTGCTCTTCTTCATCCGCCGTCGCCGAACGTGAAAAACGTTCGCTGAAAGACTCCGGTCTCGACTGGAGTTTTACGCTCCCCCTTCTACACTACGGATTATGCGCTTGGGCTCTGTACGCTTTCCTTCTGCTTTCTTTATTTTCTGTCTCGGACTCGCCGCTTGCGATTGCTCGGGGGAGCCGCCGCCAACTGGGCGCTCCGATTCCGGAATGAACGACGACGGCTCCGCTGGTGAAGATACCGGTGGCGGCGGGCGAGACTCGGGCGGCGGCGAAGGCGGCGAAGCCTGCGACAACGGACTCGACGATGACTCAGATGGTCGTGTCGACGAAGATTGCACATGCTCCCCCGGCGCAGAACAGCGCTGTTACGTCGCCGACCCTTCGTTTGCCGGCGTCGGCGCGTGCGTGCTCGGTCGCCAGCGATGCATCTCCGACTTCGAATTCGGTGAGTGGGATATCTGCCTCGGCTCGGGGACACCTGGTGACGAGGTCTGCGACGGAGTCGACAATGACTGTGACGGCGAAGTCGACGAAGGTTGTGAGTGCCGAACCGACGAAGAGCGCTCCTGCTACTCAGGCCCCGACGGGACTGCCGATCGCGGAATCTGCCGCTCCGGAAGCGAAATGTGTGTGCTCACCACGACCGGCTCCGAATGGGGCGAATGCATGGGCGAAGTTCTTCCCGACACCGAGGAATGTGATGGCGTCCTCGATGAGGACTGCGACGGGCGTATCGACGAAGGTTGCACTTGTGCACTCGGCGACTCCCGCTCGTGTTATTCGGGCCCCGCGGGTACCGAGGATGTCGGCGAATGCGAGAGCGGCATTCAGCGCTGCGAAGGCTCTGGTGATGACTCCGAATGGGGCGCATGCTCCGGCGTCGTCACCCCACGTGCCGAGGTCTGCTCTGGCGGACGCGACGAAGACTGCGATGGACTGACCGACTGCGCCGATCCGGACTGCGAAGCGAGCTGCTGCGAGCCGTACAACGAAACCCTTGGAGTAACGCCGGAAGATATCGAACTCCTCTTCGTGGTCGACCGGTCCGGCAGCATGGATTGGCCCTCTACCTCTGGCGGTACGCGCTGGATGGATCTTCAGTCTGCGATGAGCACGGTTCTTCCGATGCTCTCGGAATCTGCTCTCGGTATGCTGACGTTCCCGGAGATGGATGGCACGGTTGAGCGAAACAACTGCGACGTGGCGACCAGTGTTGATGTGCCGATCGACTTCGGGACAGCCGGCACAATCTCTGCTCGCCTCGTGACGGTCGACCCACGCGCTGGCGATACGCCGACGCCAGCAGCCTTTGCCACGGTCCAAAGCTATATCGACGCGAATCCGACGTCGCGGAACCGATTCGTGATTCTCGCGACAGATGGTCTTCCAGAACCGAACTGCGGCGCGACCGTGCCGGCAACGGTCTCCGCCATCAGCGCCCTCCGCGGCAGCGGCGTCGATACCTTTGTCCTCGGGATTGTCGGCCCCGAACCCAGCGGTGACACTAGCGGCATCCCCGCCCTTCAGACAGCACTCAACCAGTTCGCAGACGCCGGTGGGCGCGCACGCGCCGGCGCCACCCGATACTATGAGGCTGTCGATGGACCGGCACTCACATCCGCGCTCGAAGCGATCATCGCGGCGACCACCGACTGTGAATTCGCGCTGACCGCGCCGCCAGAACGTCCGGACGAAGTTGAAGTTCGACAGGACGGTCGCGTCGTCCCCCCCGCGGGCTACACGATTCGGGGCCGGGCGCTTCGCTTCAGCGGAACGTACTGTGACCAGATCCGCGAAGGGCTTGTAGAGACCATTTCGGTTTCGGACGACTGCTAAAGAGAAGCCAACCGTGGGAAGAAGGGCGATGGAAGACCATCGCCCTTTTTCGTTGTGCTGAGCGGGCTTCTAAAAACCCGGAGGATCATCTACCGTGAATCTATTCGGAAACGGGCGTGGCCGTCATCCGATGTCAGGAAGAGAGACGATCGCAGTGAATCATTGGCAACCCAGGACGGTCCTAGCAAAGATGCCCAAACGACTTCTGCTCTCCGCCGCCATCACCGGTGCCTCGCTCCTCTCTTTCACCCCCGACGCGCGCGCGGATGAGGCTGAAGTTCACTACCGCCTTTGTCTTAATCACAAGCGCGCAGGAAGACTTGAGCAGGCGCTCACCGAATGTCAGGCCGCCATCCGCGACCGAGGGAGCTACGCAGCCGCACATATGTCGACCGGCTCGATCTTGCGACGCCTTGGCCGCCTCGAGCCCGCTCTCGCCGAGTACCGCCGAACAGTCGAGCTACAGCCTCAGAGTGGGGAAGCGCATGGTCTCGTTGGCGCTACCCTTATCCGCCTTCGCCGCTACGAAGAAGCGGTCGAGCCTCTTCGCCGCGCGTGCGAACTCGCACCGGACGAACCGACACACTGGGGAAACCTCGGCGCAGTGTACCGACGCCTCCGGCGTCTCGATGACGCGATCACGGCGTACCGCTCCGGCCTCACGCGCCACCCCAACAATCCAGACCTGATGAACAACCTCGGCGTGGCCTACCGGCGCGCTCGGCGAAACGAAGAGGCCGTCGTGCTTCTCGAGCAGGCTGTTGCGGCGCACGAGGATAACGCACAGATTCACCTCAACTTGGCCATCTGCCTTCGCTCCATCGAACGCTACGGCGAAGCGATCGTTCACTATACGCGCGCGCTCGAACTCGGCGACCATTCCGAAGGCACGCTCTTCGACCTCGCGATCTGCTACGAGCAGGTCGGCCAGAACGAACTCGCGATCGAGACCTACCAACGATATATCCGCGAGGTCGAGGCCCGTGACCCCTCCGCCGCAAGCCGAGCGAGAGAGAATATTCAGCGACTCGAAACCCGCTAGTGCGGGGATCAAATCGATAGAAGGGATGATCTTTCGTCAGGGCGCCGACCGGAGGTTCGGAAAGCGGACGACATGCCGGGTATATCGAAGGAAGAGCGAAACTCGGATCGGAGGCCCTGGCGGAAGAGGGCCCTTCTAGCGATTTGAAACACGCACTAACATCATCATGCCGATAACAAAAAAGCCGAGCACTGGGCTCGGCTTTTCGCATTGCAGTTGAGGTAGCTCAGCTTGCCGAGCCGACGACCTTGGCGAGGACGACCGTGATGTTGTCTGGTCCGCCATTGTCGTTCGCCTTCTGCACAAGCTTGTCGCAGGCGGACTGTAAGTCGGCACCTTCCGCGACCACCACCTGGCGAATCTCTTCGTCCGTGGCAGGCCCGCAAAGACCATCACTGCAGAGAACGTAGATGTCCCCCGGTTGTGGGCGATCGAGGGTGGTGTCGACGGTGACCCCCTCTTTCATACCCAGGGCGCGAACGATGACGTTCTTGTGCGGGAAGTTCGCAATCTCTTCTTCGGTGAGACGCTTCATCTTGATGTAATCGTTGAGAAGCGAGTGATCTTCGGTGAGCTGCTCCATCTTGCCATCGCGAACGCGATAGGCGCGGGAGTCGCCGACGTGTGCGATCAATACACCGTCATCGACGATGAGGATACCGACCAAAGTCGTCCCCATACCGCGCAACTTGGAATCCCTTTGGGCCGCCTCGAAGATCCGAAGATTCGCAAGCTTGATGCTCGTGATCAGTCGGTTCTCCTCGTACCCTCGCGACTTGTCCATTTTGTATGGCCAGGTCGCTTCCGGATCCGCGCTCGTGGCTGAGAAGAACTCGCGGAGGGTGTCGATGGCCATTTGGCTCGCGACTTCCCCGGATGCGTGTCCTCCCATCCCGTCTGCGACGACATAGAGGTGATCCTCTTCAAGGACGGTAAAGTTGTCCTCGTTGTGTTGTCTCTTCATGCCGACGTCTGTGCTGCCGGCTGCGATGACTCTCGCTCTGCTCACGGAGTGCTTCGAATCCTGGAATAAGGGGACGTCAACATCGAGCCCTGAGGCTATCGATTCCGACACCCGGTCGTCAATACACAATCATTGATTCTAGGCATTCGCATGCCGGTCGTTACAGTTTTCACACACGGTGAAATGGTGACCGGATTTCACCGAGAACGTTAAGCCACTGAATTTACTCACCTTTCACCCTGACAACGAGGTCGCTCAGCGTCGTTTTGGGAGCCGAAGAAACGATTCGGATTCATTGGCTTTTTCTTGAACTTCGGTCCGGTTCTACGGATCTCATTCATATTTTCCGCAATTTCCGCATGTGCTACATGTGCATATTTGTGGCACTCGCGGGCAGGTTTCCGATACGATCGCGTTCTGCGCAGAAGGTGCGCTGAGGAGGTCGATAGGGATGCTTGGGAAAAGGTTTTCGGTGTGTTTGGTTTTGATCGCCATGGCGGGGATGGTGGCGAACTATTCCCACGCGGACTCACCACAGAGCGCAGAAGGCAGTGGTGAACGGGAGCAAACCGCCGAAACCGAGACCGACCCGTATTACGACGAGATCACGGAAGCAGGTCAGCGAGCGACTGGGGTCTACCTTCCGGGCAACTGGTTTCGACGACGCACCGCGCAAGATGTCGTGGAGCTCGTCGAAGCGACTCGGACCAACGCGGTGGTCATCGATCTCAAAGACGGCTCCGGCCGCGTTACCTATGACACGGACGTTCCCGAACTCGCCGACCAAGAGCAGAACTGGATCGAAGAGCCCGAGCAACTGCTCAGCGACATTAAGGAGGCCGGGGTTTACACGATCGGACGAATCGTGTGTTTTGCCGACCCGCTTCTCCCTGCCCGTTATCCCGAACGTTCGATCCTCCACATTCGTCGCGATCGTCCGTGGACCTCGTGGGGAACCGGCGGAACCTGGCTCGACCCCTACAACCGGGACAACCACGAGATGATCGTGGAGTTGGCGCGGGAAGCCGAAGAGATGGGCTTCGATGAAGTACAGCTCGACTACGTTCGTTTCCCCGTCGACGAAGGAGTTCAATACGCGCGCTACCCCGCCGACCAAGGCGAGAGCCGTTCCGACGTCTTGATCGAACTGCTCCAGAATATCGACCGCGCGATCCACATTCCGGTCGGCGTCGATGTGTTTGGTCTCGCAGCCTATCGCGAAGGTGATCCCTCTGGCCTTGGGCAAGATCTGCGCGCGTGGGCGGACCACGTCGAAGTCATCTCTCCGATGCTCTACCTCAACGCGATGCGCACTTGGCGTGTTGGCCAAGCGAACCGTTCGCGCCTCCTGATCGAAGATGGCGTCTCGGCGCTTCGTCGGCGTGTTGGTCCACGGCCGGTGATTCGCCCCTACCTGCAAGCGTTCTCGCGCGGCGCGGGTCACGAAGGCTGGAACGGACGCGTTGTCGCCCAGCAGATTCGAGGCGCTCGTTTTGGTGGTTCAGATGGCTTCTTGATGTGGCATCCAGGAGCGCGCTACGGGATGTTCCGGCGGGCCATGTCCGGTCCCGCCCGGGGCCTTAGCCCCTTCCCCATCGACGATAGACTGCCGCTCCGAGCCCGCTCCGCACCAAACCCGCAAGCACTAATGCGATCGCAGCGAGCAGAAAGAACACGTCCGCAAGGGGGCGGCGTTGTTGCTCGCCCTGAGCCTGAGCCCGAACAGTAGCCCCGGCAGACGCTTCCGGGAGTTCGAGTGGCTGAAGGAGCGATTCGCTCGCCGGAGCCTGAACACTGATCCTCAAATCGAGACGTTCGCCCTCGATCCGATAGAGCCCCGCACGGCCGGTTTCGCCAAACGCGACCAAGCCGTCCGCGGGCTCTTCCATATTGGCCGGCGCGCGGACCAACGTCTCGCCATCTGGCGAGACCACCCGTGTTCCTTCGGGCAACCGCAATACGTCGCCGGTGGTCATACGATCTGAAATGCCGCTGCGAGCTCCCGCCAAGAAACGAAGTTCCGCATCGACAAAGGCCACAAACCCCGGATGAAGTGGAAGCGCCGACCACTCGAAGTCGAAGCCCCCTGCAAAAATCGACGCTCTACCCCGGCCGCGTTCGAGGCGGCCAAAAAGAGGAACGTCGCCCACATGGATCAAAGAATCGAAGCCTTGTGGGTCGACGCTCCGAACTTTTGTGATTCGGGCGCCATCAAGAGGACCACCCGAAACCTCTGTGCCCGCCGGGAGATCCCGCCGCGGGCCAAAGGCAGGAAGATTTCGAAGGGATGGACCCGAGTTTTCGCCACCGGTGACCCATATCCCAACGCGTCCTTCTTCAAGCGCTTGCGATACATCGACGCGACGCTGGTCGCTCAATCGCGGCGTATTCGCGAGCACCAAGACATCCATCTCTGGTAACGGGGACGCCTCAAAGCTCGCGAGGTCAAGCACCCGAACTTCCGGATGGGTCGGTGAGACTTCGAGTGCGCGACTCAAAAACGCGACCTCATCGTTCACGCGACCGGAGTGCACCTCACCGCGAACGATCAGCACTCGAGTCCGGGCATTTTGAGAGAGCGCGACCTGGCAGCTATCGTCCGCCCCAAGCGCGTCTTCGTTTCCTTCAAGCGCAAGCTCGAGCCCACTCACCGCCGCATCCTTCGCTATCCGGAATCGGATCGGAGTCGCGGAGTCGCCTTGGCGGATCTCTCGGGTTTCCATCACCTCTTCGTTTCGACGGAGAGAGACCTGCACCTCCCCGGCGGGGCCGGATAGGGACGCGCTTAAGATCGCGAGCTCGCCGGATGGGTCGAGCGGATCGAGCTCGGCTCGGCACTCACGAAGCGACCAATTCGGAGGAGCATCCTGATCCCCGACTCGAACCCAACGGAGTTCGACTTGTCCGGCGCCTGTCCAGGCATCCGGAGGTCCGCTATGCACCGCAAAGTCGGAGTAGACGACAACCCGGCGAACGCCCGTACCGCGCAAAGCGATCCGCTCCGCGGTCTCGATCGCACTGCCGAGCGCGGTACCCCGGCCGCTGACCTCAAGCTCCTGAAGCCGACGTTCCAAAATCGCACGCTCCTCAGTCGGCGGCACAAAGAGCCGCGGGGGAGCGCCCCCGAGGACCACCGCCATCTCGGAGCCAGGACTCAAGTTCGCGACCGCCTCAAGGGCCTCCTCGCGCATCCGTTCGAAGCGGTTGCCAGAGGAATCCTCGGCGCCCATCGACATCGAATCGTCGAGCACCAATACGTAACGACCACGAGCCTCGGCCGTGAGTGCGTTGGTCCAAAGAAAAGGCCCAGCTGCCCCAAACGCCAGAAGGAGAACCGCGGTGATTCGGAGCGCCAGGAGGAGGACGTCCCGCAAACGCTTCGTACGCTGCGCTTGGGCCATCGCTTTCTGAAGGAGCGCCACTGTCGGAAGCGTTCTCTTCTCCGCGTCTTTCGCCCGGACGAAGTGAAGGTAGAGAGGAACGAGAATTCCGAGCCCGAGCAAAATGCCAAGTGGAGCGACGAGGCCCATCAGAGCGCCTCCAAGAGCTGCCTCAGGACAGGCCCAAGTGACGCGTCGTCCGAGACAAGCCCGTAGGTCGCCCCCAACTGAGTGGCCACTTCTCGAATGCTACGAATGAACTCATCCACCGCGGTGCGGTACGCCTCGGCGACCGCTTGGGGATCGGCGAGAACCGAGTCCTCCCCCTCCAGCCCTTCGAAACGCGCCGCCTCATCGCCCGAAAGCGTCAGTTCGTCTGCATGGAGTGTTTGAAGCAACGCAAGCCGGACACCTCTCGCGCGAAGTGACGCCAGCGGCGCGAAATCCTCCGCCGTAGCACCAATAAAATCACTTACGATCACCAGCGCGCCGCCGTAGGGCGCGCGGTCTGCGAGCCCGGCGTTCACCTCAGCAAAACGGGTTTCGGCATCGACCCGTTCTTCCGCCAGCGATCGGAGCGCGAGGTGCAGCGCGCCCGCACCGCGTGCCACCGTCGGTTCGCCGTGGAGCGCCGATCCAAACCCAAGACAGGAGACTTCATCGCCGGAAGTCAGCAGAAGATGAGAAAGCGCCCCAAGAGCAACCTGCCCCAGAAAGAGCTTCTCCGGTCCTTGTTCATCGAATCCGGACCATCGCATCGAAGCGCTTTTGTCGATGGCGAGCAGGGATCGAAGCTGAGCTTCTTGCTCAAACCGCTTCACAACATAACGGTCCGAGCGAGCGTAAGCTTTCCAGTCGAGTCTTCGAGGGTCGTCTCCATGTTGGTACGCCCGATGCTCCACAAAAACGGAGCTCGCGCCGAAACGTTCGCTTCGATGCGTTCCGCCGCGGATCGACTGGCTGAGACGAAGAGCGGCCAGCCGGAGCCCCTCCGCAGCGGTCTGCGCCCGCTCTGCAAGCGTAGGAGTCATTCCCTCCGATTGCATCTCGCTCTCGGAAGACACTCTCTAGCTCGCGGCGGTCGCTTGCAGAAGACGTTCGACGATCTCCGCTGCGCTGACACGCTCTGCGCTCGCGCGAAAAGATCGAACGATCCGATGCTGCAAGACAGGCTGCGCGACCGAGCGGACATCGGCGACCTCCGCAACAAAGCGCCCTTCTAACGCAGCGCGCGCTTTGGCCGCCCGAATGAGCGACTGGCTCGCGCGGGGCCCCGCGCCGTATGCGATATAAGGCGCCAAGTCGGAGGGAACGCCTCCGTGCTCAGGACGCGTCGCTCGAGTGAGCGCCACGGCATGATCGATGACGTGATCTGCAACGGGAACCGAAGCGCAAAGCTCTCGAAGTTCGATCACTTCTTCCTGTCGCAGAACAGGAGTGATGGATTCTTCAAGAGTGCCTGTCGTACGCCGAACAATCTCCCGTTCCTCTTCGGCGCTCGGATAGCCGACATCGATCTGAAAGAGAAAGCGGTCGAGCTGAGCTTCAGGCAGCGGATAGGTACCTTCCTGCTCGATGGGGTTCTGCGTTGCAAAGACCACAAAGGGTGGATCAAGCGGGCGGGTCTTCCCCGCGCTCGTGACATGTCCTTCGGCCATCGATTGCAGGAGTGCTGCCTGGGTTTTGGGCGGCGTGCGGTTGATCTCGTCCGCCAGCAAGATGTTCGTGAAGATCGGGCCGGGCGAAAACCGAAACGACCGACGCCCCGTCTCCGGGTCTTCGTCGAGCACCTCAATGCCCGTAATATCTGCAGGCATCAGATCCGGCGTAAACTGCACACGCTGAAAGTTGAGCGAGAGCGTCTCCGCAAGCGTCTGGACCAGCATGGTCTTGGCAAGACCGGGAACACCGATAAGGAGGCAGTGTCCGCCCGCAAAAAGCGAGGTGAGGAGAAGGTCGAGGACTTCGTCTTGGCCCACGATCCGTTTGCGAACCTCACCCAGCAGAGCCTGCCTCGCCTGGGACAACCTCTCCAGGTTGACCGCGGGCGCATTCATCGCGGACGTCGCATCCTGAGCCATCGCTTCACTCACGAGACGCACAATGCCTAAGTCTGCTGTTGGTGTCGAACGAGAATGTGTTTTTTTATTTAGGGGTTTTTCGTAAAAACCCCTCTCTCCTCAGGCAAAGCCCGCGTCGATTCACCCCATAACGTCGTCGCTCGAATCGCTCCGATTCCTGCTTTCGAGCATGGAGATTTCAGAATCTCATTTTTCGTAAAAACCCCTCTCTCCTCAGGCAATGCCCGCGTCGATTCACCCCATAACGTCGTCGCTCGAATCGCTCCGATTCCTGCTTTCGAGCATGGAGATTTCAGAATCTCATTTTTCGTAAAAACCCCTCTCTCCTCAGGCAAAGCCCGCGTCGATTCACCCCATAACGTCGTCGCTCGAATCGCTCCGATTCCTGCTTTCGAGCATGGAGATTTCAGAATCTCATTTTTCGTAAAAACCCCTCTCTCCTCAGGCAATGCCCGCGTCGTGAGGGGACGCTCGCACGAGACTGCTTCGCCTTCGCAGCCTGAGTGCGTCGTCGAACCGAGGCGATGCATCGCCATTTTCTCCTACGCGGGACGGAGGAGGAGTTAGACCTACCCGAGTTTGCGAACGAGGGAGTCGACCAGGCCGACGAAGCGCGTGCGCGCGCGCTGCGCGACGACTTGCACGTCTTCGTGGGTGAGGGTCTCTTCACCAAGGC